>CAZMXB010000101.1:0-11201 GCA_964569855.1 uncultured Rhodoferax sp.
TCTTCATGATCGACGAAGTGCACATGCTGACCAACACGGCGTTCAACGCCATGCTGAAGACGCTGGAAGAGCCGCCCGAATATTTGAAGTTTGTGCTGGCCACCACGGACCCGCAAAAGGTGCCGGTCACGGTGCTGTCACGTTGCCTGCAGTTCAATTTGCGTCCGATGGCGCCAGAGACAATTCGCGAACATTTGGCAAAAGTGCTGGAGTTCGAGCAGGTCAGCTTCGAAGTACAAGCACTGCGCCTGTTGGCCCGTGCGGCACGCGGCTCGATGCGCGACGCCCTGAGTCTGACCGACCAGGCCATTGCTTTTGGCGCGGGTCAGCTGACGGATGCCACGGTGCGCCTGATGCTGGGCAGCGTGGACCGATCCTACGTGTTTCGACTGATAGAGGCATTGGCCTTGGGTGATGGCAAAACGGTGGTGGAGATTTCGGATACGTTGCGCCTCAATGGCCTGAGTGCCGCCTCGACTCTGGAGGAAATGTCGACGGTTTTGCAACGCATGGCCGTGGTGCAGACCGTGGGCGATGTGGCAGATGACGATGCCGACCCGCAAGCCAGTGAGACCGCCCGTTTGGCCGGGTTGATGCCGCGCGACGAGACCCAACTTTTATACAGCATCTGCCTGCATGGCCGGGCTGACCTGGGCTTGGCACCCGATGAATACGCAGCCCTGACGATGGTGCTGTTGCGCTTGTTGGCTTTCAAACCTCAGACCACGCAGCCCCTGGCTGAAAAAAAAACTCTGAATAGTCCATTGCCACCTTTTGCTGCGCGCTTGGTTGCAGCGCCGCTGGTCGACAAGCCGCCAGTCGTGGCGTCCTCAAGCCCTGTTGCTTCTAGTGGTTCAACGCCCAAGTCGCCGGTTTTACAGCCGTGGGAAGACGCACCAGCGCAGGGGCCGACCGAGTTGCCGTCGCCCGCAGTCGGCGCAAGCCACGACACCGCGCGGACTGCGCCCACTGTTTCCCCAATTCCACCCGGTCAGCTATTGCAGGTGCGTGGCGTTGAGCCGGCCGAAGCACTGTCGGGTGAGGACGAAGACGACAGCTACCAGGAGGTACCACGAAATCCGCTTCCAGCTCTCGTGAAATCTGCGAAAGACGCTACGAAAATCGTAGCAATTCCGGTGCACCTGCAAGAGGAGTCGCGGTCCGAAGTCAATTCACAACAGGGCGCTATCGTGTTGGTGCCGACAGAGGAGGGTGACTTCTGGCATGCCACGGTTCAGCAACTGATCAAATCGGACGCCATCACCGCCATGGCGCGCGAACTGGCCCTGCAGTCACAATTGGTGGCGCGCGACACCGATCAGTGGCTTCTGCGGGTGGAGCGGGAGTCGCTGAACCAGGCGGGTAACCGCGATCGGCTGACCAATGCCCTGCAGAATGCCGGTTATGACGTGAAGTTGGTGGTAGAAATTGGGCGCGTGACCGATTGCCCGGTCCGGCGCAACAGTGCCGCGTCGGCCGAGAAACAGTTAGCCGCAGAGAAGATTATTTTCGACGATCCGTTTGTGCAAGCCATGATGCGGGACTTTGGCGCGAAAATCGTTCCAGGGTCCATCAAACCCATTTGATCAAGTGGGGTCAGAGCAGACTGCTGTGCAAGTGGTCTTACCCGCAAAATCAGTTTAGTCAGTTGGGGTCAGAGCACATTTGCTGCGCAAAGTGGTCTGACCCGCAAGTTTTTGAAACGTCAAAAGGAAACCCATGTTCAACAAAGGACAACTCGCCGGCCTGATGAAACAAGCCCAGGCCATGCAGGACAACATGAAGAAGGCCCAGGATGAGTTGGGCAATATCGAAGTGACCGGTGAATCCGGAGCCGGAATGGTCAAGGTCACCATGACCTGCAAACACGACGTCAAACGCGTCACCATTGACCCCAGCCTGTTGGCGGAAGACAAAGACATGCTGGAAGACCTTGTGGCCGCAGCGTTCAATGCCGCAGTGCGCAGGGCCGAGGACACTTCGTCCGAGAAGATGGGAAAGCTCACAGCGGGTATGCCCGGGTTGCCAGGGGGCATGAAATTTCCGTTCTAGGGGCTGCAGGCAAGCGTGTTTCGTTGCGCGTGCCATGACCATTTCGTTCATTGATGTCTGATACCCAGTCACTGGACTCGCTGATACAGGCGCTCAAACGTCTGCCGGGAGTGGGAATCAAGTCTGCCCAACGCATGGCCTTTCACCTGTTGCAGCACGACCGGGCTGGTGCAGATACGCTAGCGCGGGCGCTTCAGGCCGCAGTGGTGGGTGTGCGGCATTGCGAACGTTGCCACACTTTTACAGAACAGGCGGTTTGCGCTACCTGTTTGGACAATCGGCGTGACACCAGCAAGCTGTGTGTGGTGGAGACGCCGGCCGATCAATCGGCAGTGGAGCGCACAGGCGCCTACAAGGGCTTGTACTTTGTGTTGATGGGCAAGCTCAACCCGCTGGGCGGAGTCGGCCCGCACGATATTGGCTTGAAAAAACTGTTTGATCGTGCGCAGGATGGCACGGTACAAGAAGTCATTCTGGCAACCAATTTCACCGCTGAAGGTGAAGCCACGGCACATGTGATCAGCGAGGCGCTCAAGGCCAGAGGCCTGGGCGTGACGCGATTGGCGCGCGGTGTACCAGCTGGCAGTGAATTGGAGTACGTGGATCTAGGAACCATTGCCCATGCACTGGTGGATCGCCGCTAGCGACCAGCGCAGTGTCAGCGTTTGGCATGGCGCGTATGGGACGAATGTCCGGTTCCTGATGCCGCGCGCCGCACCGGCGATTTGACGCTGGAAGCGGTCTTTCTCGAAGCGTGTGCCGACGACAGAAATACGACCACTTGTTGCCCCGGTTTGAAACTGGCGGTCATGCTCACTTTGTTCCATTGCGCGACCTGGTCGACGTTGACCTTGTAGCGCAGCGCAACGCTGGCCACCGTATCGCCCTTGTTGGCTCGGACCATGGTTTTTTTCGGCACAATTTCCGGGGCGAGCGACAGTTGGCCGTGGTCCGCCAGCGTAACTGTGACATCCTGGTCCAGCGAATGGGCACGCGGGACCAACAAGGACGAGCCGGCTTTGATTACCACCCGCGGTGGAATGGCGTTGACGCTGCGGAATTCCACTTCGCTCATGCCCACGCGCTTGGCAGCATCGGCGGGGCGCATGGTCGTGGGGGCCACCCATACGGTCCAGCTGGCAAGGCGCCCGCCACCATAAGATTCAAGATTGCGCTGAAACACCTCGGCGTTGTCCCAGGGCAGCAGGACCTGGGGCGTGCCGGCGGCCATGATGACGGGGCGATTCAGCGAAGGATTGAGTGCCTTGAAATCTTCAAGCGGAACTTCGGCCAAGCGCGCTGCCAACGCAACGTCAATATCGCGGTGGATCGTGACCGACTGAAAATACGGATGGTTTTCGATCAGCGGCAGCTTGGAATTGAATGCGTCAGGCCTTGCGACGATGTTCTTGACGGCCTGCAACTTTGGCACGTACAGCCGTGTTTCCATTGGCATATTCAGTTCCAGATAGCCCGTGCCTTGCCCCGCACGCTGGTTCTTGGCGATGGCGCGACCCACGCTGCCTTCACCCCAGTTGTATGCAGCCAGCGCCAAGTGCCAGTCGCCGAACATTCCGTGTAATTTTTGCAGATAGTCCAGTGCCGCGCGGGTGGACGCCAATACGTCGCGCCGGTCGTCCCGAAAGGCATTCTGTTTGAGTTCGAAGTATTTGCCCGTTGCGGGCATGAATTGCCACATACCCGCAGCTTTTGCGCTGGATACCGCCTGGGGGTTGAAGGCACTTTCGATGAACGGCAAAAGAGCCAACTCGGTTGGCATATTGCGCAGCTCCAGCTCTTCTACAACGTGAAAGAGGTATTTTTTGGACCGTTCGGTCATGCGAAAGATGTAGTCGGGTCGCGCGCTGTACCATTGTTCGCGATCCCGCACCAGGTCACTGTCCAGGTCGGGCATGGCATAACCTCGGCGAATCCGGTCCCATAGATCGATCGGTGGTTCCAACGCGACCACCGGTCGCGACGCCGCTGACTGCGGATCGATAGGGCTCAGAGGACTGTCAGTGGCGTTTGCCCTTGACACTAGTTGCCGGTTTGATAATGGCCGTCCGACTATTTCGCGGGTGGGTGACTCAGTCACGCCATGCTCGGTGCCGCCCGCCATCGGTTTCGTCGTGCCAGTGGGTGTTGCACAACCGGTCAATAGCAGCAGCAGGACAAGGCTTGAAAGTAACAATCGTTTCATCTGTATTCGTTTTTCCATTGCCTTAGCGTTGCAAATGCTCCGTTACAGGCCAGGCCATTGGCGTCAAATCGCTTTGCCGAAGCCACAATGGTTGGCTCGTCAGTGCGCAAAAAAGGGTTGATCTGTCGTTCCATTGCAATGCTGGAGGGCAGGGTGGGAATGTCTGCTGCCCGCAGCGTCTTGCAGTGATTCTGGTAAGCAGCGAGTTGCGGATTGTCGGGTTCGACTTCCATCGCAAACCTCAGGTTGCTCAAGGTGTATTCATGGGTACAGCATACGCGTGTTGCGTCCGGCAAAGACGCCAGACGGTGTAAAGATGCCTGCATTTGGGCCGCAGTGCCCTCAAACAAGCGGCCGCAACCGCCACTGAACAAGGTGTCACCGCAAAAGAGCAGAGGGGTGTCTCTGGTGTCAGGACAGTAGTAGGCGATGTGCCCTGCGGTATGGCCTGGCACCTCGATCACGTTGAATTCACGCCCCAGCAACTGTATCCGGTCACCCTCCGACAAACGGGTGATGGGTTCGGGCATGACTTCATTTGCTGGACCATACACTGCGGCTCCGGTGCGCTCTCGCAGGAAGTTGACCCCGCCAGTGTGATCGGCATGGTGGTGCGTGACTAAAATACCGCGGAGTTGCAGACCCTCGCGCAGCAGGGCCTCTGCTACTGGTTGAGCATCACCAGGGTCGACCACCAGTGCATTTTGTCCATCGTGGAGCATCCAGATGTAGTTGTCGGCAAATGCGGGCAGCGGTATTAACTTCATGAGTGAACAAATTATAGGTATGCACGATTGGTTCGAGACTCCCGCAGGCCGATACCTGTTGGATTGGGAACGGACACGCGTGGACGCGGCCGTGGTGGATATTTTTGGTTACCATGCGCTGCAACTGGGGGTTCCGGAATTGCAGGGTTTGCAAGCCAATCGCATGCCGCACCAGTGGCTAGCGATGGAAAGGCTGCCAGTCTCGCACGCACTTTCACGCATTACACCAGCCATTCTTTGTGACTTTTCTGCATTGCCTTTTCCAGCTGCCAGCTTGGACCTGCTGCTGCTCCCCCACACGCTGGAGTTCAGCGCTGACCCGCATGCGACTCTGCGCGAAGTGGAGCGAGTCTTGGTCCCGGAGGGCCGGGTGGTGATTTGTGGGTTCAATCCCGCGAGCCTGTGGGGTCTGCAGCAACGGCGCGGCCATCTGTACCGCAAACTGGGTTTTGGCCGTTTGTTCTTGCCCGATTCTGGTGAGTTCATCGGGTATTGGCGCTTGCGGGATTGGCTGCGACTGCTGGGGTTTGAGGTCGAAGTCGGTGAGTTTGGCTGTTACCGGCCGGGTGTCTCCAGTGATGCGTGGCTCAGTCGATTCGAATGGATGGACAAGGCCGGTGGGCGTTGGTGGCCGATTTTCGGCGCTGCCTATTTTCTGGTGGCGGTCAAGCGCGTACGCGGTGTTCGGCTGCTGGGCCCGGCGTGGAAGACTGCGCCGGTAACCGCCGGCAAATCGGTTTCGGTTGCCAATCGGACCCATGACTTTTATTGAACGGAGACAGTCGTTTGAATGCAGTGGTGATTTATACGGACGGTGCCTGCAAAGGCAATCCGGGTCCTGGTGGTTGGGGTGCCATATTGCGCTCGCCGGATGGTAGCGAAAAAGAATTGTTCGGGGGTGAATTGGTAACAACCAATAACCGCATGGAAATGATGGCGGTCATCCAGGCGCTGGGCGCACTAAAACGCCCCTGTAGCGTCACTTTGCATCTGGACAGTCAATATGTGCTCAAGGGCATTACCGAATGGCTGGTCGGTTGGAAGGCCAAGGGCTGGAAAACTGCCGCCAGGCAGCCGGTCAAGAACGTCGATCTTTGGCAACAGCTTGACATGTTGGTGAGCACCAAGGGCCATACGATCGACTGGCGTTGGGTCAAAGGCCATGCCGGCGACCCCGGCAATGAGCGTGCGGACGCCTTGGCTAACTTGGGGGTGGACGTCGCTCTGCGTCGTTAAGGTTGTTGCCCCGGTCCCGAGCGCATTGATGGGTCGTGGTTTAAAGTCTGTGCTGTGGTATCGCCTGAATTCCCGCGCGCATGGCCCTGATAATTCCTGTCCCTATGAACCTTAACGTCAAATTGTCCTCCTTGTTATGGTCGGCTGCTTGCGCGACCTTTTTGTTGGTTGCCTGTGGTCAGAAAACAGAGTCGGGGCCTACCGCCGCTGCAAGCGCTGTGGGTACTGCAGGCCCTGGAGCCCCGACCAGTGGCCCGGCTTCTGGTGCGCGTGGGAATACCGGTCCTGTTTCCGTGACCACTGCCGTGGCAAAAAAACGGGATTTTGATGTCAGTATCGAGGCCATCGGGACGGTGACTCCCGTCGCCAGTGTCGACGTCAAACCACAAGTCAGTAGTGTGCTGACACGTGTTCATGTAAAGGAAGGGCAGTTCGTGCGGGCAGGGGAGTTGCTTTTCACGCTCGATACGCGGCCCGATGAGGCCAATGTGGCGAAGGTTCGCGCGCAAATGGCAAAGGACGAGTCACTGTTGGCGGATGCCCAGCGCCAATTGACCCGTAGCCGTGACCTGCTTGCAAAGGGCTTTGTCTCACAGGGTGCCGTGGATTCGTCCCAAGCCCAGATGGATGCACAACTGGCCAACCTGGTTGCGGACAAAGCTTCACTGGATGCGGCGCAACTGGGCCTGTCTTACAACCGTGTCAAAGCGTCCGGTGCAGGGCGTTTGGGGGCGATCAACGTCTTCCCGGGCACCGCCGTGCAAGCCAATGTGACAACGCTGGTTACCATTACCCAACTGGACCCTGTCAACATCAGTTTCAACCTGCCGCAGAGCAACCTGGACACGGTACTGGAGGGGCTACGGTCTGGGGGTGTCGTCGTTCGAGCGAAGTTGACGCAGTCCGGTACCGAAATTAAGGGCAACTTGCAGTTTGTCGACAATGCAGTGGATGCTGCGACCGGTACGATCAAAGTCAAAGCCCGGTTTGATAACCCTGAGTCCAAATTGTGGCCAGGCGCTTTTGTCAGAGCGACATTGGTTTCGCAGACCCTCAAAAATGCAGTTGTCATCCCGACGACGTCCATCATACAGAGCAGCCGTGGCGCGATTGTTTATGTGGCCGACAAGGGCAAGGCGAACCTGCGTCCGGTCAAACTGCTGGCCATACAAGGGGATGAAGCGGCGGTCTCGGGCATTGCGACCGGGGACAAAGTGGTTCTGGAGGGGCGGCAAAACTTGAGGCCCGATGTCCCGTTGACTGAGCGTTCATCAGGTGCGTCTGCGGTGGCTCGCGCGCCGGCATCTTCCGCATCGTCCGCACCATGAACCTCTCCGAGTTGTTTATCCGCCGTCCGGTCATGACGGTGTTGCTCAATCTGGCCATCGTTCTGGCCGGTGTGATTGGCTACCGCAGCATTCCTGTTGCGGCACTGCCCAGTTACGACACGCCCATCATCAATGTCTTTGCGGGGCTACCTGGCGCCAATCCGGAAACCATGGCGACGTCGGTGGCCCTGCCTCTGGAGAAGCAGTTTCAGACCATTCCTGGTCTGGCCGTTATCAGTTCGACCAGCACTTTGGGCAACACCTCGTTGACATTGGAGTTTGACGAGGGCCGCAACATTGACGGGGCTGCTTTGGATGTGCAGGCGGCCCTGTTGCGCGCCCAACGATCCCTGCCCCAGGACATGACGCAGTTGCCAGCGTACCGCAAGGTCAATCCGGCGGACGCCCCGGTCTTGCTGGTGGCCCTAACTTCGCCGTCCATGCCAATGTCCGACCTGCAGGATTTTGCGGAACACTTGATTTCTCCCTCGCTGTCCACCATTGCCGGGGTTGCACAGGTCAATATCTTCGGTTCCAAACGGTTTGCAGTGCGCGTTCGCGTTTTGCCCGACGCCTTGGCTGCCCGCAATATCAGTATTGACGAGTTGTCTGCGGCGCTACGAGCCGCCAACGTGAATACCCCTGTGGGTACCTTGGAGGGCACCCAGCAAATGCTGGTATTGCAGGCCAACAAACAATTACGCAACGCTGCCGAGTTTGCCGAATTGATTGTCGCCAGCCGCACTGGCATTCCTGTTCGTTTGCGCGATGTCGCCTCCGTGGAGGACAGCGTAGAGTCGGTCAAGTCCTACGCCAACTTAAACGGAGAACCCTCGATTACGTTGGCCATTCTGCGCCAACCCGGCGCCAATACCGTGCGTGTGGTCGACGCTGTCAAGCTGGCATTGGCAAAGATCAAAGAGCAGTTGCCGCAATCGATCAACATGACGCCCGTCAATGACCGTTCGGTGTCGGTACGTGAGGCGCTGCACGACGTGAGTCTGACTTTGATGGGCACGATCGCGCTGGTCGTACTGGTGATTTTTCTGTTCTTGCGCCGTTTTGTCGCAACCGCCATACCCGCGCTGTCTTTGCCGGTCTCGCTGATTGGCGCTGTCGCCTTGCTGTGGGGCATGAACTACAGCCTGGACAACGTGTCGTTGCTCGGTCTGACTTTGGCGGTCGGCCTGGTGGTGGACGACGCCATTGTGATGTTGGAAAACATCATGCGCCATGTCGAGAACGGGGAGGAACCCTTTGTCGCAGCCTTGCGCGGCTCGCGTGAGGTGGGGTTCACCATCATTTCCATATCGACGTCTCTCATCGCGGTTTTCATACCCATCTTTTTCATGCCGGGGGTGATTGGCCTTTTGTTCCACGAATTCGCGGTGGTGGTCGGTTTGTCGATTCTGGTGTCGGCGTTTGTATCGTTGACCTTGGTGCCCATGCTGGCCAGCCGGTTTTTGACCCATGAACCCCGTGAAAAGAAGCATAGTTTTCTGATCCAGTTTTTCGAGCGGGGATTCAATGTCACGCTGGGTCTGTATGCCCGCTCTCTTGACCAAGCAGTGCGCCACCGAAAGACGGTTTTGGGTGTTGCCTTGATTACATTTGCGCTGACGGCATGGTTGTTTAATGTCATCCCGAAGGGCTTCTTCCCGGAGGAGGACATTGGCCAGATCACTGCAACCACCGAAGCGGCGGAAGACACGTCTTTTCCAGAGATGGTCCGGCTCCAGGAGCGTGCGGCAGCAGCCATCCGGTCGGACCCCAACGTGATGGCGGTCAGTTCGTTCAATGGTGGCAGTGGGGCTCAGAATTCCGGGCGCATGTTCATCACGCTCAAACCGCGTGACCAGCGCCTTCCGATGAAACAGGTAGTCGAGGGATTGCGACGCAAACTGCGTGACGTGACCGGTATCAGCGTCTTCATGCGGCCGATACAAAATTTGCAGCTGGGTGGTCGCCCGAGCAAAGCGCAGTTCCAGTACATCCTGCAAAGCGTGCGGGCCGATGAGCTCAATGATTGGGCTGGCAAGTTACAGGAAAAGCTGCGGGCCGATCCGCTGTTTCGAGATGTCACCAGTGATGCACAGTTGCGCGGATTGCAGGCGCAACTCAATGTTGACCGCGAGCGCGCCAATGCTTTGGGCATTTCCATTGAGGCGATCCGTACAGCACTTTTCGGTGCTTTTGGCGAACGCCAGGTCTCCACCATTTATTTGCCAACCGACAGCTACCAGGTGATCCTGGAGGTTGCTCCGCAGTCCAAGCTGGATGAGGGCGCAATCAACAATATCTATGTGCGCTCTGCTAGCGGGGCCTTGGTGCAGTTGGCCTCTTTCACCAAGGTGGAGCGCACTGTCGGGCCTACCTCGATCAACCATGTGGGGCAACTGCAAGCGGTTACGGTGTCCTTTAACCTGGCACCTGGCGCCGCATTGGGCGATGCGACAGCCAGCGTGGAAAAAGCCCGCGAGGCGATCAACTTGCCATCGTCCATCATCACCAGTTACGGCGGCGAAGCGGCGGTGTTCAAGAACTCACAGGGCAACCAGGCCGTGCTCATCATTTCCGCTCTGTTGGTGATTTATGTCTTGCTCGGTGTGCTGTACGAAAGTTACATCCATCCTTTGACCATTCTTGCGGGCCTGCCGTCGGCTGCCGTGGGAGCGTTGGCCACGCTGATGTTGTTCGACCAGGATTTGACGGTTATCGCCACCATCGGCATCTTGTTATTGATCGGCATTGTGAAAAAAAATGCCATCATGATGATTGATTTTGCGCTAGATGCCCAGCGCCACCATGGCATGACGCCAGAGCAAGCGATCCGCGAGGCTTGTGTCCTGCGATTTCGCCCCATCATGATGACCACCTTGGCCGCTTTAATGGGTGCATTGCCGATAGCGCTGGGTCTGGGTGCCGGTTCCGAACTGCGGCAGCCCCTGGGGCTGGCAGTAGTCGGTGGCTTGGTCTTCTCACAGGCGGTCACCCTGTACATCACACCCGTCATTTATCTGGCATTGGATCGGTTTAGTGGACACGGACCTGTCACCAAGGCGGAAACGCTTGTTTCCTGATGTTTGTGACATGCCCTTTGTTAGGCGAAGTGCAGTGTTTAACCACCGATATAACTCATCTCCACGCGTCGCTTGCCGCCATCCGTATCCGATGCGATGGCACTACGCAGCTCGGAATAGCGGTCCGAGCGCCCGCGCCAGATGTGCGCGATGGTTGACGCGAGTTCTTCGTCGGTCGCTTTGCTTCTGACGAGGCTGCGCAAGTCGTAGCCTTGGCTTGCAAAGAGACACAAGTAAAGCTGACCTTCAGTCGACAGTCGAGCCCGGTTGCAGTCTCTGCAAAATGCCTGGGTCACGCTGCTGATGACGCCAATTTCACCGGCTGCCATGTCGTGTAGTCCCACCGCGTTAGCAAAGCCCCATCGCTGAGCTGTTTCACCAGGTTTGGAGGGTTCTAACGCCACCAAAGGAAGTTCACTTTGAATGCGTCGAATGACCTCCTCCGATGGCACCACATCGTTCATGCGCCAGCCGTTGGTGGCGCCTACATCCATGTATTCAATGAAGCGCAACACCATGCCACTGCCCTTGAAAT
>CAZMXB010000101.1:11211-16312 GCA_964569855.1 uncultured Rhodoferax sp.
GCAGTATTTCCTGGTCGTTGGTTCCGCGTTTGACGACCATGTTGATCTTGATCGGGCCTAACCCGGCGTCTTGCGCGGCATGGATGCCATCGAGCACATCGGCTACCGGGAAATCGACATCGTTCATGGCCCGAAAAACTGCGTCGTCCAGTCCGTCCAAACTGACGGTTACGCGGTGCAACCCCGCTGCTTTCAGCGCGCGCGCCTTACGGGCCAACAGGGCGCCGTTGGTCGTCAGCGTCAGATCCAGCGGGCTGCCATCCGTGGTGCGCAGGGTGGCGAGCTTTTCAACCAGGACCTCAATGTTCTTGCGCAACAGCGGTTCGCCACCGGTGAGCCGAATCTTTTGCACGCCAAGGTTCACGAATTGCTGGGCGATCCGGACAATCTCTTCAAACGACAATAGCGCGGAGTGTGGCAGGTAGGCATAGTCCTTGTCAAAAACCTCCTTGGGCATGCAATAGTTGCAGCGGAAATTGCAGCGGTCGGTGACGCTGATGCGCAGATCGCGCAGATGGCGCCCCAGGGTGTCGCTCACGCTGCCGGTGGCCGCCATTCGGCTCGTTGGCAGTGAATACGCCGGTGGCAGAGGGTGTGTGCCGGCGCGCAAATCGACCAGAGGAATAACTTTGGGGCTGAAACGTTCCGTCATGCTGGCTATTGTCCATAAAAAAGGCCCGCATGCAGCGGGCCTGGGTATAGAGCGACAGCGCTTAGCCGCCGTGAATCTTCATCATCAATGGAACGATCAGCAGCGCCACGATGTTGATGATCTTGATCAGCGGGTTGATGGCAGGGCCCGCGGTGTCCTTGTAGGGGTCACCCACGGTGTCACCGGTTACGGCCGCCTTGTGGGTCTCGGAACCCTTGCCGCCGTGGTGGCCGTCTTCAATGTACTTCTTGGCGTTGTCCCAAGCGCCGCCGCCGGTACACATGGAAATGGCCACAAACAGACCGGTCACGATGGTGCCCATCAGCAGGCCGCCCAATGCAGCTGGGCCGAGGACCAGACCCACCAGAATCGGTGCCACGACGGGCAACAGACTCGGGATCATCATTTCCTTGATGGCCGCGGTGGTCAGCATGTCGACCGCGGTGTCGTACTCGGGTTTGCCCGTTCCGTCCATGATGCCCTTGATATCGCGGAACTGGCGGCGCACTTCGACCACCACGGAGCCTGCGGCGCGGCCCACGGCCTCCATCGCCATGGCACCAAACAGGTAGGGAATCAGGCCGCCAATGAACAAACCAATGATGACCATGGGGTTGCTCAGGTCAAACGTGATGTGGCGTCCGTAAGCTTCCAGCTTGTGGGTGTAGTCGGCAAACAGCACCAGAGCTGCCAAGCCAGCAGAGCCGATGGCATAGCCCTTGGTCACGGCCTTGGTGGTATTGCCCACAGCGTCCAGCGGGTCAGTGATGTCACGCACGCTTTTTGGCATTTCCGACATTTCGGCAATACCGCCGGCGTTGTCGGTGATGGGGCCATAGGCATCCAGGGCGACCACTATGCCTGCCATGCTGAGCATGGACGTGGCGGCAATGGCAATGCCGTACAGGCCAGCCAATGCAAACGCCGTGTAGATGGCCATGCAGACAAAAATCACGGGCCACGCGGTCGAGCGCATGGACACGCCCAGGCCAGCAATGATGTTGGTGCCGTGGCCGGTGGTGGACGCCTGCGCGATGTGTTGCACCGGGCTGTATTGCGTGCCGGTGTAGAACTCGGTAATCCACACCAGAGCGGCGGTCAAGACCAGACCAACGGCGCAGGCACCAAACAGTTTCATTTGCGCGCCGGTACCGCCCAAGGCGTTGTCCGCAATCATGGACTGTGTGACAAAGTAGAACGCGATCAGCGACAGCCCACCCGCAACCGCCAGGCCTTTGTACAGGGCTGGCATGACGTTCTTCATGCCAGGGGATGCCTTGACGAAGAAGCAGCCAATGATGGAGGCCACAATCGACACCGCACCCAGAGCCAGCGGATAGACCACTGCGTTCATGCCGCCACTCGTGACCAGCAATGCGCCCAGCACCATGGTGGCGATCAGCGTCACGGCATAGGTTTCAAACAGGTCGGCTGCCATGCCTGCGCAGTCACCCACGTTGTCGCCCACGTTGTCTGCAATCACGGCCGGGTTGCGGGGGTCATCTTCCGGAATGCCGGCTTCAACCTTGCCCACCAGATCCGCACCAACGTCTGCGCCCTTGGTGAAAATGCCACCGCCCAGACGTGCAAAGATAGAGATCAACGAGGAGCCGAAGGCAAAGCCAATCAGCGGGTTAAGCAATGCTGCCATATTGCTGGCGGGCGTCAGGTTGCCATTGCCCACCAGGAACCAGAAGAAACCGGTCACGCCCAGCAGGCCCAGACCCACGACCAGCATGCCGGTGGTTGCGCCACCGCGAAACGCGACGTCCAGTGCGGGGCCAATGCCACGGGTGGCCGCCTGTGCGGTGCGCACATTGGCGCGCACCGACACATTCATGCCGACGAAGCCGCACGCGCCGGACAGCACCGCACCGACGACAAAACCGATAGCGCTCAATGGGTCCAAAAACACACCGATCAGAATGGTCAGAACCACGCCGACCATGGCAATGGTCTGGTATTGGCGTTTTAGATACGCCGCAGCACCCGTTTGAATCGCCGCAGCGATTTCCTGCATGCGTGCATTGCCTGCGTCTTGGGAAAGAATCCAACTGCGTGCCCAGAAGCCGTATGCCACGGCAATGAACCCGCAGACAAGCGCCAGAATCAGCGCTGAGTTGCCTGTCATAGAAATCTCCTACTGTTGTTTCGCGAAGGAAGAGGCAACGCTAGTGATGCCTCCACTGCGTTGCTTCCTCTAAGCTCCAGCCCAACAGAGCGGTACGGAGATGATTGGCCAACGCGCGGACTGTAACGTGAAAAAATGGGCTTTTTTGTCAGCGCAAGTGTTGAGTCAGTAAAATGAGGGTAAATACTGATCTGCGACAACATTTTTAATTAGCTTAGAGAGCCCTCATGTCCCTAGACAACGTTACCCCCGGCAATAACGCACCCGATGCATTTAACGTCATCATCGAAATCCCGATGAACGCGGATCCCATCAAATACGAAGTGGACAAGGCCACCGGCGCCATTTTTGTGGACCGTTTCATGAGCACCGCTATGCACTACCCGTCCAACTACGGGTACGTGCCAAAAACGATTTCGGGTGACGGTGACCCCGTGGATGTGTTGGTGATCACCCCGGTTCCTTTGATTCCGGGTGTGGTCGTTACATGCCGCGCCATTGGCATCCTGAAAATGGAGGATGAGGCTGGCATGGATGGCAAAGTCTTGGCGGTGCCCATCGACAAGGTCTTGTCTTTGTACAGCCGCTGGCAGAAGCCGGAAGACTTGAGCCCAGCTCGCCTGAAGACCATTGCGCATTTCTTTGAGCATTACAAAGACCTGGAAGAGGGCAAGTGGGTCAAGATTCTCGGCTGGGAGGGGCCAGAGTCTGCCCGCCAGGAAATCCTGGAGGGAATTGAGAATTACCGCAAAGAAGTCGCAAAAAAGTAAGGCCCCTCGCTTGTAACACGACAGTTAGTTGCCTTGTTGACTGCTTATGACGCCAGCGTGCCAAGGGTCGGTTCCGGCGACGACCCATCAACTGGTTTGCCAGCCAAGATCAGGCTGTTCATGCCTTCGGTAGCGTGACACCGACTTGACCCTGGTATTTGCCGCTACGGTCCTTGTAGCTGGTTTCGCACACATCGTCTTTGTCGCTTTCAAAGAATAGCACTTGCGCGCATCCTTCGCCGGCATAGATCTTCGCGGGCAGTGGAGTTGTATTGCTGAATTCCAGTGTGACATAGCCTTCCCACTCGGGCTCAAAAGGTGTCACATTGACAATGATTCCGCAGCGTGCGTATGTGCTCTTGCCCAGACAAATGGTCAGCACATTGCGCGGAATGCGGAAGTACTCCATGGTGCGGGCCAGCGCGAAGCTGTTAGGAGGGATGATGCAAACATCGTCATTGAAATCGACAAAGCTCTTTTCATCAAAATTTTTCGGGTCAACTACCGTGCTGTGGATGTTGGTGAACACCTTGAACTCGGGCGCGCAACGGATGTCGTAACCGTAGCTGCTGGTTCCGTAGCTGATCACCTTTTTGCCCTTGTTCTGTCGAATCTGACCCGGCTCAAACGGTTCAATCATGCCCGTCGTCTCGGCCATGTGGCGGATCCATTTGTCGCTTTTGATGCTCATGAAGACACAACTCCTAAGTTGCGCTGATTGTAAGCATCGGGCTGCTGCCAAATCGGGGCTCTGACTTGGACCATAATTGACGTTTACGTAAACGTCAATTCACACATTGAGTAGGAGAAACACACCATGGAAATTGCAGGCAAAGTATTTATCGTGACTGGCGGCGCATCAGGCTTGGGCGAAGGCACAGCGCGTATGTTGACTGCCAAAGGCGCAACCGTCGTCATTGCGGACATGCAGGTTGAAAAGGGCGAAGCCATTGCCAAAGAATTGGGTGGCGCCTTTGTGAAGTGCGATGTAAGCCAGGAAGCGGATGGTCTAGCTGTCGTGGCCAAGGCACTTTCGATGGGCAAACTCATGGGATTGGTCAATTGTGCCGGCATTGCCCCCGCCGAAAAAACCATTGGCAAGAACGGCGCACACAGTCTGGCCGTGTTTAGCAAGACCGTGACCGTGAACCTGGTGGGCAGTTTCAACATGATTCGATTGGCGTCAGAGGCCATGGCCAAGAACGAACCCGAATCCACGGGTGAGCGTGGCGCCATCATTTCGACAGCCTCGGTCGCCGCCTACGATGGTCAGATGGGACAGGCCGCCTACAGCGCATCCAAAGGGGGTGTCGTTGGCATGACTTTGCCGATTGCCCGCGACCTGGCCCGCAATGGTATCCGCAACATGACCATTGCGCCCGGCATTTTCGGCACGCCCATGATGTTTGGCATGCCCAAGGAAGTGCAGGACTCTCTGGCAGCAGCCGTGCCGTTTCCGTCGCGTCTGGGCACACCTCAGGATTACGCCAAGCTGGCCGTTCACATTTTTGAAAACGACATGCTCAACGGTGAGGTCATTCGTCTGGA
>CAZMXB010000102.1:0-16244 GCA_964569855.1 uncultured Rhodoferax sp.
CTGGGCGGCATTGTGGCTTGGTGGCTGGTCCTGGCGCACAAGAGCCGCCAGGTGGCGCAAGAGGAATCCAACCGCCAGACCCATTTGCTGATGCAGGAAGTCGAGTCCCACCGCCAGACCGACGAAGCCCTGCAGGCTGCGACTGCCGTGGCCGAGCGCGCCAAGTTGCAGGCCGAGCAGGCCAACCACGCCAAGAGCCGCTACATCAGCGCCATCAGCCACGAATTGCGCACACCGCTCAACAGCATCCTGGGTTATGCACAACTGATGGGGGAAGATGCCTCCATTCCTGCGCATCGCAAACAAGCGGTCAGCGTTATCAAGCGTGGCGGCGAGCATTTGCTGTCGTTGATCGAGGGTACGCTGGACATGGCTCAGATCGAGTCCGGCAAGCTCACACTCAACGTGAAGCCCATGCAATTTGCCAATGGCATGTACGAGATCGCCAGCCTGTTTGAACTGCAAGCGGCGGCCAAAGGGTTGGCGTTTCGTTTTGAGGTCCACGGTGCCATGCCCGAATGGGTGCGCGCGGACGAAAAGCGGGTGCGTCAGATTGTCATCAATTTGCTGGGTAATGCGATCAAATTCACGCCGCAGGGCAGTGTGACATTTCGCCTGCGGTATGCCCGCGAGATGGCCCAGGTGGAGGTGCACGATACCGGCCCCGGCATGTTGCCCGATGAACTTGATCATATCTTCGACCCGTTTGCACGGGCCGCCAGTGTCGCGGTTGGCGCCACGGGCTCCGGTTTGGGGTTGACCATTGCAAAGATGCTGACGGACCTGATGGGCGGCGAGCTCACCGCCACCAGCCAGCCGGGGCAAGGCAGCGTGTTCCGGGTGCGCCTGTTCTTGCCAGAACTGCACAACCAGCCAGGGCAGTTTCAGGCCCGCCTTGCCCCTGCACTGCGAAGGCCAAGGCATGGGTACGAAGGTTCGCGCCGAAAGATTCTGGTGGTGGACAACGAAGAAGCCGACCGGGATCTGCTGGTCAGCGTGCTGGAACCCCTGGGTTTTGTTCTGCGCACTGCCGCCAGTGGCCATGATGGCCTGGATCTGCTGGCAGCCGGTTACGACCCGGATGTGGTGCTGCTGGACTTGGCAATGCCGGGCATTGATGGCTGGGAGACGCTGCGCCGCATGCGGGCCCTGCAAGGTCGCCAGCCGCTGGTCGCCATCGTGTCGGCCAATGCGTTTGAACGCGGTGTCGACAACCAGTTGGGCATTGCGCCGGAGGACTTCATCGTCAAGCCGGTTCGCCACACCGAACTGTTGGACTGGTTGGGTCGCAAGCTGGAACTGAACTGGTTGGAGGCACCGGTTGTTCCTTTGGTTGGCGGAGCACGACCAGCAGGCTTGGGTTTTCACGCGGCGCAGGATGGGCCCCGAATTGCGCCCCCCCGTGCCGACCTGCTGTCCTTGCTGGAATTGGTGCAGTTGGGCTTCTATCGCGGAATTACCAACAAACTCGATGCAATCGTTGGCGCAAACCCGGCCTGCGCCAGCTATGTGGAAACCTTGCGCACCCTGGCCCGACAATTCCAGTTTGAAACCATGCTGACCCAACTGCAGAACGAACTGCAAGCCAACCATGCCGGTTGACTTGCAAAGCAATATGGCGCCGCCGGCCCGCGCCTGGGCCAGCGCGCTGGACCGTGCCAACAGTGATGTGGTGTTGATCGTCGACGATGTGCCGGACAATCTGTCGGTGCTGCACGATGCGCTGGACGAGTCCGGCTACACCGTGCTGATTGCCACCTCGGGCGAGGCCGCTTTGCAGAGTGCCACAGCGGCGGTGCCCGACATCATCTTGCTGGATGCCATGATGCCGGGCATGGACGGCTTTGAAGTGGCCAGGCGGCTCAAGGCCCTGGCGTTGACTGCCCACATCCCGATTGTTTTCATGACCGGCCTGACAGAGACCGAATATCTGGTCGCAGCGCTGGAGTCCGGTGGTGTGGACTATGTCACCAAACCCATCAAACCGAAAGAAGTGCTGGCCCGCATGCAAGTCCACTTGCGGGGAGCACGCGAGCGGCGCCAGACCCGCAACGCGCTGGACGCCTTTGGCTACGCCACCATTACCGTGCGCGCCAGTGACGGTGCACTGATGTGGCAAACACCGCTGGCCCGCGAATTGCTGGAACGCTACTGCGGTACCCTGGCACCCACAACACCGGAGCCAGTACTGGCCTGGATGCGCAGCGGCCTGCAGCAGCTCGCGCAGGGAGAGCCACCCAAGCTCACCATCGAACGCGGTGCCACACGCCTCACCTTTCGCCTGCACCGGCAAACCGGGGACAACGACGCAACGGCCGAAGAGGGCGACTGGCTGATTGTCATGCGTGAAGTGTCTGACACCGCCGTCATAGAGGCAATGAGCCTTTACTTCAAACTCACCGCCAAAGAGGCCGAGGTGTTGTACTGGGTTGTCAAGGGCAAGACCAACAAGGACATTGGTGATATTCTGGGCAGCAGTCCGATGACGGTGAAGAAACACCTGGAGCGAATTTTTGTCAAGATGGGGGTGGAGACGCGTACCGCAGCCGCCGGCATGGCGATGACGCGCATCCGCCAACTCCATCCGCAGTTTGAAGGGTAGTGAGCCCAATCATCAGGCTGGAATCCGGGTGGGCAGGGCTGAAACTGTGCCAAAAATAATGGGGGACCCCTAAAATGGGATTACAACCCAGGGTGGGAATGCTGGCTTGTACAGCATGACCGGCGCCGCGTTCTGCATGAAATAGTGATGGCGGGCTGCATCTGGTTTGCCCGTGCGCTCGTATCAGATATACAGGATATCAATGTTCCGAAGCTTATCCAGTCAAACAATGGTGTTCGATTCAACGCATTTGCAGTTCGATTGTGCGGGCTGGTCCGGTTTTTTTTGCCCACGGGGGGGCGTGCGCCTTGGATGATCTGTATTGCGAGACTGCGGACCCTGCAGATGTTTCAGGCGACTTGGGCCTGGCGGACGATGCGTTAGAGGTTGATGCGCTCTTTGTTGACGACGCCGCAATCAATGTTCCCCTGCCGGCCCCGATGGGTGCCGATGAGCCGCAGTTGCAGGCGTGGCTGGCCCAAATCGTGCACCAAGACGAAGAGGCCCTGGCCAGCTTGTACCATTCCACGATTGGGCGCGTCTTTGGTCTGGCCCTGCGTATCGTGCGCGATTCCGCCATCGCCGAAGAGGTGGCCGAAGAGACGTTCTGGCAGGTTTGGCGCCAGGCGCCCCGCTATGATCCGGCGCGTGGATGTGCATTGGCTTGGCTATTGACGATTGCCCGCAGTCGGGCGTTGGACGCTTTTCGCGCGCGCCAACGCGTGCGGGTGATGTGCGTTTCAGCCGATGCCATGGACCATGCCGACAATGCTCCGACCGATGTGCACGAACGAACCGCGGCTGATCCCCATGAGCTGTTGTCGGCCGTCCAGACCGGCCACCTGCTGCAATCCGCCTTGATGCGGTTGGGCCCGGTACCCCGCCAATTGGTATCGCTGGCTTTCTTTAGCGGTTTGACCCATGAAGAAATTGCCGGTCAGACTGGCATGCCACTGGGTACCGTGAAGTCAAATATCCGCAGGGCGCTCATCACGCTGCGCACCTGGCTGACACCCGAAATGCCTGGTAACACGCAGATCGCGTCGTTAAACGATGAGCGCAGGTTCCTTTGAAAGTCCACCCGATGTCAAACACCACATCTTGGCCCATGCAGCGTGCGGACGCCGCTGTCGCCCTTGAAGCTTTGGTCGCCACCAGCCTTACCCCCATTGATCCCGACCCCGCGGCCGAGTCCGGCCTGCGGGAACGGCTCTTTGCAAGGGTGGCGCGCAGCGCCAGAGAAAATGCACCCTTTGTCAACGTCCGCAGGGGTGATGGGCAATGGCTTGAGGCGAGCACCGGCTTGCGATACAAGCCGTTATATGAAGCGCATGGTGTGGTGTCCCGCTTGGTGCGGCTCGACAGTGGTGCCCACTGGTCTTTGGGGCAGACCGGGGGGGCCGATGAGCTGCTGGTTCTGTCTGGCCAATTGCACATTGACAATCTGGAAATGGGTCCAGGCGACTACCGCTTGCGGGGCACCGATGCCGGTACAGTGAATGCACTGTCGCCCACTGGTGCGTTGGCGTACTGGCGCCACAGTGGTACGGTGCAGACCGCCTTTGGCAATGTGCGTCTGTCGGTAACCGTGCCGGACAGTTCCGACGGCTGGGAACCCCTGCGGCCCGGCGTGATGCTGAAGCCACTGTTTGCTGTGGGTGAACGCATCTCCATGCTCGCGCGGCTGGACATGGGCAGCAGCGTACCCGCTCACGTCCACGAGTGCGCAGAAGAGTGCCTGATACTTCAGGGCGATATGTTTCTGGGCGATGTCTTGTTGCTGGAAGGCGAGTACCAATGGGCACCCGGCGGTACCCGCCACGAGATGCTGCATTCCGATGTTGGGTGCGTTGTGTTCATCCACGGTTCGGTAGACCCCGCCTTGAAAGAAGCGGCATAAATTCTTCAGCGGGGGCCGCCACTCCAGTTGCTGACCCGAGGACTGTGGCAACCCAGTTGCCTGGCCATGCCCTTTGCGCCAGCCTGCATGACAGCGAAATGATTCCATAACAGCACGCAGCGCAGCACTGGCGCAAATAATCGCATCCATGGTTTGTTGAAAAGCACCTCCCAGCGGTAGGTAATGTCGACGCCGTGGCGCGAAGATGGCTCAATCACCCACAAACCCATACCCTGAAAGCAGCCTTGGGTGCGGGACTCGATTTCGCCGTTTCCGTGGGCATCTTGCTCGCACCGCGTGGTCTGGCAGTAGACCTGGCGGGAGCAGCCCAGTGGGCTGCGCCAGTGCAGCACTGCGCACGCCGTGTCGCTCGAAGCGGTGCCCGGTCTGACGATATCAACTTGGCTCAGCCGCTGCCACCATTTGGGCCAATGCTCAGGGCTGGAGAGCAAATTCCAGACCTGGGATGACGAGCAATCCAGGTGCCAGCGGCTGATGTGAACCAGACTCATCGTGTGCCCGGGACGCTCCGGTGATGGTGTTTTAGACAGACTCATGGACGTGCATACGCCGCGAACCACTATCTGGATGCACTTTTTGGGGAACCGGGTTCAGCGCTTGGTGCCGCAGCCATTCAAACGAACCGGCGGCTGCAAAGAGGCCAAACCATCGCAGAAAAATATTTGGAGCTTTTTGAATCCAGTCCGCCCGAGCGCACGTATTTGTCTGTAAGTGCAGTGCCCACGCGGGCGTGGCACCCACAGCCTCCACCGTTCCAATTTTTCAAGGAAAAAGTCATGTATTTCAAATTCGGCACCGTTGCAAAAGCGTGTTTACTGTTGGCTACGGCCAGTGCAGCCATGGCGTCCAGCCACCGCGAGGCACCCTTCATTACCACCAGCCCCAAGGTCGATGGCACCGACTTCTATATGTTTCGCAGCTATGAAGGCATCAGCGCAACCGGCACCGGCGGACGCAGTGACTACGTCACGATGATCGCCAACTACCAGCCACTGCAGGGCCCCTACGGCGGCCCCAACTATTTCGCTATGGATCCCAACGCGCTGTACGAGATCCACCTGGACAACAATGGCGACGCCAAGGAAGACATCACCTTCCAGTTCCGCTTCACCAACAAGCTCAACAGCGCGGCATTACCCATCGGCACCGCCAGCGTTGCGATCCCGCTGATACAGGCGGGTGTCGTCAGCAAGCTCACCGACCCCAGCCTGAATCTGAACGAGACCTATGCCGTGGCCGTGGTGCGCGGCGACCGCCGCAAGGGAGCGTCTGCGCCTGTCACCAAGGGTGATGGCAGCTCCACGTTTGAGAAGCCGGTGGACTACATCGGCACCAAGACGCTAGGCGATGTCGCTGCGTATGAATCCTATGCCCAGAAGCATGTGCATGCCATCAAGGTACCAGGCTGCCCTGCCGGCAAGGACACCGGTTATGTGTTCGTAGGCCAGCGCCAGGAAGGCTTTGCGGTCAACCTGGGCACCGTGTTTGACTTGGTCAACGCGCCGGCTTCCTTCTTGCTCGACCCCGCCAACAAAGACGCGGCGGGCATGGGCGGCAAGCACTACATCCAGAAGAACAATGTGACCTCCATCGCACTGGAAGTGCACAAGGATTGCCTGACCGCGGGCACCGACCCCGTCATCGGCGGCTGGACGACAGCCAGCATGCGCCAGACGCGTCTGCTCAACGGAAAACCCGCTTCCGGCCACCAGACCAGCGAGAAGGTGGGCGGTGCATGGGTGCAGGTCTCGCGCCTGGGCAACCCGCTGGTCAATGAGCTGGTCATTGGTCTGCCCGACAAAGACAAGTTCAATGCCTCCAAGCCGCAGGACGACACCCAGTTCCTCAGTTATGTGACCAACCCCACGTTACCTTCTCTGCTGGGTGTCGTGTTGTCGGGCAGCGCAACCGCATTGGCGCCTAGCAATTTGCCACGCACCGATCTAGCCACCGTGTTCCTGACCGGTATCGCCGGTGTCAACAAGCCTGCAACGGCAACCCCGTCTGAAGTCCTGCGTTTGAACACTGCCGTGGCGCCGGTGCAGTTTGCCGACCAGAACCGATTGGGCGTGGCCGGTGAAGTGCTGCGTGTCGGTGGCGCGGCCAACCTGGGCATGGCAAAGGACCTGGCCGGCTTCCCCAACGGACGCCGCCCCAAGGATGACGTGGTCGATATCGCGCTGGTGGCCGTATTGGGCGGCCTGTGTGTCATCAATGGTGACAACAACGCGCTGGGTTTGAATGGCGTGCCCGGCGTGCCATCGCTGACATCGGCCTGCAAGCCCGCTAGCGTGCCGCTGGGTGCAACGTCCGCCAATATCCACGACGGTGTGGACCAGGCGACCGTGCCCTTCTTGACCCGCTTCCCTTACCTCAACACCCCCAATGCCGGCTCTGCCAGCTATTGAACCCACGACTGGCAAGGACTGCATCATGCAAACATCGATTCTGAAAGTGAAGCACTGCCTGGCTGCGCTGGGCACGGTTGCGCTGCTGACCGCCTGCGGTGGCGGTAGCACCGCCAGCACACCCACACCACCCGGCGCAGGCCTGGTGGCGGGAACCGACCTGCCGACATCGGTGGAGCAAAGCGCCAATGGCGTGGTTGACTTCGCCAAAACGCAGCTGACTGCGACCAGCGACACGACTGAACCGCTGGTGGTGGGCGACGCCAAGCTCGCCGTGGACGATACGGCCGAGCCGTCGGACGTCTAAGGCCATGCGCAGCGCACTCGTCGCCTGCCTGCTGGGCCTTGCGTCCGGCGTTCAGGCGCACGAGTTCTGGTTCAAGCCGATCGCACCACTGCAGGCCGCGGGCGGAACCGTGACGCTGCGCCTGGAGGTGGGTGAGTTCTTCAACGGCGCCGCCGCGGGCTTCTCCATCCCCAGCACCAAGGCGTTGCGCCACTTCAGCGCCAAAGTCCCGGTTGAGGACCTCAAACCCTTTTTGCCCGCCAAGGAGCGCGAGGCCGAAGTGGAGCTGGCGCTGGACACGCCTGGCACTCATCTGCTGGCCTATGACAGCGCGCCGTTGCGCATCACGCTGGAGGCCGGCAGGTTTCACGCCTATTTACACGACGAAGGACTGGATTTTGTGAAGACCCAACGCGAACAGGCCGGCACCGCCGACCAGCCCGGGCGCGAACGCTACCGCCGAAACATCAAAACCCTGATCGCGGTTGGCCCCGAGCCCAAGACCGTGCAGGCGTTGGACCAGACTTTCGCCAAACACGCCAACCAGCGCCTGGAGATCACACCGCTGCACAACCCGCTGGCCATGGCGCCGGGCGATGTCTTGCCGATACAGATCGTGTTCGACGACAGGCCCCTGGCGGGCGCGTTGGTCAAGGCCTGGCATAAGCACGACGATCAGTTGGTGATGATCCGAGGCACCACGTCCCAACAGGGAGAAGTCGTGTTCAACCTGCCCTATGGCGGCGACTGGATGGTCAGCGTGGTACACATGATCCCGGCGCAGGATGCCGAGGACGAAGTGGACTGGGACAGTTTTTGGGGAAATCTTTCTTTTTATGTCGCACATACCGCGCGATAGCCTGAATGGCTATCGAGTCGTTCGCCCTGGGCTTTGAGCTCAAAAACGGCCCGCCTCTGCTGCGCGGTCATAGGGCCCAATCAACGAGAGATCCATCCACCGGGCGGCTACCTTTGGCCGACGCCTTCTGCCCGGAAGTTTTCCCTTCGACTGAGCTTCAACTGCAGCAATCTATCCGGGCAGATTCAATATCTCCACCGCAAGCGAAGTTGCAGCGCCATCAGTGTTACCCAGTCGCCAAGGCACGAACATAGACCGCGTCAAAGGCACGGCGCTGGATTTCTTCGAGTGTCGGTGAATGTCCGGCCCACAATACCAGCACCTGGCCCGGCAGGTCCAGTGTGCGTTCCAGACGGCGGCACAGTGTGTAGCGGTCCTCGTCATCCATGGCGGGTATTTCGACGAACAGGATGTAACAACGCCGGTAGGCGAATTCCTTCAACGTCTTGCGCACCAGCCACGCGCGGGTCACCGGCTTGCAACGGGTCATGTCGGATTGGAACTCACCCCTCTCGAAGTCATTCAGGTCATGGCGGGTGATGGAATCGAAGAACGGCGTATCGGTGAGTTCCGCCCACGCGCGATGTTCGCCTTCATTTGCTTCTTTCAGGCGATCACGCCATTGTTTGAGTGTCTTGTCGTCGGCGACGCCGTTGGCCGCCTGCCTTTCCAGCAATTGAACCGCTGTGCGGCTGGCCCACCAACGATTGGCCACGCTTCTTTCGAACAGTTGGTCCAGACAGGCCAACCGGGCGCGATGCTCGCGCTCGGGCAGGCAAGCCGCCATGCCGCGCAAGGCACCCGCATGACCTGGCGTCAGTTGCAGGGCACGCTCGTAATGGGCAAGCACATTGGCTTGGGGGTCCAGGCGGCGCTGCAGGTCACCCAACTGGGTCATTTCATCGGCATTGTTGCGCCGGATGCTTGCGGTGAGGGTGTCGATTCCAACCTGCACGCGGCGCAGGTAAGCATGGTGCATTTTCCAGTCGCTGGCGTTGTTGCGACACCATTGATTGTCAAAGTGGGCGATCCACCGGGCACTGCTGCTGCCCAGCAATTCCAACGCCGACCGGTTGGACCAGCCGGGTAGTTGCTTGGGTACGTTCAGCGCCTCCAGCCGGTCTCGCAAAACGGGGTGCGTATCGTCTTCATTGCTGAGCTGAATCAGCGATTCGCGCAGGCACTGGCGGGCAAAGTCGTCAGCGACGGGTTGGGCCAGCAACGTCCGCATGGCTGCGAATGGTCCAACCGGTAGCGGGTTTTCTGCAGCAGCGCTCCAGTGCAGGGGCCAAAAAGCACTACCCAGCCATTCGCCTTTGATGGCGATCTCGGTCAAAGCGGCGCCGGCGGTTTCGCGTCCCACCAGCTTGCCGGCAATCCGGTCGGCTTCAAATTCATCCTGGCGCGCCAGCGCAAAGGTCTTGGCCAGAAACCGTGGAAAGTACCAGCGGAAGAATGCCTGGGTTGCCGCTGCTACGGGCCCACTGTCGTTGCGCATGGCATGTTCCAGCTTCATCCAGCTCAGGCGGGTCCGGTAGATCCACGCCGCAAACTTGCCGTGGTCGCTTCGCAAGTGCCCGTATTCGTGGGTCATGATGGCCAAACACCGCGGGCGGTCAACGGCCATCAACAAGGGCAGGCCCACGGTCAGGTAGTTGGTGGCACCGCCAATCAAGCCAAAACGCGGAATCTGCGTAATGTGGGCGTTGAAACTGCTGTCCAGCAGCACATGGTGGATCTCTGGGCCTTTGATTTTTTGCCGGATGCGTTCCAGGGCTTCAAAAAGCGGCGGCGCGTCAGTGGCGGTCAGCGGCACTCCGGTGGGAACTTCGAGGCGCAGCCAGAGCGCCTGCAGGGTCGTCCATAACAACCCCATCGCCGCGAACAGCAGCACAAAGTGAAAGCCCTTGATCCGGCCCAGCGCCATTGCGCCAACGGACCACACCAGTATGGCTGCGGCGAGCAGAACACAACCCAACACCCACAAATAGCCCAACGCCGAAAAAACAGCCACACTGCGCCGGTAGGCACGGCTATCGTCCGCACTGGCTTGTTCGCTCAAACGCACCAAATGAATGAAATCTGCTCGCTCCACCGCTGCCCCCTTCAATACACAGCTATCTTAGTCCGCATATCTGCTCTTGCTGGCCATTCGGCGAGTTGTCGGAGTCGTCACGGCCAAATCAGGCGCTGCCATGGCCTCGGGCGGCGCCGGGATCGCATCCGGCCTGGACCAGCGCTGCGGCACGCCTGCCGAACCCGACTCGATGAACAGCCGCTTGATCATTGGAAAACGTTCCCCGACCCGGCGTTCCACCTCGGCCATCGCCAGCGCGGCGTCGGCAGTTTCGGTCCCCGCGTCGAAATCCAGGTCCATCGTAACCAGTGCATCGTTGGGCCCCACGTACATCGACAGCACGCGCCCGACGTCGCGCACCCCGGGCTGTT
The DNA here is from genome assembly GCA_964569855.1 of uncultured Rhodoferax sp. GTDB lineage: Bacteria > Pseudomonadota > Gammaproteobacteria > Burkholderiales > Burkholderiaceae_C > Allorhodoferax. The sequence goes on from CAZMXB010000102.1 coordinate 10,525, forward strand.
CCAGAGCGATGTCGCGCAGGGCACGCGCAGTCTCCGGGCGGATGCCTTCACCGATGAGCAGGCCGCGCGACTGCCAGGCCAGCAAACTCGCCACACCGGCCAGCAGGATGCCGATCAGCACCGAAGCTGCGCCATCCAGCGCCGGCATCTCCAGCCAATGGCTCAGCCCGATACCCACCGCGGCGATTGCCAGGCCTACGAGTGCAGCCGAGTCCTCCGCAAGCACGGTGTAAGTGGTCGGGTCCTTGCTGCGGCGCACGAACTCCCAGAACGGGGTAGCGCCGGCCAGCCGTCGGAACTGGCGCAGCGCGATGGCGAAACTGATGCTCTCGAAGACTGCCGCGGCACCGAGCACCACATAGTTCCAGGTCGGGTCGTGCAGAGGCTCCGGCTGGCGAATGTGTTGCACACCCTCGTAGAGCGAAATGCCACCGCCGAGGCCGAAAATCAGCACCGCGACGATCAGGCTCCAGAAATACAGCTCCTTGCTCGAAGTAACCCAAACGGGGATTGACTAAAAACTGCCCCTAGCCCTCGTTTTGATTGCCTTGTATGCTATTGATTATATAGCAAGTTCTTGCGCTCGATTGCCTTTTGGTGCAAGCGAGCCTGTGTCGAACCCGGTTCGCTGCATCACATCACATGGGTCTTTTGGCATTTGATGAAGCCTTTTAAACTAAGGGGCTCAATAGCCAGCATCCCGCACGAATCCATGAGCCAACACAGCAGCAGCATCCTCTGGCAGCGTGAAGAAAACGCCGCCTTTGTCGACCACCGTTACAGCCGCGGGCACAGCTGGCACTTTGATGGTGGTGCGGTGGTTCCGGGATCCTCATCGCCCCACGTGGTGCCATTGCCGTACTCCGACCCTGCGGGTGTGGACCCGGAGGAGGCCTTTGTGGCCTCACTTTCCAGTTGCCACATGCTGTGGTTCCTTGACTTGGCCGCCAGGGCAGGCTGGGTGGTTGACCGCTACCGTGACGATGCAGTCGGCACCATGGCGCGCAATGCCCAAGGGCAATTGGCCATGACCCGCGTCACCCTGCGCCCGGCAGTGCAATTCACCCTGTCGCGCGCGCCCACAAGGGACGAGCTGCTGGATTTGCACCACCGCGCCCACGTTTCCTGCTTTATCGCCAACTCCGTCAAGAGTGAAGTGGTGTGTGAACCCGTTTTTGAACGACCCAAAAGTCCCCAGCCATGACCTATTTGCCTCGCCACTTTGAAGAAAACGACCCCGCGACGCTGCACGCTTTGGTGCGCGCCCATCCTTTGGCGACATGGATTGTGCAACACCAGGGTGAACTGCTGGTGAACCACATCCCGATGTTGCTGGACCCCAACCGCGGCGAACACGGCACGCTGGTCGGCCATGTAGCACGCGCAAACCCGGTGTGGCAGGCCCTGGCCGCTGGCGCCCCTTCGGTGGCCGTGTTCACCGGACCACAGGCCTATGTGTCACCCAACTGGTACCCGAGCAAACACTCCAACGGCATGGCCGTGCCCACCTGGAATTACGCGACCGTGCATGCGCATGGCGTGCCCAGGGCCTTTGAGGAAGCCGAGCGCATCCTCGACGTGGTCACGCGATTGACGCAGGTACACGAGGCGGTCCAGGTCATGCCCTGGCAGGTGGCCGATGCGCCGGCAGATTACATCGGGAAATTGTTGCGTGTCATCGTTGGCATAGAAATCCCGGTGCAGCGCTGGGTCGGGAAATGGAAGGTTAGTCAGAACCGTCCAGCCGCCGACCAGCAGGGTGTGGCCGCAGGTCTGGCTGGTCAGGCAGGCGAGGCGGCGGCACAAATGGCGGCTTTGATGAATCAAAGGATCCAGTCGTAAAAGCTTCACTATCGACGCGCGTCCAGCGTCCGACCTGGTCCCTGCTTATCGTTGATGGTGGCGCTGGAGAGCGCCACCTGGATCGCCAGTGGTCTAAATTTCGCGATCTTCTGCTCGGCGATTGCGAGAGCGTTTCACGAGCAACGCGATCAGTAGCGCGGCTGCGGTCGATCCGGCCATGACCGGTGACGCAGACAGCATCTCGGCCAAGCCATCGACTGCATGGAGGCTGACCTGTTGCACGTGGTTGACCAGGGAAATCACATCGTTCGCCTCCACATTTTGTGCGTCCTCGGGTCGAACGTGGATGTCGGGCCAGCCGCTGCGAAAGCGAATGGAGGCAAAAATGCCATTGGCGACCGCGACCAGCGACAGCACACCCAAGGGCTTGAGCAGATGCTCCAGCAGACGGCTTCGCTCGGCAGGAGGAGCGATTTCGTAAACCTCAGCGACCAGTCGCGAAATAACCGATTCCGAGACGCTGCCATCCGCGTGGAGCAGGGCCGGTGTTACATTTTTTTTGGTGGGGTTCATCGTATTTCTTTCCTGTGCGCTGAAGACGCCCTGGGGCGTGCCTTGGATCGGGTGACCGGGCAAGATGCTTGAAGCGCGCCAGGTTGCGACCCACATGGCCCAGCGTAAACCACAATCAGGCGAAATCCTGTTTCCGCCCGGTGTTGAAATGCAACGGTGTGTTAACAAGGGTCTCGGCACTGCGTGCCTCGACCCTTGCAACCTACTTTACCGCACCGGAGACTGGCAGACCGGCGGCAGTGGGCAGGGCTTGGCCGGTTGCAGTATTGGTGCCGGTGATCGCCACGGTGGTCGACATGCTGGCCGAGTACCCGGTGCAGGTAAAGAACAGGTTAATGGTGTCACCAGCGCTGCCGCTGGTCTTGCTCGCGCTGAGCCATGCGGGCAGGGTACCCATCTTCCATGTAAAACTTCCCGTTCCCGAGTTGCTGATGGTCAAGGAGCCCAATGGTGTCGGGCAAGCCGACACGCCAAAGAAGTGTGTGAAGACGACCTCCGTGGGTCCTAGGCTGATCTTGGGTTCTGGGACTGGCACTGTGCACGAACAATCACGTGTTCCAGCATTGAATTGCCCGTTGTTGCGCAAGGTACCTGCAACAAACTCGGACCAGTTGCCACCGGTCCCGTTGGAGCTCAGAAAACTGCCACATTGACCCCCTGTGCCCATGCCACTGCTGGCGTTAGCCGCTCCGTCGTCGCCCTTGATGGACCCGTTACCGGCGTTACCACCTTTTGCCGTACTGGTGCCGCCCGCGCCGCCACTACCACCGACATCGCATTTGGTAGTCATGTTGCCACCGTTGCCACCCTGTCCCGATTGGCTGATGGCGTTGCCACCATTGCCGCCCAGTGTCGGTGTTGGCCCGACCGCCCCAAGGCCTGAGTATTTGAAGCTGGCATCGCCGCCTTTTCCAGCTTGCGCGCTTGCGTTGCCACCGGCGCCGCCATTGCACTTACCGGCTGTTCCATTGCCTGCTGCGCCTCCGTAAGCCTCGGCGTTACCACCATGCCCGCCCTTGATGTCAGACACAAAAACCTTGCCCGTGGGATCGAAGCCACGTGCCTTGAGCGTCTTTTTGGATTCCGCGCCAGCGCCCCCGGTGGCAGTGGCCGCACCACCGGCCTGCCCTGGGCATCCGTCGCGCCCCGCAGTACCGGTTGCAATGGCGTTGCCACCATCGCCGCCACGGCCCGGAACGATGGTCAAAGTCCCGGCAGAAAAATCGAATCCTCCCGCTGCCGCAATCTTCAGGTCACCACTGGCTCCACCATTGCCGCCAGTCGCTACCGCAGGGTTGCCGTTGCGTGATTGGTCTTGCCCGCGCCCACCGTCCATCAAGGTCATGGTGGAGTCGCCGGTAAAGGTGATCTTTCCCTCCGACTTCAGATTGAGCGTCAGGCCCTTCTTTCCGGCAGAACCCGGTCCACTGGCTGCGTCGGAAGGAGCAGGGTCGTCCCACCTCGGTGGGGTCACCTTGACCTTGTCAATCTGAACATTGCACTGGAACCATGCTGCAAGAACAATGGGCGTATCGCTAGACCCACCTTGCGGCAGCACTCTGCGCCCCGCCGGTGGTGCGAAGCTGCCCGCCAGGGTGTTGGTCGTAGTACAAGCAGCGGCAGTTCTTGGTGTTTCCGCGGACCGCGTCGCAGTGTCTGCGGCGGCGGGGGTGCTGTCGGTGCTGGGAATGATCGACGGTGTGACGCCGTCATCGGTGTTGGAGTCTGTCAGGTATGCATCAGGTGATTTGATGAGTGTGGCGTCATCGGTCAAAATCAGGTGTCCGCTGGCTGGCGTGCTGAATCCAGGCAACACATTGACGCCTTTTGAGGCAACAATGGTCACCTTGTTCACAGCTGATTCTTTTGCAAATCGGATCGTACAGGCGAGATCGGCCTTGCCGGTCACATTGATTTGCACGGCCGATGGTCCGTCCCAAATATCCAGATCACCACGGCATGCAAAGTCGCCTTGGACCTCCAGCGTGGTGCTGGCAGGGTTGGACGTGTTGCTGATCACCAATGCGTCTTCGGCTGCGATGGTGAGCCCGGAACTGTAGGTCTTGTTGGCTGTGACCATCGTAATGGGTTTGAGAGCACTGACCTTGAACCAGATATCTGCCGGATTTTGGACGTTTGCACCTGGCACAAACAGCATGGACACCGAAAACCCATTGGCGCCATACATCAGGGCAGGCAAGTTCAGATAGAAGTCGGACGACAGGTGATTGGCCGGGCAATTGGCAAAGCCCGCACTGCCGGTCACACCCGACAAATTGGCCAGCCGGAACCAAAAAACCCCATCACTTGTCGGAACCAAGTCAAATGCGGCGTTGAAGGCCGCATTCTTGTACACCAGATACGGGACGGTGATACGCGCTCCACTGGCTCCGGTCGTCAGGGTTGCCGTGCAACTCGTAGGCGTGAACTGAGCGAGCGCCTGGCTCGAAAGAAAAAGTGTGGATATGAGTGTGAAAGCTGTCTTCAGGAAAAGACCAGCAATTCGGCGCCCGAGAGTCATGGTTGTACTCCTCAAAGACTGATACCAACCATGCACGCGAATCAAATCCAACGGTCGACGGGTGGCCCTTGCGTCGCTGCGGGGGCACATGGCTGTCGAAAATCATACGCTTCGCCAATAACATTGCAACACCTATTTGACACTCTGACCTGTAAATCAGGAACGCCCGGCGCAAGCGCTGCCGCCCCGGTGCACGCGCCCGACGGACATGCGCCGACGTTGAGACCCTTCGGCGCGCGGTAAACAAAGCCGGAAGGACCGGTGGGCAGGTGTACGCCACTCGGCGTATTTCCGGCTGACGCATCATTCCCTAAAGTCACTTCATCGTTGCGCCAGACCATTTCTCCTGAAGAGGTTGGTGCAGCGAAGCTGGTTTCTCATTAACTTCGGAAGGTCACATCCATGCAATCTACGAACTCTCGCCGATTTACCCTGAAGGCGCTGACGGCGGCCGTCGCCCTTACCACCCTGACCGCTGTGCCAGCCTTTGCTGCTGACACCATCAAGGTCGGCATTCTGCACAGTCTCTCGGGCACCATGGCCATTTCGGAAACCGTGTTGAAAGACACCGTGCTGATGGCTATTGACGAGATCAACGCCAAGGGCGGCGTGCTGGGCAAGAAGCTCGAACCTGTCATCGTGGACCCGGCGTCCAACTGGCCGCTGTTCGCTGAAAAGACCAAGCAGTTGCTGGGTCAGGACAAGGTTTCCGTCATCTTTGGTTGCTGGACCTCGGTGTCGCGCAAGTCGGTACTGCCCGTCGTGGAAGAAATGAATGGCTTGTTGTTCTACCCCGTGCAGTACGAAGGTGAAGAGTTGTCTA
>CAZMXB010000103.1:0-4785 GCA_964569855.1 uncultured Rhodoferax sp.
GAGAAATTTGGCTGGCTCGAAAAGACGCATAGCGGAAGTAGAGGTTTGTGATCTGCCTCCTCCAAAGCAGTCAGTCAAGTCAGTGTTTTTGAGTCAGCTTTCTGGCACCCATTTCGACAAAGCGGGCACCTCTAAGTGGCCAAGTGCAGTCATTGGCGGCACCCAACCGATTGGCAAGAACCAAGCAAATGAAGTCTTAACTGACAGCGATTTCAGATCTGAAAGTAACATTCAAAGTCGACAGCCTCAGCTTCCAATCTACAATTTTGCTGGCCTATGCGGATGAAGCAACAAAGTAAAGGGCCAGCACTAGCGCGATGCCTGCCAATATAAAATTTATCACAACGCCCATGTTGACCCAGTAGCCGCGTGGAATTTCTTTCTCGCCTAAGCCCCGCACCACCTGACGAAACTGGATTGCTGACACGACGCCAATTAGTGCGCCCAACAGCAGTAGCGCCACGCCAAGCCAGAGTGATGCTCCACGTTGCGCAATGCTTAGCGGCTGGTTGGTCACAATCCGCAAAAAGAGGCCGAAGCGCTCGACAACGAAGCCAAAGCCCATCAACGCAATGGCGGATCGCTGCCAGGCCAGTAGCGTCCGCTCTGCGGCAAATAGCACCCGAGGATCATCAAGATAGGACAAGGTAGACTTTCCAAAAAGTGGCATCAGACTCCCATAATATGCGGTGCGCGACCAGACAGTTTTGACAAAGGGTCATCGAGAAGACTTTTCCGCTTGCGTGTACCCCGCTTTTCTAGGCTGACTTACCCCATCATTTTGGGCTACGCAAGTTGAACCGACGTGTTTGGCGGGCTGCGTCCAAGTCCTTGTCAATGGAGTTGGCCCAGAGTGCAAAACTAAGCAATATTGCCAAGGCGTCACAACCATTTCATGCGGTCAAGAAGGTTACTTGGCTGGAATTGGATTTCGGATTTTCTTCATCACAGATTTGAATTTAAGACTAACTGACCACCCTTGACATCCGAATATTCGCCAATGACTACCTCCGCACCATACAAGTGCCTCCAGTAGTGTCCCAACGTTCTTCAGTGGAGATCGGCCTGATTTGACTCGGAATCCGGCTCTGAGTTTTTTGAGGGTGGTGTAAGTAGCTGATTTACAGGGATTGTTTCAAACATGGACAGGCTTAGTATTTGTAGGATTTCGTACAGGCTGCGATGGTCAAGATGCAAACGTTTCTTCGCTATCGCAATCAACAGATAGGTCGATATGGCTATCCATATTTGCGTCTTCACGGCGTTCTCGCTGGTGCCGAAGAAATTCTTCAACTGGGCATACGCAAACGGTGGCAAAGCCGCCGTGGATTTGGATTACGTTCCCATGCCTCCGGAAGTGGTCGCAGCGATTCAAAAGTCCTGGGGTGACATCAAGGACGCATCCGGTAAGGCGGTTGCCTTCAAGTAGAGGGTAGAACCAAAGTCGGCCATGGAGACAACTTCATGGCCGTTTGTCATTGCTCAAGCAACCTCGTCGCCTTTTTCTTGATTGGGTTCAGCTATCCCCGAATCGGGCCTGGTTCGACGATCAAACCAATGGCCTCCAAGAAGCTGGAGGGGATATGCCTTTTGCGTAGGTCTCTTGGAGCGACCTTGTACCTGTGCCCAGAGGGCAGCACATGCAAGCGCACTCCAAGTAGTTCCAATCGTTCCCGAGTTTCGATACGCTCATAGTTAGACTGCATGTTACGACCATCAACAATGGTCACGGCTCCTTTGCCAATGACTTCAACACCAATACCCCTTTCTACGATCAGGGCAGTATCCTCGTCCACGCCGACCCCCAGTCGTGAGCGACTCTCAGCAAGCACTGAAAGCAGGCGCCCCAAACGACCGCGCTCAGAAAAATGCTGATCAATGATGGCCCCAGAGATCAGTCCCAAACCAATGTCGAGTTCCGCCGCCTCTTTTTCCGGCAGTCTCGTAGCCTCACCGTGCGCGAGCATATTGCGTGAAAGAACAGCCGCCCCTGCACTGGTTCCTCCAATGCAACAGCCGCGAACATGAAACGCAACATGCAAAGCGCGAAACGCGGCTGTTTCCCAGATCAGTTCCATCAGTCGACGTTGGTCGCCGCCCGTTATAAAAATTCCATCCGCATCCAAAATGCCATCGAACACCGAATCAGAATTTGCGGCTTCACGATCTGGGATGGGAACGGGCAGGCAATCGCCCACACCGAGTTCAGAAAAGACGGTTTGATATTTGGACCAGGACAAAACCGGCTCCGAACTGGCAGCACTTATGACTTTGATGCGGCTAGTCGGCCCACCGCAAAGTTCAACGAAGCGTCGAAGAATGATCCGGTCCTTCAGCTTGTCCTCCGCACCACCGATGATCATCAGTCGACCAACTCGCCTCGCCTGAGCCATCGTGGAAAACGACAGCAAACCAAGTGAAGCCGACAGTAGCGCACGACGACTCAGCATATGGGGTTTCCCCTTTAGGTGTAAATCACTGGTTCACAACTGGCTTTGCGGTCGCCGGATCAATGAGAATTAGGATACGTCGTCCCCGCGGATCAAGTCCATAAATCTCGTAACACCCACTTTCAATGCGAACAGACTTTATCAGGTAGCCCATCCGTTTTAACGCTTGCTTCAAATCGGCTTCTTTCATCCAGTTTTCGGGTGGCACATTGCAAGTCGGGCTTGCCGTGGCGATACCCATCACCAAGAACAACGCAAGTGGCGCGACACGTTTAATCCAGCAATTGAACTTCATTGGCTTTGCGATCCTCTTTGCAAAGCGCTGATCATTGAACAGTAGACTTAGGCAGAACTTAAAGTACAGCTTTGATTTGCATTGAGTAATTGCAATCGACTAGCCACCTATCCGTTCAACCTTGTCATAAATATTCGCTGAAACTTCAATGGCATGTGGTTTTGACAGGAAACTTCATAAGCGCGGCCAAGGAGTTCAACGCCCGCTCGGCCGCGCAGTCCCTGCCAGTCAAGGAAAGCGGACGGTGACCTTGAATCCCCCCAAACTCGGCGACTGGCCGACCGAGAGGGTTGCCCCATGCATGTCGGCTATGGTTTTGACAATCGCCAGGCCCAGGCCACTTCCAGGCGTTCCTATCTGCGGCCCAGCCACCCGGTAGAAGCGGTCAAAGATGCGCTCCCGGTCGTCCTGCGGAACGCCTGGCCCGCTGTCGTCTACCGTCAACTGGCAATCGACATCGCCACGAATTACAGCGACGTTGATCGTCCCGCCGTTGGGCGTGTATTTGATGGCGTTATCCAACAGATTGCGGATCAGAATGTTCAGCGCATCTCGGTGGCCGAGGATGGAGGTGTCAGCCGCCTCGACCAGGCCAATGTCGATGTGACGCGCATGGGCAGTCTCCCACAGGTCTCCGACAACAACCTGAACCAGCGCTGCCAAGGCAATTGGCTCTTTTCGTTCGACCGCTGTAGGGCCAGCCTGTTGGCGTGCCAACATCAGCAACTGCTCAACCAGCCGCGTCGCACGGTCAATTCCCGCTGCCAGTCTGTGGACCGCCACATCACGGCTTGCATCGTCAGTAGCTCGGCGCAGGCCCTCGACCTGGAGCTTCAATGCCGCCAATGGCGAGCGCAGTTCGTGTGCCGCATCGGCAATGAAGTTTTTTTGCGCGTCAAACGCCTGCCGTACCCGATCAAACAGTAAATTGAGCTCATGAACCAAGGGCCGGATTTCCACCGGCAGTCCTTCCTCACTGACCTCGGTCAATTCATCGGCTCGTCGCGACGCCAGTTGCCGACGTACGCGCTCAGCTGGTGCCAGGGACGCGCTGACCACCCACCACACGAGGAGTATCAGCAGCGGCGCCATCACAACAACGGGGCTGACCGCTTTGACGGCCAGCTTTCTGGCCAGTCCGCGCCGCGCAGATCGGTCTTGCGCTACTTGGATGAGTTGATCGCCAGATACCAGCGAATACAGTTTGTAGGTGGCGCCAGGCGTGTCAAAGGTCGAATGCCCTGGCTTGGCATCCAGCGGCAAGTCAGCGTTGGGGGCGGATTGAAACATGACTTGCCCTGCGCTGCCCGTGACCTGAATCAGAAACTCGAAACTGGTGTCGGTGTCGTCTCTGAAGCTATTAGCGAGGTAACCCCCGATTGGCAGCCCTTTGCGCAAGGACTGCGCCGTTTGCTCCATGTGGTAGTCGAACAGTTCGTTGGTTTCGTCCAGTGCCGTCCGGTAGGCGATCAAAGCCTGGATGAACGCCGTCACCAGCACGGCACTGATGAGCAATAGCAACAACCGTGCACGCAACGAGTGGGGCACAGTGCGACTCAAGGCCCGACCTTTGGGATCATGTAGCCGATTCCGCGCACGTTCTGGATCATTTGCGCGCCCAACTTTCTTCGCAAACCGTGGATGTAGACCTCGACCGCATTGCTGCTGACTTCATCCTTCCAACTGTAGAGCTTGTCCTCCAACTGCTTGCGCGACAATACAACTCCCGGCCGGGCCAGCAACTGCTCCAGAATGGCCCACTCACGTGCGACCAATGACACTGCTTGTCCGTCAACCAGGACCTCACGGGTGACGGGATCAATGCTCACCCCACGGTGCTCGTACACCGGCTCCGCCCGACCAGACGCCCGGCGGATGAGCGCGCGTATGCGGGCCAACAACTCTTCAATCTCATAGGGTTTGACGATGTAGTCGTCGGCCCCCATATCCAATCCTTGCACCCGTTGTTGCAGGGCGTCGCGGGCGGTGGCGATCAGAACTGGCGTGCGGTCCTTGCGAGCCCTGAGTCGACGCAACACG
>CAZMXB010000103.1:4795-14344 GCA_964569855.1 uncultured Rhodoferax sp.
CGGCCAGACCATCACGCTTGGGCAGACCCAGGTCTAATAGAACCAGGTCGTAGCACTGGCCGTCCAGCGTGGCGTCGGCCATCTCGCCATCCTTGACCCAATCCACCGCGTAGCCATCGCAGCGCAGTAGGTCCAACACGGACTCACCAATCATCGGATCGTCTTCAACCAGCAGTAATCGCATGTAAGTCAAGGTATTTTGTTTAACGTCCCGCCAAAGCGCTTTCTTAACGTGCCAAGGCCCGGTTGCTGCCGAAGCATGATAGTGGCGCGCCAGACTTATACAAGGCTTAAGCCGCGATCGGTTTGGCCATTGGTCCGCGCTTTGTTGCACCGGTTTAAGTTTCACCTAAGTCAGGATGTGAACAATCCAAGTTGTCACTTTCAACAGGAGGAAGCAATGAAGTATCTCAATCGGCCGGGCCCGGCTATAGCATTTGCAGTGTCTGTGATGCTTGGTGCATGTAGCAGTACTCCCATTGCCCCTGTGGGTACAGCAACGACCTCGCCACCGCCGCCGACGCAGCCGCCCAGTGACCCCTCCAAGACAGGCGTACCAACGGCTGTGGTTTCAAAGCCCATTTCACCCTACTTGGACCCCCTCAGCCCACTCCACAAACAGCGAAGCGTTCATTTCGACTTTGACCAATATTCAGTGAAGCCCGAGTATGCAGCTCTGTTGGAGATGCATGGAAAATACCTCGCGGCAAACTCCAATGTCAGCATCAGGGTGCAAGGCAATACCGATGAGCAGGGTGGCGCTGAGTACAACTTGGCATTAGGTCAAAAGCGCGCCGAGGCCGTTACAAGGACTCTCAAGGTGTTTGGAGTGAAAGACTCCCAAATGGAGGCAGTGAGCTTTGGTAAAGAAAAACCGAAGGCCGCTGGTCACGATGAGGCAGCACACGCACTGAACCGCCGCGCTGATCTTGCATACCCTGAGAAATAATTTGGCACTCTTCAGTCTTAGCGTTTATGCCAACGGACAAATGCTCTAGGGTAGACAAAACCATAGTGGTTCTGTCGGCACGTTTCGCGTGACATCGTATTTTTGTGCATATTTACAACTACCTCTCGTTTATCGCGTTTTCTTAGTGACACTGATTATTCGCTAGTATGGAATCGGCTTCGCACTGGCCTTTATCTTGGGGTCCATATGGTGTAAAAATGGTTTGTGGCTTTTGAACAATACTAAGAAGTATGGGCAGTATTTTTAATATGTCTACCGCCCTGAATCAGGCTACAGCGGATCTGCTTCCGAAGCTGTCGGGCATCTGCACTGCGACGACTTCCCCTCGGGCAGTAACATTGCCGTTCCCAATGACCGAAATCTCCACAATGACCTTTCGGCCTTTGATTTCTTTGACTCGGCCACGGATTTCTAGTGCGCCACCAAGAGGCGTGGGCTTCAAGAAATCCACATGCAGTGAACCAGTGACGAACCGAAATGGTGGCAGGCTATCCATTGGACGCCCTTGTTCACGGTACATGGCTGCCGCAGCTGTTGCGGTTCCGTGGCAGTCAATGAGCGATGCGACCAAGCCGCCATAGGCAAAGCCCGGCACGGACATTTGGTAAGGCTCGGGTGTGAAATAGGTCACCGTCTCTTCACCGTCCCAATGCGTCTTGATTTGGTGACCATGGCTATTTTGTGATCCGCAGCCGTAACAGTGCGAAACACTTTCGGGGTAGTAGTCTTGAAAAGCTTTCATATTGCCTCCAGGGTTAATTAGGTCTACATGCAGTCAGAGTTGATCGCTGTAGTCCAGCAAGATCTAAAACTTTCGATAATTGGCTTAGTACAGTTTTGTCAGGACTATCAGTGCTCCTGGCGAGGCCGACCAAACATAAATTGGATGCGAATATGCGGAATAAGTCATCAAAGGTTCGCTTTCCAATTCTTTGCACCTGAAATAGTTGCATCAGCGTGGTGCTTCTGAATTGGCCTGCTTCAAGAATCCGATCAATGCCGGAATATGCCCCTCCATGGCTGCACTGGGATCATGCCCGCCACTCACGCACAGGCACTGCGCTTGGCCTGCAGTCCCCGCGGCCAGCAGGCGTTGAGCGTCTGCAAAGGGCACCAGTTCGTCGTCACTGCCATGCACCAGCAGCACCGGGCAACGCAAGCGCGCCATACTGGCAATCGGCGCGATGTCGTCAAATCGCGCACCTATCACCGCCTGAACATGGCGCATGACATACCAGCCCAACACCGGGTAGGGAATGTGCGCTTCGGTCAGAAAGGTTCGCATGATGTCGCGCGGGTGCGCAAAGGCGCTCAGGCTGATGACAGCACGCACATCGGGCCGTTTCGTTGCACAAAGCAACGCAGCAGCAGCACCCACTGAATGGCCCATGATCGACAGGCGTTTGGCGTCCACAGAGGGCTGCTCTAGCAACCAGTCCAGTCCAGTCGAAATATCCTCAGCAAAACGGGGCAGCGAGGTAAAAGCTGCGTCGTCACTATTGCCATGGCAACGGGCATCGATCAGCAGCACTGCAAAGCCGGCCGCGTGAAGTGGACCCAGCGCGGGCAGCATCATGCTCGCGTTGGCACCCCAGCCGTGCATCACGACCACTGCAGGGCAGGCAGCCTTGCCAGGCACAGGCACAAACCAGGCAAATAGTGTTTTACCGTTCACAGTGTGCAGGCGCACGGTGTTGGCACTAAGCCCTTCGTCAGCCGGCGTTCTCTGGTGGGCCAACCTGGGCGCCCGCAGCCCTCGCAAGATCAGCGCGTGTGCTGCATAGCGCAGCACCAAGGTACTAGTCAGTGCGATCGCACTAAAGAGCAACATTATCGTTTGCGGGCACTGGCCGTGCAATTGCGGCTGTCGTCGGTGTTGACCAGTTGGTTGGCCAGTTGGCCCAAGGTGTTGATCATGTCGGTGGCGTTGTTTGCGTTGACTCGGCGGAATTGTCGTGACTGCTGGTGGTCGGGTGATCTGCGATTGACAAATGTTTGACCGGTAGGTCGGTCAAACTGGCATTCCAAGTAGACGACTAGCAATTTTTCTGGCGACTGGGGCCAGAAAATAGATCACTGGCACGCCAACCACATAAGCAATAGCAAAAGCTTTTATCCAAGTACGCAGGAACTGCTCTGACCATCCTACATTTGCCAAGCTAATGACAAATGTCATGATGAAAATCATCATGACACCCATGACAAAAGAAAAGACCAAGTGAAGTTTTTTTTGGGGTTGCATATCCGAAACCTACTGTTGGATGAGTTCGCCAATCACTGAGTCACTCAAGCAAGTCCATTGCACATGGGCGCTAAGAGCCTGAGCAGCCAAATCTTTCTCCATTAGCGCGTCGAAATTCTTCAGGACTTAACGAATCGATGGTGTTGCTAAAGTCATCAATATACCCCGTGCAGTATATCCGGAGTCCCCGCTGTGTCCATTTTGTTGTTCTGCTTTCGGTCGACCGTGGACTACAGCACAGTTGCCGCCAATAGCGGGATTCTCCCCAATATGTCAGCTTGCAGAATGCGACCGAGTCTGACGGAAATGACCTCACCTTCATCAAAAGGCTGCCAGTTTTCTGGCGACAGTGGCACGCTGGCAATCAGCACGACATCCTGCTCTGCTCCTCGCGCTTCAACATGCAGGCCTGAGCCTTCAAATACGCCGCCTTCTGCGCAGTGTCGAGTCAGAAGCCAAAGCCCAGGCGCGCGGATGGTTCCATCAGTATGGTGGCGCTGGTGGGCGTGGGCAAACAGTACATCCCCATCGCTATACAAGAAGTTTGCTGGACCCGAGCCGCGCAGTTCCGCAGCAAATGCCCTCACGACATCGAGTCGTGCCTCATGCGTGGGTCGCCGACCAGAACGCCATAGGGGCCGCATTCTCTCCATCAAGGCACAAAACGCATATTCAGAGTCTGTTTCTCCAATTGGTTGGTAGCTATCGGCATTGAAGTTTGAGTCGACCTGCAATCCCGTCAAACTGCCATTGTGAGCAAAACTGTGCCATGTACCACCCAATTCCCGCAGCGTTGGCTGGCAATTGCGGCTCGCCACATCTCCCTGCGTTGCCTTGCGGATGTGGCAAAGAACCAGCGCGCTGTGAAACGGGTTTTCCTTGATGAACTGCATGGTCCGGCTATAGGACGCAGAAGTGGCCTCTTTTAGCAAATGAACATCGCCGTGCTCGTACCAGGCAATGCCCCATCCGTCTTTGTGCGGACCGGTCTGCCCACCATGGCGCGAAAACTCCTCCAATGACAGCGTGATGGTGCTTGGCAGCCGCGTTGACATGGCAAAAAGTTCACACATGATTGGTTGTCTGTGGATGGATATGGTGCTTCAGAATTTTCATCACTATCCTGCAATTCAACTATACCCCATGGGGTATTAGATTTTCCGGCATAATCTACTATATCAGCAATGACTAATATACAAATCATGTTTAAACCCTTAATCGAAGCCACCTTTAGCCGGATGCCCCTTGGGCGTTTCACCTCACTGTCAAGATTCTCAATGGGATGGTCGCTGGTGGTTGCGAGCCTAGTTGCACTGCCAGCGTACGCGACGGATGAAGCGGCTGATGTATTTCTCAGTCGCGTATCTGCTGACGTGATCGAGAGCATTCAAACTGATGCGTCAATCCGTGGTGGCGAAGCGTCCAAAGTCATAGGGCTGGTGGACGCCAAAATCATGCCGCACGTCAACTTTCATCGCATGACCGCGGCCGCGGTCGGCCCGTACTGGCGCCAAATTTCCCCCGACCAGCAAAAGCGATTGCAGGACGAGTTCAAGATTCTGTTGGTTCGCACCTACGCGGGCGCTCTGGCGCAGGCCAATAACCTGTCGATTGTCGTGCGCCCACTGCGTAGTGCACCCGATGACAAGGAAGTAGTCGTTCGCACGGAGGTCCGCGGCCATGGCGCGCCTATTCAACTGGACTACCGGTTGGAGAAAACGGCTGGGGACGGAGCAGGCTGGAAAATCTATAACTTCAACGTGATGGGGGTCTGGCTAGTCGAAACCTACCGAAGTCAATTTGCCCAAGAAATCAATGCCAAGGGTGTTGACGGCTTGATCATCGCATTGGCGGACCGGAATAGAAGCAACGCTAAAAAGGGGTGAGCCACCAGGCAATGATGCCAGCACTGAACGCTTGACAGCGCCAACGGTGCGGTGATTCGACTCAACAGCCAAATGGACATCAGTCCAAATACGGCGGAACTTTCCTCAGATCTAAGTGCACAAGCTCCAGCACAAATTCAAGCGCGATTTCTTTGCACGTTGCGCTGGCAGTATAGCCGGCACACAGTGGTCGGATATACACCTCTGGTGTAGTAAAGCCAGACTGCGAGCGACGCAACTAGCGGGTTCGCCACGAATAGTGGCAGGCGACGCACGCACTGGTTAAATTGGGCAGGAGCTTCATTGCACGGTCGCGCTCGCCGGCGCGTGCCGCCTTGGCAAATTCACTCGCTGCTTTATGGCCATCCATACCCAGCGCATGCATGTCGGGTGGCATGTGCGGTCCAGGGCGGGCCTCGAAAGGCAGACTGCGATTTTTGCCCTGGGCGCTGACCCCCAGCTTTTGCTCCGCAATGTCGCCAGCTTCCTTGATTTTGTCTGCCGCCACGAGGGTAAGGATTTCATTGATCGCCAACAGGTTGTCCAGCATTTCCTGTCGCAGTGATTCGCGGGCCGGCGGCGGCAGTGTCGCCATCTGGCGGGTGTCCTCCGCCAATGTCGAACCTGAGATGAGCAAGCCAATGGCCCCCGCAGCACAGAGGCGCCTTGCGAAAGCGGGGACACAACAGACGTGTTTCATAGAGTTTTCCCTTTTAACGAAGAATCAATTTGCTTCGATGCAATCCAAGCCTCCAGTCCGCCACCGGCGCGGCTGGATAGCGATACATCCCATCCATTGGCGTTTGCTAGCTCCCGCACAATCGCCAGGCCCAAGCCGGAACCACCAGTGGTCGGACTGCGTGAGGGATCGCCACGCTGAAAGGGCTGAAACATTGCCTCTAACTTGTCTGCATCAATGCCTGGACCGCGATCCAGAACACCGACGCGCCAGTGTTCGCTCTCAATGGTGCACACCAGATCCACGCTGGACTCATTCGCGTAGCGCAGCGCGTTTTGCAACAGGTTGCCAATGGCACGACGTAGCGCCTGTCGGGCAACAATCACTTGTCCTGACAGGCAGCCGACATAGATCATGTGGCCGGGGGCAGCAAAGTCATTCGCAATCTCGGTCAGAAAATCACGCATATCAACGATGACAGGTTTTTCGTGTTCCAGCCCGCGTGCCAGGTCCAGCACATTGCCGATCAGCTGATTCATTTGCGCGATATCCCGCTCCAGTCTTTCGATCAATGCCGGCGCGGGGTCGCTCTTCATGATTTCCAGCGCCAGAAGCATACGCGCCAACGGCGTGCGCAGATCATGGGACACGCCTGCCAATAAGGTGGTGCGCGCTGTGAGTAAATCGCTCACTTGCCTGGCCATGGCGTTGAAACGACGACTCAGGCTTACCAGCTCACGCGGCCCAGTCTCCGGCAGGAGCATGGGGGTTGCTCCTTGCCCTATCAGAGCGCTTGCAGCTTCCAGCCGTGCCAGTGGCTGGGTAATGCGACGCGCCAGTCCATAAGCCAGTGCGACGACAAAGAAAAGGCCGCCGATCAAACCGATCAACAGCGCAGCAAACGGTTGACTGTCAATGCGTGACTTTGCCAACCCCACGCCCAACAAGCCACTGCCGGTGGGGACGTTGCACCAATACCACGTGGCACCGTCTGCACTCTCGCGGATCAGGTGTTGCGTGACGCCAGTGCGTCGCGCCAGCGCATCTTCGAGCAAATAGAAATATAACGGATGCCATTCATCATGACCCATGCCCCTGCTGGCGGGTCGCAAGGCCAGAGCGTGACTGTCTAGCAACTCCTCTTCAAAAGCAGGGCGTGTAAGGGGTGGCAACTCTGCCCAGGTCTGTGCCGAGAGCACCATCAAACCCGCCAGATCATCTGCTGAACGCCTTGCCAACGGCAGCAAGACAAACACCACAAAGAGAGTGACCACCAGCACCTCGATAAGGACAAACGCGCCAGCCAGCATAAGCGTGGTTTGCTGCGCCAGACTACGCGCGGGCTTCAGGGTGCGCCCCCGTTCGGGTTGAACAAGTAGCCTTCTCCACGTACCGTGCGAATGTAGGCGGGTGCTGTCGCATCGACCTCAATCTTGCGGCGCAGGCGGGTCACACGGTTGTCGATGCTGCGGTCAAATGGGTCGCGCTCATATCCGCGCAGAATGTCCACCAGCATGTCGCGCGAGAGCACGCGATTGGGCCGCGTGACGAAGGCAACGAGCAGGTCAAACTCGGCGCTAGTCAGTCCTAGTTCCACACCCTCTCGCAACAGGCGGCGACCCTTGATGTCAAGTGAAAAAGGACCAAAATGAGGGTGCGCATCCGGCGCACAAACGTCCGCTGCAACAGGATGCACGCGCCGCATCAAGGCCCGCAGGCGTGCCAGCAGTTCCCGTGGCCCAAAGGGCTTGGCAAGGTAGTCATCGGCGCCCACTTCCAGGCCGATTACGCGGTCCATTTCCTCGCCCCGAGCAGACAGCATCAAGATCGGAACAGAAGATTGGGACCGCAGCCACCGGGTCAGCGACAAACCGTCTTCACCCGGCAGCATCAGGTCGAGAACGACGGCATCGGGCGCGCCGTTGGCCAGTGCAGCGCGCATGGCGACCCCGTCCCCAGCGGTCCTGACGTCAAAACCATTGGCACCCAGGTAGGTGCACAGAAGATCGCGCAGATCCGGGTCGTCGTCGACAACAAGAATGCGGGGGGAGGTCGGGGGGCTCATGATGGGGTGAAGGCAGTTTAAGTGATGGAAAGGCCCCGTCACTGGGTTTGCGACTCATCGACACCAGCGGCGACAGACGGATACACAGTGCGGCTAGCGTGACATGATTCTGCGACGCACTCGATGCATCCTACAAACACCCGGAAACAATCACCATGAGCCAACGCACTACTCTCCACGCCTTGTTGTTCCTGATCGTGACGGGTTCGGTTTCTGCTCAGAGCCTGCCAACAGGTTCCGAGAACGCGCAAGCCGGTCCGCTGAATCTTTCGCTACCCAAAAAGGCAGTGCAAGACAAAGCGTCCGTAAGCCCGGCAGAAAAGACCGATGGCACGGCCGCAGGTCAAACCGAACCCGACGCGGTAAATGGAAAGAAGAACGAGGAGACAAGTGCGCTGCGTTTGCCTTACGGAGCTGGCTTTGAAAATCGCCAGCGGGGATTGGCATCAGGTGGTGGTGGAAGGGGCGGCAAGGGCCGTGGACGGTAATTTTGTGTTTTCACGTCAAAGGACATTCATCATGAAATCGTCATCACTGTTTTCCATCATCATCGCCAGCACACTCGCAGCGGGCTCCTTTGCCTATGCCCAGGGGCGCGCAAATGCCCCTGGCGCCGCTCGTGCACAGGCAACAGCCACCGCCCAAGGCCAACCAAGTACGGCGGGCACGCAGGCCAAGGTGCATATGTCGGGTAGCGGTTTGCTGCCAGGTGCAACGCCCCTGCAAACGCGCATCCACACGCCAGGCACGGGTCTTCCAGCTGCAACCTCAACGCCTGGCGCTGGTCCGGCTGGGGCCGCCAACGGTGGCCGTGGGATCCACACCCCAGGTACTGGACTGGTCACGCCAGCACCCGTGCCTGCGCCTGTCAGCAACTAAAGGTTCATACGCGATCAGCAGGCGCAGGGTTCGCAAGCCCTGCGCCTGAGATTAGCGGACCATCCATTGCATTGGCTTCGCTTTGGTGCCCCGCCGCTTTCCGTACTTCATATCGAGAACATCATGAAAACACGACTGACACAACTCGCCGCCGCATTGGTGGCATCCCTTATTTTTAGTGCCTGCGGAGGTGGGGAAGACGCGAACACTGTGGCGCGTGGCGGGCCACCGCTTGTCGTCGACGCAAACGGCGTGTCAAGCTTCGATAGCACGTCGCTGGGCTTGTCGATGGCCGCCCTTCCTGTGGAGGCTCTCAGTGTGGCCGAAAAGGATTCCCTGGACTTCATGCGTGAGGAGGAAAAGCTAGCCCATGATGTCTATGCGCAGCTCGACCTGCGATGGGGCGCCAATACGCGGGTCTTTGGCAACATTGCCAATAGCGAAACCACCCATGCCGAAGCGGTGCGCCAGCTGCTCCTTCGTTATGCACAGAGCGACCCGGCGGCAACATCGGCCGCCGGACAGTTTCAGAACACGGTACTGCTGGGTCTGTACACACAGTTGACTGCAACGGGAGCGATTTCGCTGATCGACGCACTGAAGGTGGGTGCCGCCATTGAGGAAATCGACATGATTGACATCACCAAGGCCATTCTCAGTATTGACAATCAGGACATCGTGCTGGTGTACCAGAACCTGTTGAAGGGCTCGCGTAACCACATGCGTTCTTTTGTCAACAACCTGGCGGCACAGGGCATCACCTATGTCCCGCAGTACATGCCGCCGGCCGATTACCAGGCGATTGTCAATGCTCCGATGGAGCGGGGT
>CAZMXB010000103.1:14354-16214 GCA_964569855.1 uncultured Rhodoferax sp.
ACTTTGGACTAAGGCAATACGACGGCGTCGCATTGGCCACTACAAAAGTGATAGCTGTTTGCGGTTGTCACACGCGTTGTGGTTTCCGTGACGGCCATTTGCGACAACGGCAATACCTCAAGCAGATAAACCGACAACAAGCAGTGCGTTCAGCCAGCTATTTGTAGTAGCGTTTGTCGCAACAGTAAGCCCATATCAACAAACTTTGCGGTCCCTTCAATTGATTCGCCTGATTCCAGATGGCCGTTGATTTGACTTCTTGGCGCGCGTAAGCGGCCATTTGCGAAGACCAGCTTAGCAAGTTGGAGGTGCTGCGACCATATATATCGACAGATGATTGCTGCAGTTCAGGTTACCCCGCAAATGTTGGGTATCGAGTATGTATTTTGAGCAATCGTGTGTCAGGTCCAGCCCCACTTGAGCCTCGCAGACAGCTAGGATGCCTTTCGGATTCCTACGACCGCTTTCTCAGTTTTGGCGAATTCGAACGTGGGTTTGACCCAATCGGGAGCACCCGCATAGGGCGAATGCGACCGCCACGAACGGCGGCTTACTGGTCTCGGAAATCATGAAGCTGGTATACCCGATACCGGACCGACGTCAGCGGCAGCTTGTGCCCCACTGCGGGTCCTGGACATGCCGATGATGTAGCACGCCGCATTGAATTAACCCGTCGCATCCAAGCGCAAAATGTTAGGCGGGTTCTTTGGGGGGTAGCTTATTTGATGGCCTTGAAACCCGCATGAATAATGGGGGTCTGGCGGAACCTGTGTCATTCGTAGCGCTAGCATCCATGGGGGTTGCAGAGGCATTTTGTATTTATCCCCCCATCTATACCCCCATGCGGGAAAGAGTGCCCTGCCGTTCCTGAGTACGGTGTGTATTCCAGTGAATGCAGCCACTCATACCAGTCCAAATCCGACCAGTCATTCCAGTTGAAACACAGCCAACTGTTTCAATGCAAAGTAGGCCACGTTTAGGTCTGGGATCGAGATGCTTCCACAGAGCATCCCAACCCCGCACGCGAGGCAGGCGTTATTGAAGAAACATCACTTTTGGTTATGAATTTCGCGTTTGATAAATTTGTTTCTTGAGAGCCATTTCGATTGGAAAGAACTTCAGTATGGCTGAAAACGTAGACACGCATTGGGGCGTAAAGAGTCGGTCGCGACTACCCGCTTTCTGGCAGCCTAGTTGCAACTGAAGAACTAGTCCGCGTGTGTTCGGACGACAAGTGGACTCTGGCTGTCGACTTTGACTTCCCCAGAGCAGAGAGGCGTAAATCGCTGCACCGAGCAGGTGTCACGACCGATGGCGCGGGTCGACGGCAATTGGCAACCTGGGTCAAATCGGTGATGGCGCCACCACCAAAGTAAACCCCTTGCGCTTTGCTATTTGCATCATCCATTGTGGTAAATTGCCGTTTCTTCGGATATTGAACGCTTTCATTTGTGCGTGCCAACTATTCAAGTGCAGTGGTAGGCAGGCATTAGCTTCCGCATATGCACAAGCGAGAATATAAAGGCCTTCTGAAAGTGTCTGTTGGGCTTTTGACAGGCCATTCCAGCTATCCCAGACAGTCTCACACGAGCTGGCAATTTCAGAGGCCTTCTCTCTTCCAAGTACTACCAGCACCTCACGGTGAAATCGCACAGGGCGCATCGGGTACGGTACTTCAGAATCATCAAGGTCGCTGGTTGGGACCAGAAGAGTTGTGTTCTCGGCCAACCAATTCCACTCTGCAATGGCAAGTTGACTTTGTTGCACTTTGGCCTGGAACTTCAAGGGTTTGTCTTTGGCTAAGCGTTCACGGATATCCAGTGCCTGTTTGGCGAAGAGCAGCGCCTGCGTGGTATCTCC
>CAZMXB010000104.1:0-16048 GCA_964569855.1 uncultured Rhodoferax sp.
GCCGGACCGCCCGCGACGCGCGCCGGAGAACGAAAGCCACGCCGTCCGCCGCCGCAAGAGCATCTCCACCAAAATTCATAAGCTTTTTGGCCCTCCAGCCCTCGTAAAATATAGATGTATCGCTACAAATATAGTAGCAAAGTCGTATTTCAGGCGGTCATACATTCCCCATGAAGAACGCCAACCATGCGTGTCATACAGTCGCTCAATCAGCGCAATGCCCGCGACACGCGATCACATCCAGATCAGCATCGTCTACCGCATACACCAGTCGGTGGGTTTCATCAATTCGGCGTGACCAATAACCGGCCAAGTTGCCCAGCAAAGGCTCGGGCTTGCCAATGCCGATAAACGGCTCGCGCGCCGCACGGCCTTGCCTGCCTTGTGCTGCGCGATCGACCTGGCAAGATGTGCCGCATTGGCTGGGGTGCCAAGCAGATGCATGGTTTCCATGATGTTTTGGTAGTGATCTAGTGACATGACAACGGCATCAGCCCCGTCGCGGCGGCTGATCACCGTGACGTCTGCATCGTCACGGACCCGGTCAAGCAAGGTTTTTGGTGCGCTGCGGGCTTCGGAACAGGTTACGACCTTCACCTCAGACTCCTTTCAACTTGTACAAAACATGGTGCAAGTACAAGAGGAGGGTGCCCGCCACCGCCTCTACCGTTTATCCGTTCAACTCATCCGCCAGGTCCTGGGCCGCTTCAAAGTCCAGGTCGCCGCTGTAAATGGCGCGACCGCAGATCACGCCTTCCACACCGTCGTCCTCGACCGCGCACAGGGCTTCGATGTCGGCCATGTTGCTCAAACCGCCCGACGCAATTACCGGAATGGTCAGGGCCTGGGCCAGCTTGACCGTGGCTTCGATGTTGATGCCACTGAGCATGCCGTCGCGACCAATGTCGGTGTAGATGATGGATTCGACACCGAAGTCTTCGAACTTCTTGGCCAGATCAATCACATCGTGGCGGGTGAGTTTGCTCCAGCCGTCGGTGGCGACCTTGCCGTCGCGTGCATCCAGGCCGACGATGATGTGACCGCCAAACGCGGTGCAGGCATCTTGAAGGAAGCCGGGGTTGCGCACCGCAGCCGTGCCAATGATGACGTAACGCAGGCCCGCATCCAGATAACGCTCTATCGTATCCAGGTCTCGAATGCCGCCACCGAGTTGAACATCGACTTCGCTGCCCACTGCCTTGAGAATCTTGCGAATCGCCATTTCGTTCTTGGGGTGGCCGGCAAACGCGCCGTTCAGGTCCACCAGATGCAGACGCCGCGCGCCCTTTTCTACCCAGCTACGTGCCATTTCGCCCGGGTCTTCGCTGAAGATCGTGGATTGGTTCATATCGCCCTGTTTCAGGCGCACACAGTGACCGTCTTTTAAGTCAATAGCAGGAATTAAAAGCATGATGCTTCAGAGTTGGAGAAAAGGGGATAGCGACCGGAAGCCCGAAGGGAACGGAGGTGTCAGGGTTTCCAGTGAAGGAAGTTGCGGTAGAGCGAGAGACCGTGGTCGGCACTTTTTTCAGGGTGAAACTGGGTAGCAAAAATATTATCGCGCGCTATTGCGGCAGAAAAGCGCTGACCGTACTCGGTTTCGCCCACGCTGTGGCGTGCATCAGACGGTCGGGCGTAGTAACTGTGTACGAAATAGAAGTAACTGCCATCCGGCACGTCGCCCCATATGGCGTGTGGCCGGGGGTGGCCCAGATTGCTGTGCCAAACCTGGTTCCAGCCCATTTGCGGCACCTTGTAGCGGCTGCCATCGGGCTGGATCTGGCCTGCGAGCTCAAATTTGACCACTTCGCCCGGAATCAGGCCCAGGCAGGGGGTGTCGAGTTCAGCGCTGTGGTCCAGCAGCATCTGCATGCCCACACACACGCCCATCAGCGGCTTGTGCTGGGCCGCGTGCATGACGGCCCCATACATTCCACTCTGGTGTAGCTCGCGCATGCAGTCACGCATACCGCCCTGGCCGGGCAAGACCACCCGGTCGGCGGCCATGACTTCGGCGGGGGTGCGGGCCCACACCACGTCCACACCAGCGTCGGCCGCCACATGCATGACGGCCTGCGTGACCGAACGCAAATTGCCCATGCCGTAATCCACCACCGCAACTTTTTTCTTCATGCTATCTTTTCAGTAGCTGCTTGCGCAGCTTCTACGAGGGCTACAGCCCCATTTTCCTCACGAGCCTAGAGCGAACCCTTGGTCGACGGAATGATACCTGCTGAGCGCGGGTCGCGTTCCAGCGCAGCGCGAAGTGCGCGGGCAAAGGCCTTGAACACGGTTTCGGCCTGGTGGTGGGCGTTTTCGCCCTTCAGGTTGTCGATGTGCAGGGTGACCAAGGCGTGGTTGACAAAGCCCTGGAAGAATTCATGCGTCAGTTGGGTGTCAAAAGTGCCGATCATGCCGCTCTTGAACGGCACATCCATGACCAGTCCCGGGCGGCCTGAGAAATCGACGACCACACGGGACAGCGCCTCGTCCAGCGGAACATAGGCGTGGCCATACCGGCGGATGCCTTTTTTGTCGCCCACGGCCTGGTGAAAGGCCTGGCCGAGCGTGATGCCCACGTCCTCCACCGTGTGGTGACCGTCGATGTGCAAATCGCCATCGGCCTCGATGTCCAGGTCGATCAGCCCATGGCGGGCAATCTGGTCGAGCATGTGGTCAAAGAAGCCAATACCGGTGGAGAGCCGCGCCTGGCCCGTGCCGTCCAGGTTCACCTTGACGCGCACACGGGTCTCGGCGGTGTTGCGGGTGACCTCGGCAATACGGTCCGCCAGAGGGTTAGGGGGTATTTCCATCAGCGAGCGGTTGGTCATAGGGCTTCTTTCATGGCGGCCAGCAGGCGGGTGTTCTCGTCAGCGGTGCCGACGGTTAGACGCAAACATTGGGCCAGTAATGGGTGCATTTTAGAAACGTTCTTGACCAGGACGCCGTGCGCTTTGAGGCCTTCAAAGGCTTTTTGCGCATCAGCTACGCGGACCAGAATCATGTTGGCGTCGCTGTTCCAGGCTTGCACGCCCGGCATCGCGTGCAAAGCGGTCAGCAGTCGGGTGCGCTGGGCTCGCAGTTCCGTAGCTTGCCCAGCAAACACATCGGCATGTTCCAGCGCAAACAGAGCACATTCGTAGTTCAGCACACTGATGTTGTAGGGCGGGCGCACCTTGTCGACTTCTGCAATCAGGGCCTTGGGGCCCATCATGTAACCAAGGCGAACCCCCGCGAGGCCAAATTTGCTCAAGGTTCGCATCAGCAGCACATGGGCGTGCGCAGCGGGGTCGGCGCGGATCGTGTCCAGGTAGGTGCGGCTGGAAAACGGCTGGTAGGCTTCGTCAATCACAGCCAGCCCCCCCACCGCACCGGTGGCGGCAATGATGCGGGCCATGGCGTCGGCGTTCCACAGGTTGGCTGTCGGGTTGTTGGGGTACGCCAGGTAGACGATGGCCGGCTGGTGCCGGGCGATGGCCGCCAGCATGGCTGCTTCGTCCAACTCGAAGTCAGCGGTCAGGGGCACGCCGACAAAATCCAGCCCCTGCAAGGTAGCGCTCATGGCATACATCACAAAGCCCGGCAGCGGCGCCAGGATCACCGGCTTTGTACCAGTAACAGGGTCCACCGCCACATCGCAGGCCATGGCTAGGAGAGAAATCAATTCATCCGAGCCGTTGCCCAACATGATGTCGCTGCCTTCGGGCATTTGTGCAAAGGCGGCCAGCGCGTGGCGCAGGTCGTTGATGCGACCATCCGGGTAGCGGTTCAGCGCCAGTGCGCCGAGGCGCTTGCCCAAGGCTTCCTGCAACCCGGCCGGCAGGCGGTGCGGGTTCTCCATGGCGTCGAGCTTGACCATGCCCACGGAATCCTGGATGGCGTAGGCGTGCATGGATAACACGTCCTGGCGGATGCGGCGCTGGATGATGGCGTCCAGCGGTTGGGTTGTGGCGGCAGTGGCGGTTTCAGGGTTTGTCATTCGGTGCAGGTCTAGGTAGGTCGGCGATTTACACGGCCGTTTGTTCCGCCAGGCCCAAAGCCTGGGGTGTGGCCTGGAACGGGTTCAGGATGGTGACACCATCAATATGCTGCTGATGCATCAAAGCGGTCGATAACACATGGTTGGCACCCGACTGCGCAGCCGCTGCGACGATCAGCGCGTCCCGGTAATGCAAGCCAAAACGCGCCTCCACACCCCACGCGGTCTCCACCGTCTGGTGGTCGATCTGCCAGGGCTGCCAAAGCTGGAAGCGCCGCAGCTTGGCGCGCGCGTCACCGGCAGGCATTGCGAAGGTTTGGGTGACGGTGACGTAATAGTCGTTCAGCACCTGGGTGCTGACACGTCCTGCACGGCGCAACCATAGCGCCTGCAACCAGGCGCGGGCCTGGGCTTGCCGGCCCGGGTCAAATGCATCGTCGGCTGCGAGCAACACGCCTGTGTCGACGAATACGATGGCCCTGGACGATTCGCCCAGGCTAGCCATTGAGCACCTTGCGGTCGGGAAACGGCACACCGCCCGAACTGAATGACGAGGTATCGGCCACCCACTCGCGCAGGGCGCGGGCGTAGGCATCGTCAAACTGCATCTTGTCCGTCAACATTTCGCCCACCAGCCGCGATACGCTGGTGTTGCGTTTGGCGGCCTCGATACGCACCCATTCCAGCGTGGCGTCTTCGACGGTGATAGTGACGTTTTTCACAGACCTAATTTAACACGAAATTCGTGTTGCACGAACTTCGTGTTAAGAATTCCTGGAAAACTGCGAATTGCCTCGCTTCGGCTTGCTGGACTTTCTTTGTATGGGAAATATGCCTCTAGCCCTCGCAGAATATGCGTAAGTCGCTATATATTTCATAGTGAATCGTTTGGCATCGTCTTTGCACTTCCCGCCGCTGAACGGTCGGGATATTGCGCAAGTAGAAGGTCAAGTCCGAACGCCGACTGCGCTGGGTTGTGGCATAGCCACCGTCGTCAACAGGGGTAAACCGTCATCAGGGCGTTGACCATCACCAGCTGAACCGGCATATCCGCTTCGTACAGTTCCGAATTGCGCTTGAGTTCGGTATCGAACAGGCTCCTGGCCATAAATGGTTCGAGCCTGCGGCCATTGAGGCAAATGGTGGGCGCTGCGCCGCTGCGTACGGCCTGGGCATGGGCCTCAAGTGCCCCTTCCATGACGCCAACCAGGTAATAGTTGACATAGTCCGGGCCCTGCTTGCCGGCCTTGGCCAAACCACGCAGGTCGCGCACGGACATGGCCGCAGCAGCCGTTGCGAGACCAGCGCAGGTCAAGGCCAATACGATGGCACGCGCGAAATGGGAGGAGAAAAAATAGGGGCTCATGGCGAGTTGTCGGAGGATGAACTCAATTCTTACACCGACTCGCTTCCCCTATGGCGAAAGGGTCACCCTAGGCGCTATTTCAGCCGCATTTCCGCCGCGCGGGCATGGCCTTGCAAACCCTCGCCGTAGGCCAGCTCTGCAGCAATCGGGCCCAGCACCTGGGCACCGGCCTCGCTGACCTCGATGATGCTGCTGCGTTTCTGGAAGTCGTAGACGCCCAATGGACTAGAGAATCGCGCCGTGCCGCTGGTGGGCAACACGTGGTTGGGGCCGGCGCAGTAGTCGCCCAGTGATTCACTGGTGAAGGCACCCAGAAAGATGGCCCCGGCGTGCTTGAGCAGCGGCTCCCAGCGGTGCGGGTCGCTGCTGGACACTTCCAGGTGCTCGGGCGCAATGCGGTTGCTGATCTCGCAGGCCTCTTCCATGCTGCGGGTGAGGATCAGCGCGCCACGGTCGTTCAGCGACTTGGCGATGATCCCGGCGCGCGGCATTTCGGGCAGCAGTCGGTTGATGGCGGCCTGCACGGCGTCTATATAGGTGGCATCGGGGCACAGCAGAATACTTTGCGCCAGTTCATCGTGTTCGGCCTGGCTGAACAGATCCATGGCCACCCAGTCGGGCGGCGTGGTGCCGTCGGCCAGCACCAGAATTTCGCTCGGTCCGGCGATCATGTCGATGCCCACCTTGCCAAAGACGCTGCGTTTGGCAGCTGCCACATAGGCGTTGCCCGGGCCGGTGATCTTGTGCACGGCAGGAATGGTGGCCGTGCCGTAGGCCAATGCCGCGACGGCTTGCGCGCCACCAATCGTGAAGGCACGGGTCACGCCCGCCACATATGCGGCGGCCAGCACCATGGCATTTTTCTCGCCGCGCGGCGTGGGTACCACCATGATGATCTCTCCGACCCCCGCCACATGGGCCGGGATGGCATTCATCAGCACCGAGGATGGATAAGTGGCCTTGCCGCCTGGAACGTAGATACCCACACGCTCCAGCGGTGTGACTTTTTGACCCAGCAGACTGCCCTGCTCGTCGCGGTAGCTCCAGCTTTCGCCACAGGCTTTTTTCTGCGCTTCGTGGTAGCTGCGCACCCGCTTTGCCGCAGCCTCCAGGGCCTCACGTTGCTTGGCGGGAATGCTGTCGAAGGCGGCCTTGAGTTCGGCCTGGGTCAGCTCCAGTTCGGCTACCGTTGTGGCCTGCACATGGTCCCAGCGCCCGGTGTATTCCAGCACGGCGGCATCGCCGCGTTGCTGCACATCGCGCAGGATGGCGGCCACACTGGTTTCGATTTCGGTGTCGGTGTCCTGCGCCCAGTGCAGGCGCGCCTTGAAGGCGTCCTCAAACTGGCTGTCAGCGGTGGAGAGGCGCAGGGGCGTGGCGGTCAAGGGCATGGCGATTCAACGAAAAGCTGGTCAGGCAGGCACAGCGATCGCGCTGGCAAAGGCATCAATGATTTTGCGAATGGGTTCGCGCTTGAGTTTGAGCGCAGCCTGGTTGACGACCAGGCGGGAGCTGATTTCCATGATTTGCTCTACTTCGATCAGGTGATTGGCCTTCAAGGTGTTGCCCGTGGACACCAAGTCCACGATGGCATCAGCCATGCCGACCAGCGGTGCCAACTCCATGCTGCCGTAAAGCTTGATCAAGTCCACGTGCACACCCTTGGAGGCAAAAAACTCGCGCGCGATCGCGACATACTTGGTGGCAACCGTGAGGCGGGACCCCTGCTTGACGGCCGTGGCGTAGTCAAAGTCGGCCCGCACCGCCACACTGATGCGGCATTTGGCGATTTGCAAATCCAGTGGCTGGTACAGGCCCTGGCTGCCATGTTCCAGCAGCGTATCTTTGCCGGTGATGCCCATGTCAGCGCCGCCATATTGCACATAGGTGGGCACGTCCGTGGCACGCACCACCAACACGCGCACATCGGGCAGACTAGTCGCCAGAATCAGCTTGCGCGATTTCTCCGGGTCGTCCAGTACCTCAATGCCCGCCGCCATCAGCAGGGGCAGGGTTTCTTCAAAGATGCGGCCTTTGGACAACGCGAGAGTAATCATGTTTTGGACTTTCATGGCGTGAGCGCCGCCGGGCCGCCCCAAGGCGCGAGAGCCCCCTCAGCGGGCAGCGTAGTACACGAAGTGAAAAGCGTGGGGGCCACTACCTGAATCTTTCGATATCCGCGCCAATGCCACGCAGCTTGGCTTCCATCTGGTCGTAACCCCGGTCCAGATGGTAAATGCGGTCCACCACAGTTTCGCCATCAGCCACCAGACCGGCGATCACCAGACTGGCAGATGCGCGCAAATCGGTCGCCATGACGGTCGCGCCAGACAGCTTTTCCACACCTTCCAGCACCGCCACCTTGCCGTCGATCTGGATATTGGCGCCCAGGCGCACCAACTCATTAACGTGCATGAAGCGGTTTTCAAAAATGGTTTCGGTCACCATGCTGTGACCGTGCGAGATGCTGTTGAGCGCCATGAACTGGGCTTGCATGTCGGTCGGAAAACCCGGGTATTCGGTGGTGCGGAAACTCTGGGCCTTCAAACGGCCTTGCGACTGCACCCGCACACCGCCATCAACAGCCGTTACCGTGGCACCCGCATCGCGCAGTTTTTCAACCACGGCTTCAAGATGGTCCATGCGACCGTGTTTGAGCACCACATCACCACTGGCCGCGGCAACCGCACACAGAAAGGTTCCCGCTTCAATACGGTCCGCTACCACTTGGTGGGTGCAGCCATGCAGTGCCTCCACTCCCTGGATACGGATACGGCTGCTGCCGTGCCCCTCTATCTTTGCGCCCATCTGGATCAACATCTCGGCCAGATCGGGAATTTCAGGCTCTTGCGCAGCGTTTTCCAAAATGGTTTCGCCCTGCGCCAAAGACGCCGCCATCAAAAAGTTTTCGGTCCCGGTAACGGTCACCATATCAGTCGCAATGCGTGCCCCTTGCAAACGGGTGCGCCCCTTGGGCAAACGGGCAATCATGTAACCGTGTTCGACCTTGATCTCGGCCCCCATGGCGGTCAGGCCCTTGAGATGCTGGTCGACCGGACGCGATCCGATGGCACAGCCTCCGGGCAACGATACCGTGGCCTCACCAAATCGCGCCAACAAGGGTCCCAAAGCCAGCACCGAAGCCCGCATGGTCTTGACCAGCTCGTAGGGCGCCTCCGGCGAGCTCAGATTGCGGGCGTCGATGCGCACCGTTCCGTCTTCGTGCTGGTCCACCTGCACACCCATGTTGCGGATCAGCTTGAGCATGGTGGACACGTCTTGCAGGCGTGGCACGTTGCGCAGGGTCACCGGTTCGGCGCTTAAAAGGGTGGCACACAACTCGGGCAGGGCCGCATTTTTGGCACCGGAAATCGGCACTTCGCCGTGCAAGGGGCGCCCGCCGCGAATCAGTAGTTTGTCCATGGTCTCTTTGGTTTGCCCCGGTCAGGCGCTCAGAGCAGCCCACTCGGCGGGCGTGAAGGCCTTGATCGACAGGGCATGTACCTCGTCGGTTTTCATGCGCTGGCCCATGGCGGCATAGACGCGCTGGTGGCGTGTGATGGCACGAAGACCTTCAAACGCACTGGAAACCACGGTGGCATACCAATGGCGGCCATCGCCCTCGACTTCGCAGAGCTCACAGGCAATGTGGTTGGCAATCAGGGTTTGAATTTCTTCGGAGGTCATATCGGTGGCTTGAAAACGATTCGGGTTGTAGAGGGGGTCAGGTCCGGATCTTGTAACCGGTGCGCAGCAGCTGCATGGCGATCAGACTGACACCGGCCAAGGCACCGCCAACAATACTCAGGCTCAGCCAGGGCGACGCGTCGCTGACACCGAAAAATCCGTAACGGAATCCGTCAATCATGTAGAAAAACGGGTTGAGGTGGCTCGCGGTTTGCCAGAAGCTGGGCAAGGACTGGATGGAGTAAAACACGCCACTCAGAAACGTCATGGGCATGATCACAAAGTTCTGGAATGCTGCCAACTGGTCAAATTTTTCAGCCCACAGTCCGGCGATCAGGCCCAGGGCTCCCATCAAGGCCGCTCCCAGAATGGCAAAGGTCATGATCCACAACGGTGCCGCAAAACCCAGCGGCGCAAACCACACCGCCACCAGCAACACGCCCGCGCCGACCACCAGCCCGCGCACGATGGATGAACCCACATAGGCGATAAACCAGCTCCAGTGCGACAGGGGTGTCAGCAGCAGGAACACCAGATTGCCCATGATCTTGCTCTGGATCAGCGACGATGAGCTGTTGGCAAATGCGTTCTGCAAAACACTCATCATCACCAGGCCGGGCACCAGGAAGGCGGTGTAGCGGATCGTGTCGTATACCTTGACATGGTCCTCCAGCACATGGCCAAAAATCAGCAGGTACATCATGGCTGTCAGCACGGGCGCGGCCACGGTCTGAAATCCAACCTTCCAGAAGCGCAGCACTTCCTTGTAAAACAGCATTTGCCAACCGCTCATGGGGATTTTGCCCCCACGCTTGTCGCTGCGCGTACTGCGCTGCCCCCAAAGGGGGCTGTTTCAGCTTGGGGCGGCCCGGCGCTGAAACTGGCCCCCACGCTGGTCGCTGCGCGTACCGTGCTGCGGTTCATGATCTCGATGAACACGTCTTCCAGGTCGGCTTTGCGCATCTCCACGTCCTCCACAACCAAACCCGATTCGCGAACGGCCGCCAAATATTGCTCGATTTCCAGCGCGCTGTTGGCGGGCAGTTGAACCACCGACCCGGTGACGCGCGCGCGCGCTGCGAGTGCTGCAGGCAACACACCGGCAGTCTTGAATCGCAGCACATTGCCCGAGGCCGCTTGCAGCAAGGCACTGGTGCGATCCAGCGCAACGATACGGCCCGCCTGCAGCATGGCAATGCGCCCGCACAGGGCTTCAGCTTCTTCCAGGTAGTGGGTGGTCAACAGCACGGTCGTGCCCTGTTTGTTGAGGCCGGAAATGAACTGCCAAAGGGTTTGGCGCAGTTCCACGTCGACACCAGCCGTGGGCTCATCGAGCACGATGACGGGCGGTTTGTGTACCAGCGCCTGGGCCACCAGCATGCGCCGCTTCATACCGCCCGAGAGCTGGCGCATATTGGCACCTGCCTTGTCAGCCAAGCCCAGGCTGTGCAGCAACTCGTCGATCCAGGCATCGTTTTTCCTGATTCCGAAATAGCCGGATTGAAAGCGCAGCGCCTCTCGCACATTGAAAAAGGGGTCAAAAACCAGCTCTTGTGGCACCACACCCAATTTGCGACGGGCCTGCGCGAAATCGCGCTGCACATCGCTACCCAGAACAGAGACGCAGCCACTGGTGGCCCGCGTCAGTCCAGCCAGGATGCTGATCATGGTGGTCTTGCCAGCGCCATTGGGTCCCAACAAGCCGAAGAACTCGCCCTCGTCAATATCGAGTTGCACTTCGTCCAAGGCCTTGAACGTGCCACCTTGGGGCGCACGAGGTGAAGGATAGATTTTGGAGACAGACTGAAAGGAGATGGCGGACATGGAGAGCCGCCATTTTAGGCGGTCAGAACTCAGGAACGGGGCAACAGCCCCTCAATTCCATAAAGGGCGGCCAGATTGCCAAGATGGGGAGGAAAACCTTGTACGACCAGTGTTTTATTGCCGCGCAGGCAGGTACGGCGCAGCTCCAGCAGTACAGCCAGCGCCGAGGAGTCAAAACGCTGCAATGGCGCAGCATTGACCACCACAGGCGAAGGCTCTGAATCCACACCCGACACCAACGCCGCCAGGCAGGCGGTGGCCTGTTTGTGGGTCAGTTCGGCCGGCAAACTCAGCATGTCATGCCTTCTTGCCGTTGTTCTTGTTGCGCTCAGCCAGAGTCGCAATCAGACCATCGACACCCTTGGCATTGATCTCTGTTGCAAATTGGCTGCGGTAGGTCTCTACCAACCAGACACCCAGCACATTGAGGTTGTAAATCCTCCAGCCCGCGCCCTGACCAGGGGTTTTCTCGAGCCGGTAGTCCAATTGGATGGCGTCGCCACCACCCTTTATTTCCGAGCGTACCAAAACCTCCTTGTCTTCTGCCGCCATGCGCAACGGCTTCATGGAGATGGTTTGTTCTGTAACCTGGGCCAGCGCCCCGGCATAGGTGCGAACCAACAGGATCTTGAACTCCTCCTGCAGGCGCGCTTGCTGTTGTGGAGTCGCCTGGCGCCAAGCGGGGCCCACCGCAGACGCCGTCATGCGCTGAAAGTTGACGTTGGGCATGATGCGGGTGTCCACCAGGGTGATGACCTTGGCCATGTCGCCAGCCCGTATCGCCTTGTCGCTTTTGATGGTCTCCAGAATGTCGACCGAGAGCCGCTTGATCAGCGCATCCGGCGCCTCATCTTCCGCGTGGACGCCCGGCGCCACGAGCGCCGCCAGCAGCAAAACCGACACAGTTGCCAGTTGGCGTAAAAAAACTCGCTTCATATTCAATTTTCCAATCTCAAAACCATATTGTTCAATTTTGCCGGGGCTCCCTGGCACACACAACGGTGCGTTGGGCGCGCCGGTTGTCAGGGTTTGGATTCAGAGCCAGGTTCTGGCGCCATTTCCTCTTCCGGCGGATTACCGTCATACACCTGGTTGCGCCGTCGCTGCAAGAAGGCGTCACGGGTGAAACTGTATTTGTCCAGCGCGGCACCTTCGACCACCTCTCCCGCTTTCAGGTACGTCGCGCGCGTATCGACGAGGTTCAATACCGTGAGCCCGTTGCGTACATCATCATCGTAGACATACCGCACCGGGTTGCCTTTGATGTCGACCGACATGGCCACCGTGTCCCGCAGCGTGGACGAGCCCAGAAATGGAATGACAACAAAAGGGCCGGACCCAACGCCCCAGCGCCCCAAGGTCAACCCGAAGTTGGCCGAGTGGCGTTCGATATCCATTTCACTGGCAAGGTCGAACAAGCCACCCAAGCCCATGGTGCTATTGATCGCAAAACGCCCAAGACTGTCTGCCGTGTCCTGCCCACGCAACTGCAGTGCGTTGTTGATGCCCGACCACAAATCCTCCAGATTACCAAAGAAATTGCCGACTCCGGTACGCAGCCAGTGGGGCAATACATCGCGGTAGGCCACAGCCACCGGTTTGACAACCGCACTGTCAACGGCGTCATTGAAGGCAAACACCGTGCGGTTCAAAGATTCCATTGGATCACGTGGATCGGGGTTGGTCACGGTGGCACAGGCCTGCAACAGTACCAGCATGGCCAGCACACTCCAGCGTGTTGCCAGGACCGCCCGGAACCTCTGTTGCGAGGGGGCGCATGTCAGGCCAAGGTCCACCGCATTCATTTCTTCTCGGCCCCTGGGGTTGGGGTGGAGCCCTCGGCCGCCTTGCTGTAAAGAAACTGGCTGATCAGATTCTCCAGTACCACAGCGGATTGTGTCGCGCCGATCACGTCACCGGCCACCAGGTTGGTATCCGCGGCGCCAGCCTCGATTCCGATGTACTGCTCACCCAACAGACCGCTGGTCAGGATCTTGAGTGAGCTGTCCTTTGGAAACGCATAGCGGCTTTCCAGCGCCAACGTTACGCGAGCCTGGAAGGTCTTGTCGTCAAATGTCAACGAATCCACGCGACCCACCACCACACCACCACTGCGCACAGCCGCCTTGGGCTTGAGACCGCCCACATTTTCAAACTTGGCAGACACCGGGTAGGTGGACTGAAAACTCAACGTCATCAGATTGGCTGACTGTAAAGCGAGAAACAGAATGGCCACTGCGCCGATCAGTACAAACAGCCCGACCCATATGTCGTTCTTTGAACGTTGCATAAACTTCCTTACAAACAGTTGGGGACAGAGCTAAATAGTAAACATCATGGCGGTCAGGATGAAATCCAGCCCGAGCACCGCCAGGGAAGCTACAACCACTGTGCGAGTGGTCGCGCTCGCCACCCCCTCGGGAGTAGCCTGGGCTTCAAAACCCTGGAACACGGCAATAAACGTGACCGTCAAGCCGAACACCACACTCTTGATGACACCGTTGCCAACGTCCTGCCACACGTCAACACCACCCTGAATCTGGCTCCAGAACGAACCCGCATCCACACCAATCATCAAAACACCAACCACCCAGCCGCCAATGACCCCCATGGCGCTGAACACCGCCGCCAACAGGGGCATGGCCACCACACCGGCCCAGAAACGCGGGGCCAACACCCGTTGAATCGGATCCACGGCCATCATTTCCATCACACTGATTTGTTCACCGGCCTTCATCAGACCAATCTCGGCGGTCAGTGAAGTGCCGGCCCGACCGGCAAACAGCAGCGCCGTCACCACCGGGCCCAATTCACGGACCAGGCTCAAGGTCACTAACAATCCCAGCGCCTCGGAAGATCCATAACGTTGCAGGGTGTAATAACCCTGCAAGCCAAAAACAAAGCCGACAAACAGACCTGACACCGCGATGATGGCCAACGAATAATTGCCCAGAAAGTGCAACTGGTCCCGCACCAGGCCAAAGCGACGGAAGGTCGGCACGACTGCCAGCAACAGACGGAAAAACAGGCGTGCCCCATAGCCCAGGTCAGCCAGTTTGCTGCGTGTTGCGAAGCCAATATCTGCGGGCCGGTACCAGGTCATCGTGCCCCCCCAAGCAGGCGCGCGGCCGGGGTCGCAACCGGTCCAAAGTCGTCTTCAACCGACAGCGCCGGATAGTGGAAGCGGACGGGACCTTCGGACAGTGCATTCACATACTGGTACACCAGGGGGTCAGTGCTGTGCAATACCTCTTGGGGCGTGCCTTGCGAAGCCACTCGGCCGTTGGCCAAAATAATCACATGGTCGGCAATCGCAAACGTCTGCTCCAACTCATGCGACACAAAAATGCTGGTCAAACCCATGGAATCATTGAGTTGGCGAATCAGTTGTGCAGACGTTCCAACCGAGATCGGATCAATACCGGAAAAAGGCTCGTCGTACATTACCAGTTCGGGGTCCAGCGCAATGGCGCGTGCCAGCGCAACGCGACGGGCCATGCCTCCAGACAACGCATTGGGCATCAGATCACGCGCGCCACGCAACCCGACCGCGTTGAGCTTCATGAGCACAATGTCATGGATCATGGCGTCCGTCAGATCAGTGTGTTCACGCAGCGGGAACGCCACATTGTCAAACACGCTCAGGTCGGCAAACAAGGCGCCAAACTGAAACAACATGCCCATGCGGCGTCGCGCAGCATACAACTGCTGCGCATCCATGCGGGTTACGTCGTGGCCGTCAAACAACATCTGCCCGGACTGGGCACGGTTTTGGCCGCCGATCAGGCGCAGGATGGTTGTCTTGCCACCGCCTGACGCACCCATCAGCGCCGTGACTTTGCCGCGAGGCACATTCAGGGACACGTCATTCAGAATCACCCTTTCACCATAACCAAAGGTTAAGTGACGCAATTCAACCAGCGATGGTGACGGGTTTGAGGCCATAAAAAAAACAAAAGCCGGGCAATTTCCGGCTTGTGGATGATAAAGGATTAAGGTAAACCCTGTGTTTCAGCCCTCAAGTCGCCGCCGGGCCGCCCCAAGCGGACGTCACCCCCTTGGGGCTGATGGCTGCGGCTTAGGGCCTGCCTGCGTCGCGTGGGGGCAGCATTATCTAGGCAAGTCACTGCTTCCCATAAGGAACTCGTCGACTGACCGCGCCGCCTGGCGGCCTTCCCGGATAGCCCAAACCACCAGGCTTTGGCCACGGCGGATATCGCCGGCGGCAAAGACCTTGGGCGCGTTGGTCGCATAGCCACCCGTCGCGTCGGTCGTCGCCTTCGCATTGCCACGGGCATCCTTGTTGACGCCAAAGGATTCCAGCATGGTGGCGACCGGATTTACAAAACCCATGGCCAGCAGGACCAGGTCCGCCTTGAGCACCTGCTCTGAACCGGCAACTTCGACCATCTTTCCGTCTTTCCACTCGACGCGAACGGTTTTCAGACCAGTGACCCTGCCCTTTTCACCGATGAATTCCTTGGTGGAGATCGCGAATTCGCGCTCGCAACCTTCTTCATGGCTCGAACTGGTGCGCAGCTTGATCGGCCAGTTGGGCCATGTCATGGGACGGTTTTCTTCGACCGGGGGTTGGGGCATCACCTCGAATTGGGTCACGCTGGCCGCACCATGGCGGTTACTGGTGCCCACGCAGTCGGAGCCGGTGTCGCCGCCGCCGATGACAATGACGTGTTTGCCGTCCGCCCGAAGTTGGCCCTTGAGCTTGTCACCCGCATTGACCTTGTTTTGCTGGGGCAGGAATTCCATGGCGAAGTGGATACCGTTCAGGTCGCGGCCGGGCACCGGCAAATCGCGCGACTGCTCGGACCCGCCGGTCAGCAGCACGGCGTCAAAGTCTTTTTGCAACTGGGTTGCCGAAATCGTCTCTTTGGCCCAGTTGGTCACTTTGGAGTCCTTGGGCATTTCGCCGATTAACACCCCGGTCCGGATGGTGACACCCTCCTTGACCATCTGGTCGACGCGGCGGTCGATGTGCGACTTCTCCATCTTGAAATCGGGAATGCCGTAGCGCAGCAGGCCACCAACACGGTCATTCTTCTCGAAGAGGGTCACCGAGTGGCCGGCACGCGCCAACTGCTGTGCCGCCGCCATCCCTGCGGGGCCGGAGCCCACGACGGCGACCGTCTTGCCGGTCTTGACCTTGGCTGGCTGAGCCAGCACCCAACCTTCCG
>CAZMXB010000105.1:0-15545 GCA_964569855.1 uncultured Rhodoferax sp.
GGCTGACGCTGCAGTCGGTGGCCGCCATCCAATTGAAGGAACCCTTCAACGCCGGCTACCAGATCAAGAAAACCATCACACCGGTGGAGCAGGCCAACAAGAGCCTGCCCGCCGGCAGCTACACCCGTGGCGACGTGCTGCGCATCACGCTGGAGGTCAATGCCAGCGCCGACATGACCTGGGCCGTCATCACTGACCCGGTGCCGGGTGGTGCCACGATCCTGGGTAGTGGCCTGGGCCGCGACAGCGAGATTGCGACGCAGGGCGAGAAGAAGGAAGGGGATGGCTGGCCCGCTTTTGAGGAGCGGAGTTTCGAGTCCTTCCGCAGCTACTACCAGTTCCTGCCCAAGGGTGTGGTGAAGATGGAGTACACCATTCGCCTGAACAACGTCGGCGAGTTCTCGCTGCCACCGTCGCGCGTGGAGGCCATGTATGCGCCGGAGATGTTTGGCGAGACGCCTAACGGACGGGTGAAGGTCGAGGCTTCCAAGTGATTCCGAAGGGTTTTCTTGGCGGCTTGGTGGGTGGGCAGCGGGGCGGCATGGTAGTTGTTCGCTCCTGCTATTGGAGCCAACCACTTCGCAACTCGACGGGTTGGGGAGTGCCGGGGGCCGATTTCTGCGCGTGTGGCAGCATGAGGCCCCCGGCATTCCCTAATCCGGCAGGCACTACCCAAGCCGCGAACCCAAACCAACAATTGCTATTTATTTGATAGCTGGCTACGCAGCTTTTACGAGGGCTGGAGACACTTTTTACTCGCAACCATTCTGGGAATGCCGTTCGCCGTTACGTCCGACACCTTGTCCGAGCTACCGCGGCATTTCGTAATCCAGCTTCTCGATTTTTCCACGCCAGTACGGCAGGCGGCCCGCGGGTGCCAGCCACGCCACCTCAGCCTGTTGCGGTACCAACATACCGCTGTGCGCCTGGTAGTGCGACACCCGCACTTCCCATGGCATGGGCACCATGCTGCCATCGATCAAGGCACTGCGCTCGGTGCTGCTGATGCGCTCCACCAGACCGCTGGCGTTGAACGAAAAGAGCAGGCTCACGGTGATGGGCCCGTCGGTGAACGTGGCTTGTGCGGTGTTTGCATCCACTGCCTTCCACTGCATGCCCTGGCTCGGCAACAGGGCGGTGGGGTACCAGACAGCTTCGGCTACATAACGAATCAGCTCCCCGCGCGCAATCTCGCCGGTACCCTGCATGCCCCCCAGATCGAACAACCCGATCACGGAAGGCTGCAGCGTACCGACACCTGCCACATACGCGTCCACCACCCGCACCGGGATGCCGGGTGACATGATGATGCTGGCGTCCCATACAAAACCGGTGCGCTTGGTGACCACCAATTGTTTGGCGGTGAAGGGCTCCCAGACTTCGGGCGGGGTGCTGCTGCGGTTGAAGGTGCCGGTTTGCTCCAGGTACAGCCTGCGCACCAGAGGCTGGTTCGGATTCAGGACTTGTGACAGGTAACGGCGCACCACCGGCGGCAGCGTTGCCAACTCACTGTCGTCATACCGTTGAGACCGTGTCGCAGGGGCTGCGGCACCCTGTTCCAGCGCCTGCACCAGGGCCTGGGTCTTTTTCAGCCAGCGGGAATGGCCCCACAGGCCCAAACTGACCGCTGCCAGCACCAGCGAAACCACAATGATCTTGCCCCATTTGATGACCACCAGCAACCTGTTGGTTCGGTCCGGGGCATAACTGGGGACGACAAGGTCGCCCAGCACTTGGGGCGGTTCCTTTGTGGCGCTGGATTCTGGTGGTTCGGTCTTTGTTTCGTGCATCAATGCCTCCGAAGTCCCATTTTCGGTGATACCTGACCACCAAGGAAGATGTCTTGCCACTTGACCCTGGCCGGTCTATGCTTGGTAAACATTGAAAGGCTCGATCATGTACAAGAATATTGTGCTTGCCTATGACGGCTCGGACTCTGGCCAAAAGGCGCTGTTGGACTGCAATGAGCTGGCGCAGTGGAGTCACGCCACGCTGTCCCTGGTGGCGGTCATGCCC
The DNA here is from genome assembly GCA_964569855.1 of uncultured Rhodoferax sp. Taxonomy (GTDB): domain Bacteria; phylum Pseudomonadota; class Gammaproteobacteria; order Burkholderiales; family Burkholderiaceae_C; genus Allorhodoferax. Next base: position 2,017 of record CAZMXB010000105.1, read on the forward strand.
TCGACCATGGGTTTTGTGGCCATGGAAGGCAGCATTTACGACCCTGAAGTGGAGCAGCGTGAGCGCAGCCGCTTTCAGGCCATTTTGGCCGACGGGCTGCGCCGTCTGGCCGACACCGGATTCAAGGCCAATGGAGAGCTGCTGGTGGGGGATTCGGTGGAAGAAATCACGGGTTACGCCCGCAAGATCAATGCCGATTTGATTGTGGTGGGCCACAAACACCTGGACAGTTGGGCGGCGCGGTGGTGGCGCGGTTCCATCTCAAGCGCCCTGATTGAGCATGCTCCCTGTAGCGTGCTGTGTGTCATCACGCTGTAGCGGGGCTGCCATGGTGCGCGCCTTTGACAGGCAATTCGCGCTGGAGCAATACCGCAAACGCGCCGGTGCCTACGACCTGGAGTTGGCAGCCTTTGAGCCGATTCGCTGCAAAGCGATCGAGCGCCTGCAGCTAAACCCGGGGGACACGGTGCTGGACGTGGGCTGCGGCACCGGCCTGAGTTTTGGCCTGATGCAACGCGCCATCGGGTCCGGTGGACACATCATCGGTATTGAGCAGTGCCCCGAAATGCTGGACAAGGCACGTGCGCGTGTGGCGGGCCAGGGCTGGGCCAACGTGACGCTGATCAATTCCCCGATCCAGCAGGCGCGGATCCCCCGCAAGGCGGATGCCGCCCTGTTTCACTTTACGCACGACATCCTGCGCGACGAACCAGCCGTGCGCAAAGTGATACAAAGCCTCAAGCCCGGCGCACGGGTGGTGGCCGCCGGGCTGCAGTGGGCGCCGCCCTGGGCCTGGCTGACCAACAGTTTTGTCATAGCAGCAGCCCTGCATTCGATGACCTCACTGGAGGGACTGGGGCAACCCTGGAGTGTTTTGTCACGACACATCGGCGCAATGGATGTGCAGACCACACTGCTGGGCGGGGTTTACATTGCCAGTGCGGTGTTAGGGCCGTAGTGTGAATTGGGTCGATTTGCAATGAAAGGAGTCTTCCATGTCTGGCTACCCGGTAATCGAGCATGAGGGCCAATACGCATCTGTCACCACCCAGCATGAACCCACGGGGCGCTGGATGGCTTGGGTGCACTTTGAGCGCAACCAGGACTTTGCCCGCCTGAAAGGCCACGTCACAACCCCTCACCGCGTGCCCAACGACTATCCCAGTGAGGAAAAAGCCGTTCTGGCCGCGTATGACTTTGCGCGTGAACTGATCAACCGCGGTGAGGTCGAGCCTTTTTAAAACTCAGCTTGCTGCCAACCGCATGCGCCATGCATTTGCTGCTCTATTGATAGCTGCTTGCGCAAATTCCACGTGGGCTGCGAGCACATTTGACCAGGTAAAGTTGGCCTACCGGCCATCCGAGACGCTGATTCTGGACCGCCATGGCGAAACCCTGCACCGCCTGCGCAGCGATGCCAGCGTGCGCCGTGGCCAATGGGTGGCGCTGGCGGACATCTCACCCGCGCTGCGCACGGCGCTGGTGTTATCGGAAGACAAGCGCTTTTACGAACACAGCGGTGTCGACTGGGCTGCCGTGTCCGGCGCGGTGTGGGCCAATCTGTGGAACAACAAGACACGCGGAGCCTCCACCATCACCATGCAGTTGTCGGGCTTGCTGGACGACAACCTGAAGCGCAGCAACAGCGGGCGCACCGTGGCGCAAAAGATCGGCCAAACCCTGTCGGCCCAAAGGCTGGAGCGCTCCTGGCGCAAAGACCAGATCCTGGAGGCCTATCTGAACCTGGTGCCCTTCAAAGGCGAGTTGGTCGGCATAGACGCACTGAGCCGCAGCCTGTTTGACAAGGCCGCACATGGTCTGGACCTGCGCGAGGCGGCGGTTGCCGCCGCCCTGGTACGTGCGCCCAATGCCGCAACCGGGCAGGTGGCACAGCGGGCGTGTGACGTGCTGAAGCGCCTTTCGGCGGCGGCACACACGGTGGTTGGTAGCGGCACGGCTGACGACTGCGAAGCGCTCGACCTTTTCACTACCAGCGTATTACAACGTCGTGACTACCCTGCCAGTGAAGGAATCGCACCGCATGTGGCGCGGCAACTGGTGAACGCCGCAGCGCGCTCGGCCTCTGCGGACGCTTCCAGCAAGCCCGGCGCGTCCATCCCGCCCCGCATCAAGACCAGTCTCAGCGCGCCGCTGCAACGATTCGCCGTGCAGACGCTGAACCAGCAGCTGCGTGAACTGTCGGGCCGGCACGTGGAAGACGGCGCACTGGTGGTGCTGGACAATGCCAGTGGCCAGGTGTTGGCCTGGGTCGGTTCGTCGGGGGAGCTGAGCCGGGCGGGCGAAGTGGACGGTGTTACCGCCCTGCGCCAACCCGGCTCCACGTTGAAGCCTTTTTTGTATGCCCAGGCTTTGACTCAGAGGCGCCTGACGGCCGCGTCACTGCTGGAAGACTCGGCCGCACAAATCCAGACCTCGGGCGGACTCTATATTCCGCAAAACTACGACCGCCAATTCAAGGGCTGGGTGTCAGTTCGAACCGCACTGGGGGCCTCTCTCAACGTACCCGCGGTGCGCGCGCTGGCCATGGTGACACCAGACGCCTTTCACCAGCAACTGGTGCAACTCGGCATGCCCCTCAGAGAAAGCGGTGATTATTATGGCTACAGCCTGGCGCTAGGCAGTGCCGAGGTGTCGCTGCTCAACCTGACGAACGCCTACCGCGCATTGGCGAATGGCGGTCGCGTCAGTGCCACGTCGCTGAGCTTGCACAACAAGCCGGTCTGGCGTGCAGCGCTGGACCCACGTGCCGCGTTTATTGTGGGCGACATCCTGAGTGACCCGCTGGCCCGCGCCCGCACCTTCGGCACGGACAGTGTCCTGGCCACCCGCTACTGGTCTGCCGTCAAAACCGGCACCAGCAAAGACATGCGCGACAACTGGGCCATTGGCTACTCAAAACGCTTCACGGTGGGGGTCTGGGTGGGCAATGCCAGCGGGGCGCCCATGTGGGATGTCAGTGGCACCACTGGCGCAGCACCCATCTGGGCGGCGGCAATGCACTACCTGCACACCACACTAACCAGTCGCCCGCCCAAAGCGCCGGCAGGTGTCATACAGGTGCCAGTGCAGTTTCTGACCTCGGAAGCGCCGCGTACCGAATGGTTTTTACAGGGCACGGAACAGGCCTTGTTTGCTACGGATTCAGAAGCAAACAAAGCAATGTCTTCGAGGGCTGGGGCCCTAAAAGGCTCGGGACTTTCTGTCAACCCGGCGGCCCGTATCACAACACCGACCAACGGCACCATCATCGCGCTGGACCCCGACATCCCGCCCGCGCGTCAGCGGGTCAGCTTCCAGGCCGCGGGCCAGGATGGCGTGCACTGGGTGCTGGATGGCAAGCTACTGGGCCGGGGCCAAAACGCTCAATGGCTACCGTGGCCCGGTCGGCATCTTGTACAGATTGCGGATGTCAAAGGCCGGGTGCTGGACCAGGTGCACCTGGAAGTGCGAGGCGCGGGCGTGGTGGGCAAACGCTGAAACCGCGGTTAAACCGGGCCGTGGGTCCAGGCGGGCCCGGTTTTCCGGCTTAACTTGGGGTGCGCCACCGAGTGCAGGCTGTCCAGTGTCGACAGCGCAAACAACACTTCGGACGGAAATCCCTCTCTGGGCACTCCCCGTTTGTAAACCAGTAGCTCATCCATCAAGGCATTGAATTCCGGGTGACCCCAAAACAGCTTCAGTTTTGCGCCAATGCCCGGAAAAGCTTCATTAATCAACTTGTAGTCGCCAATCTTTTCAATCATCTTTGGTCTCCAGTTCTAGCGAACTTGCATTCTGAACTGATTTTGGCTCTTTGACTGTGTGGCGGATTACAGAGCGTAGACCCAATAAAAAAGCCTGCGACCGATGAGGTAGCAGGCTTTTCAATTATTACTTGGGGTGGCTGATGGGGCTCGAACCCACGACAACAGGAATCACAATCCTGGACTCTACCAACTGAGCTACAGCCACCGCGAACCGTAAATTATAACGTCTGTTTGTACTTATTCCACCGCGATGGTCTGTCCAGCTGCCGGGCTGGCCGGGCGTTGGACCTTGAACTGTACCTTGTACCGCTGGCTCAACATTTTGTAATACGCCTGATTTTCTGCGCCGGCAACCCATTGCGCGTACTGCTGGCGTTCCTGCGCGGCCAATTCCTTGGGTGAGGGGTTACGTGGCATGACCTTGTTGATACGAACGACGGCATAACCCTGTGTGCCCAGGTCGACACCCAACCACACCGGCAACGTGCTGGTGTCGGACTGCAGCACGGCAGTAAGTAGCGGGGCGGGTACGGTCTGAGCACCCTCGCGGGTTACGACCACCGGGGCTGGCAAGCTGTCGGGTGGCGCAGTCTTCCAGGCGGCGAGTTTGTCCTCGCCTTCTTTCTTGGCCATCGCCGCTGCCTGCGAAAACAGCAGGCGGCTCTTGACACTGGCCTGAACTTCGGTCAGCGGGCGGGTGCGTGCCGCTGCATATTGAATGACCCGGGCCGCCGCCAGTTGGTTGGGGCCCACTTCCACTGCTTCGGTATTGCGCTTTTTCTCCAAAGAATCGGCACTGAACACGGCCGCCAGAAACTTCGGATTGGCCAACACCCCTTTTGCGCCGGGGATTTCCTTGCGCTGCAAATCGGATGCGGTCTTGATCTCGAGCTTGAGCTTCTCGGCCACCGGCTTCAGGCTGTCGGATTGTTCGTACACGCCGTTGGTAAACGCCTCGGCGGTCTCGGCAAACTTGCGCTGCGCCTGCTGGGTCTTCAAGTCGCCCTCGATGCTGGCGCGCAACTCGTCAAAACTGCGCTGTTTGGGCGCCTTCACGTCGGTCAACTTGATGATGTGAAACCCGAAGTCAGACTCCACCACGTCGCTGATGTCGCCCTTTTTCAACGCAAAAGCGGCATCCTCAAACGGCTTGACCATCGCGCCGCGACCAAAAAAATCCAGGTCGCCGCCATTGGGCGCTGAGCCGGGGTCCTGCGAATTCTTGCGCGCCGCGTCGGCAAACGAATCGGGAGCCTTGCGTACCTGCTCCAGGATAGCGTCAGCCTTGGCGCGGGCGTTCTTGCGTTCCCCCGCAGCCATGTCCTTGGGTGCGTTGATCAGGATGTGGCTGGCCCGGCGCTCTTCCTTGCCGCTCAGGCGGTCGACGTTTTGCTCGTAGTAGGTTTTAACGTCGGCTTCGTTCAGCACAATCGACTTTTTGATGGTGTCAAGGTCCAGCACCACATATTCAATACTGGCCGCTTCAGGCGCTTGAAACAGGGTCGGGTTGGCCTTGTAATAAGTCTCGATTTCCGCTTCGGTAGGGTTCACCTTGCCAATGTAGTCCGCCGCATTGAAGCGTGTAATCTGGGCCTCGCGGCGCTCGTAAAACGCGTTCAGCGCAACCTCGACCAGGGCCGCTGGCGAAAACCCGGTGGACACCACGCCGGCTTCCACCTGCTGCATCGACAGTTGGCTGCGCACGTTGGCCTCAAAACCCTCGGGGGTCAAACCCTGGCTCGCGGCAAGTTGTTTGTAACGATCGATATCGAGCTTGCCATCCGGCGTGCGCAAGGCCGCAATGGTCGGGCTTTGCTGCAGCTCGCGCGCCAGACGGGCGTCGGTGGTGCTCAGATGGGTGTCCTTCACGGCCTCTGTCAACACGCGCTCGCGCACCAGGCGCTCCAGAGTCGCGTAGCGGGCCTCAGCAGAATCCAGCAACTTGACATCCACATTGGGCCGCGACGCGCGAATGCGGTCGACCTCGTTCTTGTGCGCGGCATCCCACTCACCCTGGGTAACGTTGTGGCTGCCCACCGTTGCCACGGCATCACCACCGGCCTTCAATTTGCTATAGCCGTCCACCCCGACCAGCACAAATGCAGGAATGATCATCAAGAACATGAGGAACATCATGACCTTCGTGTGCTTGCGAACAAAATCAAACATGCGCTTAACTCTCCAAAAATAATAGAAAAGGCGAACAACGCGGTTCGCCTTTGTTTGGGTGGCAACAGGTGTTGGCTTACTTAAACCGTAGACCCGGCCTTCACCAATGACACGCGCGATTGTAACGGCCGGGCAAGTGCATCGATTTCATTCAACCGCTGCCGATAACGCTGCCCCACCTCTGCCGCTGAAAACATGGGCCAACCCCCGGGCGGCAGGTCGTGCGGTGGTTTCTAATGCACACCCGGCGGAAAACGCGCAACAAAGGCTTGCAGGCACTGCACCGCATGGCCCACGTCGGCATTCGCCCACACCCGCTCAGCACCAAACAGGTATTGCCCCGGCCGCACCCTGACCAGGCGATAACGCACCAGGTCCACCAGGCCTGCCACCTCCGGCCTCTGGCAAAAATCGATATTGCCGCTGTAGCCGGTGGTCACCACATGCAAACCCAGTTGCAAGGCCTCTGCAATGCCCCGGCCAAACCCCTCGTCAGGATGCATGACAAAAATGCTTCACATTTTCAAGCAAGACCTTTGGAGTTCGTATTGTTTCCGACTAAATGCCATGTGAACCGGTCAATGCCGAAGCACAGTATTTATTTGTCCAAGAAAGTACAAAGTCCAGTCTGTATCCGCAAGTACCACTCCTGTTGGCCCTGTACCAGACGAAATCGCCGAAAGGGTTGTCGGTACCAGGCGCACAAGAAAAAAAAGGGCCTGTCACACGACAGGCCCTCGTTGAGTCAGAATGGTGGTTGGTGGGTGATGACGGGCTCGAACCGCCGACCTACGCCTTGTAAGGGCGCCGCTCTACCAACTGAGCTAATCACCCCACCGAAACCAGAAAATCAATTCAGGGCATCTTTCAATGCCTTGCCAGGACGAAACTTTGGCACCTTGGCCGCTTTGATTTTAATCGCAGCTCCGGTACGCGGGTTGCGCCCGGTGCGGGCAGCGCGTTTGCCAACCGCAAATGTACCGAAACCTACCAACGAAACAGAGCCGCCCTTTTTCAGCGTCGTCTTCACCGCCCCAATAGTGGACTCCAGGGCGCGTGTGGCCGCAGCCTTGGAGATGTCAGCGTGTTTCGCAATGTGCTCTATCAGTTCTGTCTTGTTCACATTTACCCCTTGTATGGTAGGCCGCGTTAATCGAATTGTCTCTCTTAGGAATTATTCTTTACCTGACACAGTACTCAGAACTCTGCACATTGAGCACACCGGCCTGACGCTGAATCATTCAGATGGCATCCATCATTGCCAGCCTCATTAAAGCCACCGCACCTGGGCATGTCAATAAGCTATGCAGCTTTACAACGGTGCGGTCGCAGATTCTAGTCGCATTTCACACAGGGTTCGGTCTCCATAAGTAACAAAAAAAGCGAATCTGAAAGCTTGCGCCCAATGCCATACGCCCAACGGACGGTAGGTCACTGCCGTGCCGTGCGGATGTTGCGCGGCATGGCCTGCGGGTGACTGGTGCGAAAAGGGTTGATGTCGAGCCCACCACGGCGCGTGTAGCGGGCGTAAACGGCCAGCTTCAGCGGTTTGCAGCGGGTCCAGATGTCCATGAAGATGCGCTCCACACACTGCTCATGGAATTCGTTGTGGTTGCGAAAACTTACCAGGTACTGCAACAACCCCCCCTGCTCAATCTGGTCGCCGGTGTAGCTGATCTGCACGCTGCCCCAGTCGGGCTGGCCGGTCACCAGGCAGTTGCTTTTCAGCAAGTTGCTGGTGAAGACCTCGGAGACCGGCGCTTCGTCGAGCGTTACGGTCAACAGGTCGGGTGCCGGGGTATAGCGGTTGCATTCAATGTCCAGACGGTCCAGGTTCAGGCCATCGAGTTCGTGTATCGGTTGCTGGTCAAATTGCTCAGGCGACACAAGGGTCAGCCCAATGGACGCGGGTGAGGTTACGGGTTCTCCGTCGGTTCGCCAGACGGCTTCGGTGATGTCGGCGCGCAACCGCGCCTTTACGGCATCACAGTCGGCAAAGCGGGTGTTGTTGAAGCTGTTGAGGTAGAGCTTGAACGACTTGCTCTCGACAATATTCAGCGTTTCGCAGGGAATCGTGAAATGGGCCAGTGCCAACTGCGGCTTGCCGCGCAGATTGAGCCAGCTCAATTCGAAGGCCGTCCACATGTCGGCACCAAAAAACGGCGGTGCTGCGACGATGCCGATCTCGGTCCGTTTGCCAGCTCTGGGAATGGGAAACAAAAGGCTGGCATCCAACTGATCAATGTAGGCCGAGGATTTGCCCAGTCGGGATTGTTCAGGCGAATTCATCATCATGTTGCGAGATAGGGTGCCGGGGGTTGCGCCGCCTGGATGTGGGGAATCAGTTCATCCAGCATCAGGGCCACTGGCTCGGGCGGCAGGTCGTGACCCATGCCGTCAAAACCGACCAGGCGGGCACCCGCAATGCGTTTGGCGGTGTCTTCGCCATGGGCAAACGGCACCAGCGGATCGGCGCGGCCATGCAATACCAGGGTCGGGCTCTTGATAAGCGACAACTGCTCTGCACGGGTGTTGTCCGAAATGATCGCCAGCATTTGGCGCAAACTGCCCACCGGGTGAAAGCTGCGCTCCACGCCCAGCAGGATGCGCTCCCGCATGTCGCTCTCGGGGACCGGATAACCCGGGCTGCCAATGGCCTTGAACAAACGCACGTAATGGTCGACCACGGCCTGCGGTTCGCTGCTGGCCGGGCGCTTCAGAAGTACCCGCGTCACGTCACGGCGGGCTTGGGGCAAGCCCCGGGCTCCGCTGCTGCTCATGATGCTGGTCAGGCTCAGCACGCGCTGGGGCGCGGCGATGGCCACACGTTGGGCGATCATGCCGCCCATGCTGACGCCCACAATATGCGCCCGGTCGACCTCCAGGGCATCCAGAACACCCAAGGCGTCTTTGGCCATGTCTTCCAGCGTGTAGGGCGGGCGCACCGTCAATCCGAGCTTGAATTTGAGGCCAGCCCAGATGATATTGGGCTTGCCGAGGTGGTCAAAGTGCTGGCTCAGGCCGATGTCGCGGTTGTCCATGCGAATAACGCGAAAACCGGCGTCGACCAGCGCCTGCACCAATTGCGGTGGCCAGGCCACCAACTGCATGCCCAGGCCCATGACTAACAGGACCACCGGACGGGTGTAGGCGTCGCCATCCTGGGGGTTGATTTCCGCGGTGTCTTCAACTTCGATGTTGATACCGTTTGCTCTTATTTTCATAGCATACTACGCTTGTTTTACGAGGGCTGGAGGCCTATTTCGGCGAAAGACATACCGCTGGGGGTTTGAACTGGCGGCATCCCAGACGTATCCGTCACTATCAAAGGCGCGCAATTGCTCGGGCTGCACCAACCGGCGGGTGATGGCAAACCGCGCCATCATGCCGCGTGCCCGTTTGGCGGAAAAGCTGATGACCCTGTACTGGCCGTTGCGCAGTTCCTGAAACACACATTCCACCACCCGGGCCTTGAGGGCCTTGGTGTCAACAGCCTTGAAATACTCCTGTGAGGCCAGGTTGATGACCACCGGGCTGATGTCGCTGCGCAGGCGCTGGTTCAAGTAATCCGAAATCTGCGTACCCCAAAACTGGTACAGGTCGCGCCCCTGCGGATTGGCCAGCCTGGTACCCATCTCCAGCCGGTACGGCTGCATCAGGTCCAATGGCCGCAGCACACCGTACAGGCCGCTGAGGATGCAGAGGTGGTCTTGCGCCCAGGCCAGGTCTTGTTCGCCCAGACTGCGGGCGTTCAGGCCGTCGTACACATCACCGTCAAAGGCCAACACGGCACAGCGCGCATTTTTGACGGTGGCGCGGGATGACCAGGCCTGGTAACGCGCCACATTCAGAGCGGAAAGCGTGTCGCTGAGCGACATCAACTCGGCAATTTCTTGCGGCGACCGGGTGCGCAGTAGCGCGATGAGTGAACGGGATTGCTTGACGAAGAGCGGGGCTGTAGGGGTGGGGGGAGCCAGCGGCGTGTCGTAATCGAGTGATTTGGCGGGCGAGAGTAAAAACTGCATGCCGCCATTATCCTGAAACCGCCCCACCCTTGCGCTGGCGGGCCCACGGGACCGCCCCGCCTCAGGCCCCGCAAGCGCTACTAGCGCAACAGTTTGCCCGAACCGCCGATAACGGTCACTTCGACAAAACGCGAGCCGATCCGGTTGGTGGGTGAATACTGAACGCTGGTACCGCCCAGATCGAAGTTGCTCATGCTCTCAAGGCCCTTGACCAGTTTGGCCCGGGTGGGTGCAGGGCCTGCGCGACGCAGACCTTCTACCAGTACCTTGGCTCCCAAAAACTCCTCAAAGCTGGCATAACTCGGTGCTTGTCCGCCTCCGTATTTGTGCATCAAGGCGTGGTACTCGCGCACCACCGGTTTGCCCGCGCCAAAAGGAAACGGAACGACCTGGGAGATGCCCAGTCCGTGAACGGCCTTGATACCAGCCAGCTTGACCAACTCCACCGGATCAACCACTGAAATGTTGTACAGCCGAGCACCACCGCCCAGACCCCGGTACTGCTTCGCAAAGGCCGCCGTGGAACGGTTGACGGAAATCATGATGATCGCTTGAGGTTCAGCAGCATGGATCTTCTTCACGGCATCCTCGACCTGGTCCGTGTTGCGCTCGTAGCCGGCTGATTCAACCAATTTCATCTTGCTGCGCTTGGCAACAGCCGCCTCCACGCCCGCCAGCCCGGCCTTGCCAAATGCGTCATCCTGGTACATGACTGCGATGCGGGTCATGCCAAGCGTGGCTACCTGGTGGACCATGTGTTCGGTTTCGTCCCCATACCCGGCCCGCACGTGGAAAATATGCGGGTTGAACGGGTTGCGCAGCGCTTCGCCACCGGTGTACGGCGCAATCAGCGGGGCGCCACCCGCATCGAGCACGCCGTCAGACAGCAGTTTCGAAATGTTGGCGGTGCCGGCGAACCCAAACAGGGCAACTACCTCGGGGTCGGCCAGAAATTCCTGGGTCAGCCGCACGGTCTCGTCCACCTTGTAGGCATCGTCACGCACGATGTGCTTGATTTTGGCCCCGTGGATGCCACCATTGGCGTTGACCCAGTCGAAGTAAATTTTTCCACCGAGCACCATTTGTTGCCCGGTGCTGGCCAGTACACCAGACAACGGGGCAATCTGGGCGATGGAAATTTCTGCCGCATGAACGGCACCCGAGAGCCCACCCATGCCAAGCAACAGGGCTACCGAGGTGATGGCTCGGCGCACGGGCACAAGCACGGAACGATGGATGGAATGGGTCATGCACGTCTCCTATTCAGGGGTTGAAAAAAGCGCGAGCATAGGGTTCAAGGCGCATGCAGAGCTAGGCGTACGATTACTTGATCGGGTTCACCCTAGGGTAGTTCTACGCTAGGTACAGACGCGCCGTTTGCAATCGGTGCCACACGTAACACGCGGGTTGTGACGGCGACACGTTTACACTGTGCCCGGACTGCTGTTGCCGCGAAAAAAAGACGTTCAATGGGCAACACATCACGGTTGAAATGCGGCTGAAATTTACACAGTTTTGGGGTTAACCCTAGCGTAGTTTTTCGTGTAGCCGCCGGATCAAAGTTAACCTACAGTTCGCACCTTCAAACATGAAAGAGATGCCCGTGGATTGCATTCTGGAGACCAAACAGCTGACCAAGGAGTTCAAGGGATTTGTCGCCGTCGACAAGGTTGATCTGCGGGTCAAACGTGGTGATATTCACGCCCTGATAGGACCCAATGGTGCCGGCAAAACGACTTTCTTCAACCTGTTGACGAAGTTTCTGCCGCCCACCACAGGCGCCATTTTGTTTGACGGCCACGACATCACGTTTGAGAAGCCGGCGCAGACCGCGTGCCGTGGCATCGTGCGTTCGTTTCAGATATCGGCCGTGTTCCCGCACATGACGGTGCTGGAAAATGTGCGGGCGGCGTTGCAGCGTGGCGAAGGCACCTCGTTCCATTTCTGGAAGTCCGAGAACAGTTTGTTGCACTTGCACACACGCGCCCGTGAGTTGCTCGCCGAAGTCGACCTGCAGGACTATGCCGACGAAATGACGGTCAACCTGCCCTATGGGCGCAAACGCGCGCTGGAGTTGGCCACAACTCTGGCGCTGGAGCCCGAACTCATGCTGCTGGATGAACCCACGCAGGGCATGGGCCACGAAGACGTGGACCGCGTGACCAAGTTGATCAAGAAAGTGGCGGCCGGTCGAACCATTTTGATGGTAGAGCACAACATGGGCGTGGTGTCGTCGATTGCCGACCGCATCACGGTGTTGCAACGGGGCGCCATCATTGCCGACGGCACCTATGCCGAGGTCTCCAAGAACCCTCTGGTCATTGAGGCTTATATGGGCACCGTAGAAACCACGTTGCAGGGAGCGCACTGATGGGCACCGAAATGCTGCGCATTGAAAACCTGCACGCCTGGTACGGCGAATCGCACATCCTGCATGGCGTCAACCTGTCAGTAAATCAGGGTGAGGTGGTGACGCTGCTGGGGCGCAATGGCGCAGGGCGCACCACAACGATGCGCGCCATTGTGGGCCTGACTGGTTCACGCAAGGGCTCGATCCGCATCAATGGCCAGGAAACCATTGCCCTGGCACCACACAAGATAGCGCACCTGGGTTTGGGCTACTGCCCGGAAGAGCGTGGCATTTTTTCCACCCTGACGGCAGAGGAAAACCTGATGCTTCCGCCCACGGTGGCCGCCGGTGGCATGGGCGTGGACGAAATTTACGCCATGTTTCCCAACCTCAAAGAGCGGGCTTCAAGCCCCGGCACGCGGCTGTCTGGCGGCGAGCAGCAAATGCTGGCCGTTGCACGCATTTTGCGCACGGGGGCCCGCCTGCTGTTGCTGGATGAAATTTCGGAAGGACTGGCACCGGTCATCGTACAAAAGCTGGCCGAAATGATCCTGATGCTCAAAGCCAAGGGCTACACCATCGTGCTGGTGGAGCAGAACTTCCGGTTTGCGGCACCGCTGGCAGACCGCTTTTATGTGATGGAGCATGGAGCCATCGTGAAGCAGTTTGTGCAAAGCGAGCTGACCATGAATATGGGCATGCTGCAGGAGTATCTGGGCGTTTGACAGCGCCCGTGATGTTTGTTTTTTTTGTCACTGTCTCGGTTCCATTTTTTGCAACTTTCTCAATAGGAAAAGTATGAAACTCAACGCTTTAGTCGCCGCTATGGCCATCGGATTTACCGCTTTCGCCTCCGCACAGGACACAGGCCCGGTCAAGATCGGTTTCATTACCGACATGTCCAGTCTGTATGCCGACATTGACGGCCCTGCCGGCGGTGAAATGATCAAATGGGCCGCCCAGGACTTTGGCGGCAAGGTGCTCGGGCGTAACATTGAAGTCGTGACCGCCGACCACCAGAACAAGGCCGACGTGGCCAGCTCCAAAGCGCGCGAGTGGATTGACAAGGACGGCCTGTCCATGCTGATCGGTGGCACCAACTCCGGCACGTCCCTGGCCATGGCCAAAGTCGCAGAAGAGAAGAAGCGGCCGTTCATCTCCATTGGCGCAGGCTCCGCCCGTCTGACCAACGATGCGTGCTCGCCCTACACCGTGCAC
>CAZMXB010000106.1:0-15373 GCA_964569855.1 uncultured Rhodoferax sp.
ACCAGGCGTTTTGAACACCTTTTTGCAATGCAACAACTCCATCTCACATGGCTCCTTATCTAAACAAGAGAATGGTGCATATTAAACAATGCCACGTTACTCTCTTATGACCTTAAATAATTACCACTGCACATTAAAGCTGGTATTCTAGGTCCCGTGGTATCCGGTATTGGTATTCGGTAATGGACTTTGAATCCAGTAGTGGTATTCGGTATTGGCTGTTTTAGGATTTTGGCCTGTGGATAACTTTTCGAAGGAACAGATAGCAGAGGCTCGGGATGTTCCGTTGTTGGTCGTCCTTCGCCACATGGGTGCGTACTTCAAGATTGACCCAACCTATGAGCCACTTGATCCAAAGCGAAGGAGCTACCGAATGCAGGTCAGCTTCAATGGGGTTGATTTCCGCCTGGTTGTCACGGACATGAAGTGGGTTGACGAACTGGTTGAGATGCATCTTCCCAATCGTGGTGGTGGTGGTGCCATTGATTTGGTCAAGTATGTTGCCAGGTTGGGCTTCCTGAAGGCGGTCGAGATTTGTTTAGATGCAAAAAGGGCGTCGGCCTGAAAAGGGGGAAGAACCAAATGACCGAAGACATCCATGCCACGGTAATTCATCCCAGCGGGGTAACCAATGTTCGTGTATTGTTCTCGGGTGAGTCTGCTCGGCTTCACCAGCTTCAGGAGATTGTCGGCGGCCCCATCGAGGGCGTGCCGCTTTCAGATGGCCGCTACCTGGTAGTGAATGAGCTTGGCAAAGATGGGCCTCATCTGCTCAACCAAATAGCTACCGATTTGGCTCATGCTAACGAGTCCATCATGAGTAGTGACTACATAGCTGGCGTGGCTGTGGTGCTACCTTCAGAGCCCTTGGAATGAAACAACCGACGCTACACAACATTGTTCGGCGTGAAATACGTGATGCCGATGGCGAAGTTCGGTCTTGGGAAGTTCTGGATCTGTCTGGCCAGCCTGTTTTAGCCTGCTCCCTTTTCATTCGAAAACTTGAAGGTTATGCCTTCGCAACCCGCAAGCGATATGTGGAGGCGGTATGCAAGTTTGTGGACTACCTGTTTGAGACTGGCGTGCTTGGGTCGTTTGAAGATGACGCTCCACTTCCAACCAGGAAGCAGATCAACGAAGCCATCGATGCCTACGTGCCCTTGCTGTTGAGAGGCTCTGCCGCTACCGTTGAGATGCTGCAGGCCGACAAGAAATCCGCCGCTGGCAATGCCTGGTTGATCAAAGCGGCCAAGAACCTTCGGATCGAGGCCTGCCAGCGAAAGTCGCTGGACAACGTGATCGCAGCTCTAAACCTGTTTTTGAAGCTCTCAGAGTCCCTGGCGCACGAAGCGCGGGATCTGGCTGAGCACCACGGCGTCAAGCTGCCCGCCGAGTACACGCCCTTAATCAACGCGGTTGAGGGCTTCTCCAAAATGACATCATTTGAGCGATCTGCCATCAGGTCTTCCAGCATGTTGGGTGGTGTCATCCGGATGCATGGGGAGATTCGCCGCCCGGCTGGGATCAAAAGCGTTAGCCGCAAAGGCCAATCCGATACCCAGGTGCTGGACTTCCCGGTGAGTTTCATGCCTGCTCTGGTTGCAGCGGCGACAAGCTGGCGCGACAGGGCTCTGTGGCTCCTGTTGCTGGCTAGCGGGATTCGGAAGAGCGAGGCGCTGAACCTGCAATGGTCTGACATTGACCATGAAAAGCGCTGCGTCTATGTTCTCGATCCCGAGTGTCGCCGGTACGGAAAGTACATGACGGCGCTGGACAAGGCGCGATTCAAGGGGCGCACGGTGTCTTGGACCTACCTGTGGGAGCCCTGGCGCACGATGTTCTTCGAAGCGCTGGCAGAGTACCGTAAGCGGGAATGGCGGCTGCCAACGGACGGCAACGGCTACGTGTTCCAGATCCTGAAGATTCAGGATGGCCAAATTGGCGTGCCACTGGTGAAGGCTTCTGATGCTGCGCTGAACCAGTCTTTTAAGCGGTCGGTGATCAAAGCCGGGGTTCCGACAAGGGACCTGGACGGCCAACAGGACTATCCACCCCACTCATTGCGCCATGCCTATGGCGTCTACATGCTCAATTACATCCCCATCGCACCTGGTGTGTATGGGTTCTCGGAAGCTGATGTTCAGTGCCTGATGGGTCACGACAGCATTCTTTCCACACGTAAGTACGCCAGGCGCAAGCAGGATGTCTTGCAGGCGAAGTTGGCCTACTCGGACATGGTGGCGCTCAACGGCGGTGTTGCCATCCCCGTTTACGAAGAGCGGGCGATGCTTCCGGCACCGTTGGTTCACAGCCTTGAATTGGCATCTGCGGGGGTTACGCAGTGATCAACCTGACAGATCAGCCAATATTCCTTTGTGAAGGCGAGGAGCTAGACCGGAAGATCCGCTCCGCCATAACGAAGCTGTACAACGCTATCGATGTAGCTTTCCAAACTGGACACTGGAAACGTGAGCAGCGAAGACTTGAAGACGCCTACGGAAATACGGAAGACAAAGCCTTCTTTGTTCTTTTTGCTCATGATTGTTTGACATCTAATTTGCTGGATGGTGAGTTTGTCCGTTTGATTTTGGAATACGCAAACCTCCCCAATAAAGCGGGAGCTGGTGAGGTTTTTGGTCGACTGTCTGTTTACTTCAATAGAAAGGTTTCGTGGTCTGCCTATTTGATTCAGGGGATGCAAAGTCTTTTTCGAATGCTGTTCGTCTATTTCTGGGCCGAAAAAGCAGTCTTGCTTCCATTCATTGAAAGGTGCAGGGCGCCCAATAGAAATGTTGGAAATGGCACGTTTTTTGGCGTTGTTGAAACCGAGGTATCAAAATTCTTTGCGAGTTACAGCGATGGCATCGCGCACCGACCTGCCGGTGCGATTGCTCTTGCAGCGAGTAGCCCGCTCACGATCTCAAGGTATGGGCCCAGATTGATTTGGTCAACTACCTATCATTCAGTAGAGGACATTGTTCTCTCAGAGGTTGCCGAACTGCATCGGGCTTTAATACTGTCGGCAAACGGTCAGTATGAATTTAAATTGAGCGTCACATACCCACCATTGCTCGCAATGATGCGTGAGCTTCAAATCTGCTTTCCTGATCGAGTGCCATTCAGTAAGCGGGAAATTGATGACTACACAGGGTGGGTTGGCAGGACGCACTCGCTTGGAAAATCGGACGCAATTGATCCAATTCAGAAGGATGGAGAAGGCAAAGCCAAACTATCAGGTGGAAAGTCTAAAACCTTCAAAAGGCTATCTGAGGTAAATGACCATGAGGCGATTCTTCGGTATTTTTCTACCCTCAAGGGGGTTCAGCGAAAGGGTGTGGAGTGGCTCTTGTATGGGGCTCCATATACCGGGCGTGAACATGTTGACCTCAAGGGAATGGCGGGCAAGTGGCATTTTGCGTTTTCAGAATGGCTGAATTATCGAAGGAACATTCAAAGGTTTGAGACTGACGCACCTGTCATTGCTTCGTTTTCAATTCTGTGTGACTACTTGTTCCTCTACTTGCCTTGGTGGAAAGAGCTCAATCCGGATTCCTTGATTGATGTGCCAACTTCGCCAAACGCGTTTAAGAGGGCTATTTTTGTACATCGGACTCTAACAACGTCTGCTCAGGGGAATCAAACTTCCAGTCTTCCAAAAACATTTCTTGAAATATTGCCATTGCGAAGGCCTGGGGTTGACTCTCAGTATTCAGCGATTCTCACGTTGACACAGTTTTTTGAATGGATCGAAATCGGTTTCGATGAAGATCCGCTGATAGGTGGGCCTGGGTTTCGAAGTCCGTTCAAAAGATTAGATCTGCCAAGGCTGAAGAAAAGGAGTAAGTCAAATAAAGTGCCCTTTAGCAAGCGTACCTACCCGCACCTCCTTTATTACTGCTACGCAGTCGAAGCATTTGGGGAGTACATTCAAAAGCTTGCATTGGAACGACCCGATGTATTCGGCGTGACGCAAGGGCGTTTTGATAAATTTTGGAGCACTGGACCTACCCCGGAGCAAGTCAGCGATAAGGGTCAGGTCTCGGTCGATTACCTCGATGACAATCCAGAGAGTTTTGGATACGTCCCGTACATTTCGTACAGGGGTAAGAACTACCCAATCTACAGGATACCAAACGTGTTTCACTGGGCTAGGCGCACAGTCGATATGTCGCGCTTTGGAGTTGAGGGTGGAGTTGTTGAGCGCTGGATCCCACATTTGAGTTCCATGCGCATGTTGACCGGCGGCGTTGAAACTGGGTTGCGCATGCAGAGTTTGCAGTGGTTGGATGCACGATATTGGGATCTGCTCAATAGGCGCAATGGCGTCTCGCCTGACTACAGTTATTCCTCGCAGGCTGAAAGCAACGATAGATTCGCCTTGCCAATGTTGATATCGACGGACAAAGTGAAGCAAGAGCCATGGAGCCTTCTTGTTGTCTACCGTGTGCGCAATTGCTTTTATAGGGAGCAATACTTTCGGGAATCAATTCTTGAGACGGGCATCAATGATGAAGATTGGTATGAAGGCACGGTGGATAGTCGATTCGGAAAAATATCGCCTCTATTTCGATCTTCCAACTCTCCAGAGCCTGTCAGCGATAGTCTTTATTCCAAAAACTGGAAGCACTTGATCTGGGGATTCGAAGAGTATTTCAACGAGAGCGTTTCTGATGCTGGCGAATTTGTGCAGTTTGTTTACTTGGCAGGGACAGCAGAAGAGGCGGTACCGGACTACATTGACACCGATGTGGACAAGATTCTCGCCATAAGTACACCTCATGCGTGCAGAGTTACCTATGCAACTAATCGGACGGGCATACTGGAGGCCTCAGACGTTGCCCAGCAACTAGGGCATGAGAACACGGTAACTACAGCGCATTACACGCTGTCGACGCTGGAAATCATGGAAGAAAAGCTCGCAGCTGTGGAACGAGAGATCCAATCTGGCTTCGGGGCCTCTTACATCCGGGCCGACAACCCACAAGGAGCCCTTTGCAAAGGGTTTCAGGAAGACCGGGCCAAGACTATCGATTCCTTCCAATTCGCGCCTCCTATCGCGTTCTGGAAGACCGAAGACCTGGATGGTGGTCAGGATGGGGTGGAGTTTCTGCGGTCCAGTCCCATGAGCCAGATCCGGTTCCGTGAAACCCACATCTGCCCGGTAGGCGAATCCTGTCCAACCGATGTGCTGGAAAAGATTGGCGAGCACAAGCGGTGCGGCCTGTGCCCGTTGGCCATGCGCTGTGTTGATCATCTCCCGGCGATTGCCGCGAAAGTGAACCAGTTGAAAATGAAGGTGCGTACCGACGTCAAGCGGGCCGAGCGCTTGGCGGCTGCCGGTGAGCCCGATAGTTCAGTGGACGCGCTGTACGAAGCGGCCGAACTGGATGCCAACGAGTTGGTGGGATGGCAATTTAGCCATGACATCCTGCTAAAAATGCTGGAGAGCCGCCCGAACGGTGGTTCTGCCGAATATCACGTACAAGCTCCTGAGATTGTTAAAAAGCACTTACAGGCGGTCACAGCTGACCGCAGCATCAGTCAATTCTTCCTGCAGCGGATCGCGGACGCCAAGGCGTATCCGACGATGGCTGACCCGGAAATCCAGCGAATAGCGGACCGGTACTGCCGCTACATTCTGGCTGGGAACTACCAGGTGGGTATCGATGACGACCCGATAGCGGCCTTGGCCGGTCTGGTAAAGACCCACATGGAGCCGTTGGGACTAACCATGGTCGACCTGGCCGCCAAAATTGACCAGTTTGAAGCCATGAACTCCGCTGGGAGCCAATTGCTGCTGGAGCGAAAGCAGTTCATGTTGGCCGATACGCAGGAAGCGGAGGAGTGACCAATGGGAGTCAAAAAAGGCACAAACAACTTTGCCACACACCAGACCGAGAAGGTGGACGCGCACCTGTCGCTCATTGAGGCAGAACTCAAGGATGTACGTCGGCGGGCAGGGGTCAAGTTCGAGGACATTGATTCCTTGGTTCGATATGTGGCGAAAGTCACAGGCCTGCACCGAACCACCCTAAAGCGCAACACCAGCTACCGGAGAATGCTTCGGGACTTCCTGTCGCGCCAACCAGGATCGACTGCCGTGGTCAAGATTGACGATGCGACACCAGAGCTGCTTCGTGCAATGGTTGAAGACCGGGATTTGACGATTGGCAACCTGCAAAACCAGTTGCGAGTGCTCAAGGTGCGTATGGAGGCGCTGGAATTAGCTCCTAAGTTGGCGAAGTTGATTGGAAATAGCACCGAAGAGGAAGTCGCGCCCACGCGCCCAAAAGGTGATTCAGACGCTGCGTTTCAAGATACCGCATTTGCGCTGTTGCAGTTGATAGAGCACCTGAACAAGACGGCCGGATCGGAAATCATTGTGATTGATGCCGAAGCCGGGTTGATTCTGGATGCCGCCATTCCGAATCCGCGCAAGCGACGGGAGATGGCAATCGGTCCTGAACGGACGAAAGCATTTATGAGCTGGGTAAAAGCCCAGAAAGCGAAGTTCAATTGAAGACTTTATGGAGGTGTGGCCGAGTGGTCGATGGCGCAGGACTGTAAATCCTTTCTTACTTGTTTAAGCACGCTGGTTCGAATCCAAGCCGCCTCCACCATGTGCGTATGCCAGTGCGGTTTACCACTCGGTTCAGCGGCGTGATCAACCAGAAGGGTGAATTTGATCATAGTGATGTACGACCGTTTCAGACGCATAGCGGCTGGTCACCAGGAGCCATAAATGACTATCAGATTGGCGAGAGCGGACCTTCGTTTTCGCAGGAACCCAGGTAGTGATGAAGCGCCATCTGCACTTTGTAGCGTGGCTCTTCATGCCTCTCTACTGGGCGAACATAAACTTTGAAAGATCTGCACTGCTGGGAAAAGCGGCTTGCTTAGCCGGGTTTGTACCGGGTATGCCACGAAATGCTCTGTCGGGAATGAGAGGCCGTTGATTACAAAGAACATTGTCATAGGAACAAAGTCACCTTGGTCTTTCGCATTTGGTGTGATATTTCCATCGAATTTACGTCCTACAATGTCCGACATGTGGTAGGGGCATACAAGGGGGAACAGCATGGCTAACTTGCTTCAAGCGACAAAAATCCGCCGTTACAAATGGCTAAGCGTTATCGTCACGCTTGCGAGCACTCTGGTACTGGCCAGTTGTGGCGGTGGAGGTGGAGGCGGGACAGCGGTAACCCCGACTCCTACGCCGACTCAGACGCCGCAAGCGACTCTGGCCTCAATAGTCCCAGCATCTGGTGCAACAGGTGTGGCTCGCGACGTAAAGCCGGTCATCACACTTACAGTGGCCAACGCAACGTCTAGTGACGGTTCCAAATTGGCACTTGTTTGCGGCGGGAAGACCATTGCCATTACTGCGGTTAGCGTTTTGAGTGCAGACACAAAAAGCATGACCGTCACGCTCACTCCCCAAGGCGGAGCAGTACAAGCGGGGGATAGCTGTACTTTGGCCGGAGATGTGTCGACGGCAGGGGCGGGAGGAACTGCAAAGACCACGATAAGCACTGCGTTTTCTATCTTTGTAGCACCTTCTGCTGTTGCAAAATCCCTGTCCCTAATTGTAGGAGCGGCGGATTCACCTGGCAGCAAAGACGGCGCGTTGCTGGATGCCAGCTTCAATGGACCGCGTGCGCTGTCGGTCGCAGCAGACGGCACAATCTTTGTTGCTGACGGTTGCGCATCTGGTGTGACCACGCATGCGCTATACCGAAAAATCTCACCCACAGGTCAAGTGACGACTATTGCAGGCACAGCAGCGTATCTCAACGTCGGGCACCCAACTTCCAATTCCGCTTATAAAGTCGGCACTACGGACCAGTTCTACGGCGATTGCCCGGCGGGAATAGTGGCACTTTCTGATGGGACCGTGTACGTAAGCGGTAAAAATGCAGTCGTCGAAAAGATCACACCTCAAGGTCAACTTTCAACAGTTGTCGGTTCCTGGGGGCAACCGGGTGCCGTCGACGGTAGCGGTGCCACGGCCAGACTAACCGGGGGTCCAGTCACTGTTGATACGCAAGGGAATTTGTATATTGCTGACGTGGGCAATCATGTCATTCGGAAAATGGACCCTTCAGGCAATCTGACCACATATGCAGGTCAACTTGGCACCATAGGAACTACTGACGGCACCTTGCAGGCAGCGCGTTTCTGGTATCCAAGCTCACTGAAATTCGATAAAAACAGCGGCAACCTCTTTGTCGGTGATGGGAACGGAATTCGCGTCATTTCCAACGGTGTGGTCAGCACCCTGGTTGATAGGCCGACGATCGCACAAGCATTCGGTTTTAAGCTACCCATTGGGCCTGAAGTTTTTCTGCCATTAAATGGCTTAGACGTCGCGACCGACGGTCGAATTGCCGTGACATATGCGAACCAACGTAGGGCATTGATTTTCCGTGGCAACACGCTGGCGGTCACACTCGGTGACGGTGGAACGGATGACGTTGACGGCCCGCCGGGTGCAGCTAAGTTCTTCTTCCCTTCAGGCGCAGCATTTCTTCCGAACGGGGATTTGCTGATTTCAGATATTGGAAACAACAATATCAAGAGGTATTCGGCGACGACAAATACCGTAAGTCTTTGGGCCGGTAAACGAAACTATCTTGCGCCGCAAGACGGCACAGGCAGTGCCGCCAAACTGAGCAATCCATTCTGCATGGTGCAGTCAACGGCCGGGGACATTTGGTTTACACAAGGGGGGAGCGTTCGAAAGCTAGACACCGCTGGCGTGCTCAGTACCGTGCTGACGGTACCAAATGGCGATGCGAATGTTATAAAGGTCAACTCCGACGGGAGTTTCGTTGCGGGATCCTACGGTAGGAAGGAAATAACGCTGTATGGTCTGAATGGCGATTTGCAGCGCGTATTGGCTACACAAGTGGATTTGCCGTTTCCAATGCTCTCCACCGTTAATGCCGCAGGAGACATATTCTTCGCAGTCTCAGTTGGTCAGACCGCAGTTGTAAAGAAGTTTTCTAACGGCGTGATTAGCGATTTTGCTACGGTTACCGGTGGCTACGCGTTGGGGTTGACGATTACTGATGCGGGCGATTTGATTGTTGCCAATTTTGCGGGTCTGTCCAAAGTTACCCCGGCCGGGGCGGTCACGATGTTGGTGCCTGATGGTCCGCGGGGCATTTTCACGGACGGTGCAGTAGGAGCTGTTTCATTGGGAATATTCTGGGGATTCAATGCATCGCCAGTCATCGGTCGGGATGGTGCCATTTACATTGTGTCGGGCGTTGACAGTGTGATCCGTAAAATCTACAACGGCCGTGTTGAAAAAGTGGTTGGTACGCAGTGGGTAAATGAAACAACGTTTGGTCCAGGTCCCGGCGCCATCTTCGACGCAAGGGCCATCAAATACGATGCCAAGACAAACTCGCTCATCATCATGACAGGCAACGCGATCCTTCGCGCTGAATTACCGTAGCAATCCCGGAAAAAATCGCGCTTGATTTGAGAGCTAGCTGGTAGGAAGTCAAGCAGTTCAACAAGGCGGGACATTACTTCACGATTGATCGAGAGTCCGGAGATTTATCTGATCGCAGGCGAACTTTGCGCTTGGGTAAATGGCAAGAATTGAACCATCTAGTTGAACGACCGGTCTGGCGAAATTGGTTCAAATTCAGGCATGGACGCGACGGTCCGCTTGCGCCCCATTGGAGCCGCTGGCCGAGCCTCCAGAAACCGCCCTGTCGCATCATCAACATCTAGGTACGTCAGCCGCAACCGCCAATTTTCCGACGCTACTTGTGACCCAACGACCTCGCTTTGCCCTCGGTGGGTCATCGATGGTTACATCGACGACTTGGGAGTAAGCGGCTGGGCACGGCACCTTGACCGTGCTGCCGATTCAGGATTGCAGTTGCCAGCGATGGGGCAACAGTTCCTCGATGCGGCTGTTCATGTGTAACGGCAGTCTTGTCAGCACGTCCCGCAGATAGTCCCACGGATCATGACCATGCAACTTGGCTGACTGCAGTAGGCTCATGATGATGGCGGCTCGCTGCCCGGCCAGCTCACTACCGGCGAAGAGCCATGCTTTCCTGCCCATAGCCCATGGCCTCACCAAATTCTCAATATGGTTGTTATCAATTTGGACGTTGCCATCGGTCAGGTAAGTTGTCAGCGCCTCCCAGCGGTTCAGGCTGTAGTCAATCGCTTTGGCAGTGGCACTGCCCTCGGGCACGCGTTGGCGCTCCAGCTGCAACCAGACGTGCAATTCTTCGCAATGCGGCTTGGAGTTGGACTGTCTGATAGACAGTCGATCTTCAGCCGATAGGCCCTTGACCTGGCGCTCAATTTGGTAGAGCGCAGCAATGCGCTGTATCGCCTGCGTGCCCACCGGGCTCAGGTTGTCCTTGATCAGTTCATCAAACTTGCGGCGTGCGTGCGCGAAACATGCTGCGCCGACGCGGGTCTCCTGCTTCAGGACCTGGTCGTACACCCCGTACCCGTCGGATATCAGCGTGCCCGACCAACCCTTCAGGAATTCAAGAGGGTACTTGGCCCCTCTGCCCACGCAGAATTCGTACACCACGCCGGGTGAAACATCAAAGCCGCCTCTGGCATAAGCCCAGACATAGGCTCGTTTGGTCTTTCCGGCTCCGGGGTCCAGCATGGCCACCGGCGTCTCGTCGGCATGAACCACTGCGCAGCTAAGAACAAACTCCCGATGCGCCGCATACAGGGGCAGCAGCGCTGCACCTGCCTGGCCGGACCACGACGCCAGCGTGGAGCGCGGCGTGTGAACACCGGAGCGGGCGTTGATTTGCTCCTGGCGGTAGTACGGAATGTGGTCAACGAAGCGGCTCACGGTCGTGTGCGCCACCAGACCGGCCGTAGGCATGCCCTTGTCAATGACCTGCGGGTCCACCGGTTCTTGCACCAGGGTCTGGCAGCACTTGCAGGCCCACTTGCCGCGGATGTGGCGGTGCACGAAGAATTGAGCTGGGATGATGTCCAAGCGCTCGCTCACGTCTTCGCCGATACGCACCATCGCCTGGCCGCAGCCACAGGTTGTGTTCTCTGGCTCGTGATGGTGGTCTACCCGTTTGAGGTGCTCGGGCAAGGCTTGGCGTTTGGGTTTGCGACGGGTGTCGGCGTCTGCAGTGGTGTCCGGCACCTTGCATGCCGCCTTCAGCGCTTCAAGCTGGGCTTCCAGGTCCGCCTGGTCGGCGGCAAGAGTTTCTTCAAACAACTGGCGCTGCTCGGCATTCATGCGTTCAGTCTTGGCAGCAAACTGCCGGGCCTTGAGGCGGCGCAGCTCAAAGGTGATGCTGGCGATCTTGGCATCCCTGAACTCGATGGCCTGGGCTTGTGATTCAATTTGCCGACTCTGCTCTCCAACGTGCGCCAACACGCGAGAGGCCAATTGGGCTGCGGCAGCGGGGCTCAGACCGACAAAGTCTTGGGGCTGAAGTTGGTCCACGCTGAGCATGTTTGCATTGTGCAAAATCCACACAAAAAAGAGAATTAGGGCATCCTCCAATTGCCCTTTTTACAGCGTTAAAGGACAGTTCCTACACCCTTGTGATGGACTGCATTTGTTCCAGTCGGCTCCACGGAAGCCCCAGAATCAAGGCATCGAATTGCTGCTTTGTCAGCGTGATCGAGGTGGCCATATCGGCGCCACCGCGTGGCCATTCAAACCCGCCTTGGTTGAGCCGGCGCGCCGCGCACCACATGCCAAAGCCATCGTGCAACAGCAGCTTCATGCGGTTACCCCGTGCGTTGGAAAACAGGTAGCCGTGATGGGCCTGGGCTGCACCGAACACCTGCACCACCCGTGCCAACAAACGTTCCGTTCCCATGCGCATGTCTATGGGGGTAGTTGCCAGCCACAGCGCGTCGATGCGGATCACCGCAGCCACTCGCGCAGCCAGGCGCCGCAATCAACTGCCAGCTCGCTCGGCCACATCACAGTGACCGAAGATGTGCCGCGCCGCAATTCCATGCGGATCTCTGGCGTGGCCGCCACCACCACAGGTTTGGTGGCAACCGGTTCGGGCTCCGTGCTCAAAGTGACCGGAACAAACGCCTGTGGCTGAATGACCAGCGTTCCCTGGCTGTGTTCACGTATCCATCGGTGCACAATATTGGTATTGATGCCGTGTTGCAGAGCCACTCCAGCAATGGACGCGCCAGGCTGCGTGCATGTCTGGACAACCTGCAGCTTGAGTTCAGGACTGTAGAACCGGCGCTTGGGGACTTGGGTGATGCGAGCTTCGCTCGCCATGGTGTGCATGATGTTCATCGCGCACACTATCTCAACCTATCAGTCGGCCTTCAAGATGGGATGCCCAGCCGCTTACACTTGGGAGGCCTGCGGCGCCTAACTTCGTTTGAAAATCAAGAATGCCAGAAAACCGGGCTTTCTTTCTGCCAGCGATCTGAAAAAAGCCCACATCTTGCTGTGGCAGCACTTTTGGTTTCAATTTTCCGGTCCTTTGGTCGTCAAATCACTTGTTCGACTCAACCCCAGGTCAAGCCGGCGCTCGATCCTGTCAAGCTGGTCACTCATACGGTCAACTGCCACCTGCTTGCCGGCAATTGAGCTTTTCATCAGACCAAGATGCTAAATGCCAAATCCCTGCCCGGCATCAATCGAACTTATGCGTGCATTTACATCCCGAATCTCACCTTGCATCAAAGACCGCATCTCACCCAACTCTGTGCGCAAAGCTTTCAGCTGCTCAATCACTATGCTGTCAATGTTTTCCATATCGGATGCTCACGGCAAAAGATGGCACCGCTCGATTTGGTCGACTGCGACCTCAATGCGAGAAAGACTGGTCAGGATTTCGAGATCGCGCCCGCGGGTTGACTTTGGCCTAGCCCTCAAGCAAGCCTATCTATGAACTCCTGAATGAGTTTTTGCAAAACCTCGATCTGTGCCGGCGCTACATTGTTGAGCGTCACAACCACAGATTTGGCTTTCAAATCTTGCGCGATAGAGCCGGTGTGTCCCTGCGCGCCTTTGAGTGCGATGGGTTTTTCAAGGGGGTGGGGTACGATACCCCACCCCCCCAGCAAACGCTTCAAAACCTCTTTTGAATTCGGGCGTGGTACTTGTTTTTGAATTTCCTTGGCTACGGAAAGAACCACATCCAGATCGTTTTGCAGCGCTGCGTTTAGCTTGGCGACCCATCCATATTGAATTTCTAGGGGGGAAGTAAAAGCATCCAAGATATCCTTTGGCAATCGGGCAAGGTCCAACGCCTTACCAACGTTACTGCGGTCAACTCCCAATGCTTCTGCCATCTTCCGAGCCGACGGATACAAACCATCGTCAAGCGCTCGCGCATACATAAGACCCTGCTCATATGGCCGCAAATCGGCTCGCTGGCGGTTTTCCCTGTCCATCTGCTCAAAAAGTTGCAACTCATTGAGTTCTTCAACCAGCGCCAATACGGGTAGACCTAAATCCAGACAGGCCCGGTGACGACGGTGGCCAAAGACAATTTCATAAGCGTCCATTGCTTTAACGCTGCGCACCTTTATTGGCTGGATATTTCCGCCAGCGCTCAGGATTTCCTCCTTAAACGAATCCCATTCTTTACCAGCAAATGACTGCTCAAAGCGGTTGGCCCACTTGCTTGGGCGCACTGTCTCGGGGTCAAGCGCCTTCGCTGGTATGGCCCCGTCAAATGCTTCAAACAGCGTCTTGATCTGATCGTTTTCCCTGGCAAGCGCCCGGTCACGGTAGACAGACTCAACATGAAGACTTACCGCGCCTTTTTGACTTCTCTCGGCTTGAACTGGCGAGGCTAATTTCTCCGTGTTGAAACCAGCCGCCTTTTGTTTCATGCTTAGAGCCATGGCTACAAACTCCCTAACAGCGCCATCCATAGGCGGTGAATTTTGACCATACTGACCTCCATGAATTTCAACCTACGGCGCATTTTTCGGTAAGATTTTTACGTTTTGCCATCTGCAATACCAAACTTGAAAAATAGTGCGTACAAAGTGGTCTTAACTGTTGCGGTAATCGATTTAACAAAATTCCTAGAACACGAATTTTGTGCGGAGTAAGCGCTAGAGCATTCAAATGCTCAACAAATTCGCTTTTTATCGCCTTATCGAGATTTGTTTTGTTGCAGACAGCATATCACTGGCAATAAAACGAGCGAAGGTATTGAATTTTCGATACGTTGGGGCCGCCTTCTCTCCGACCGCTTACGCCCCAACGCGGGTCTACGGGCTTCTCCATACCCGACATTTGCTGATTCAGGCTCGCTTGGTCACGAGCATTGTTCATACTAAATCACACGCATTGGCGTGGCTGATCACGGTGTTCTGGAATGGGTGGTCAAGTCACTGTCAAATATGCGCCATGTGACTAAAAGCCGATCTCGGCAGCGGCCTAGTTCGCGAATTTGGTTTGCAATATTAAAAAAAGCAGTTTCTTGAGCCAAGCAAGCCACCTTATTGGTGGTTGGCAATTGCTACGGGGGCGTCGCTCCAAGGCGCGGCGCGAAGCCCCAAGAGCATTTGGTCCCCGGGAGCAGCCTTGCTGCGGGTGCGTTGCGGCGCGACATGTACTATATGCACGTCATAATAATTGTGCTCTACTCCGCACATTAACCCTGAGACTGAAACGTCAGCCAATCACTCACTATTACGGCATGTTAGTTTAGATAGCGGTTCGAATCCGGCATCGTGCTCCAGTTCCTCGGGTCGTTGGCAGAGCGGTCATGTACCTCCCTCTTAAGGAGTCCCAGATTGGTTCGATTCCAATACGGTCCACCACCATTTCCTCGGTTAGCTCAGCGGTAGAGCAATGCCCTTACAAGGCGAAGGTCTGCGGTTTAATCCCGTGACCGAGGACCACCTATTTGCCGACGTGGCTCATTGGTCGAGCACCCGCCTGTCTAGCGGGTCCAAGAGGGTTCGATTCCCTTCGTCGGCGCCATTGTCAAATCCCACTTTACTGCAGCAATTTATATAGAGGTATTCATGAAACGAAAACGTTCAATGGTGCTGAAAGCACCGAGCCCGCGAAACCCCTTCGTCGCGGTAGCTCTCTTTAAGAAGGCCGGCGCGCACCGAAAGTCTGAAAAGGCTTTGCGGCGCCAGGAGAAAGTTCATACAGGATCTGTAGCTCAAATGGATGAGAGCAACCGGCTTTTACCCGGTAGATGCGAGTTCGATGCTCGACAGGTCCACCAGAAGAACGCATCCCAAAGTGAAGCATTTTGGAATGCGTTTTGCCCCGGTGATACAGCAAGTGGGCACACTGGTTCAAGAAGCCAGATTCCTGTGCGTTCGAGGCTCGCCGAGGGAACAAAGAAAGCAACTGCCGCAGTAGCTCAGGGGATGAGAGCAGTCGATTCCGATT
>CAZMXB010000107.1:0-15253 GCA_964569855.1 uncultured Rhodoferax sp.
ACGCAGGATGCAGGCGTTGCCACTCTTGATGGACAGGCTGGCGGCCTCGATCGTCACATTGGGCCGGCTCTCGAAAATCATGCCGAACACCCCAATGGGCACCCGCATCTGGCCCACCCGGATGCCACTGGGCTGCTGCTTCATGCCAATGATTTCGCCAATCACGTCGGCCATGGACGCCAATTGTTCGCAACCCTGGGCACAGGTCTCCAGCACTTTGGGGGTCAGCTTCAGGCGGTCCACCATGGGGGCGGACAGGCCGTTGGTGATGGCGCGCTCAATGTCTTTGGCGTTGTCGACCTGCAGCGCCTGCGTGTTCTCGCGCAGTAGCGCGGCGAGTTTGCGAAGCGCTATGTTTTTCGTAGCTGTTGATGCAGCTGCCATGAGGGCTGATGCCACTTTTGCCTGAGAGCCCAGGGCGTGGGTGTATTCGGTGGTGGTAAGCGCGTTCATGGGCTGATTTTCGCAGATATCGCCGGTTGCGACCAGCAGCGCTGTGGACGCGGTTCAGTCCACTTCCGAAGTCAATTCGGGCGATTGGTGACCACGCGCCAGAACGCGCGCAGCTTGCCCGCGGC
Organism: uncultured Rhodoferax sp.; assembly: GCA_964569855.1. Lineage (GTDB taxonomy): Bacteria > Pseudomonadota > Gammaproteobacteria > Burkholderiales > Burkholderiaceae_C > Allorhodoferax. The sequence continues at coordinate 579 of CAZMXB010000107.1, forward strand.
TGGCATGCGCTCGTCCGACATCACTTCCAGAAAGTCGGACAAACGCTTGGAGCGTGCAATGGCGAACAGCACCATACCGACGAAAAACGCGGTCGCCACAGCACCGTGCAGCAGCCGTTCCAGCGGTGTCCCCTCGCCAAAGGCAATGATGTTCATGCCAAAGTAGCCGGTGGTCACTGTCGTGATCAGGCCCAGAATCGTGATCACCGTCAGGCGCACCACGGTATTGGACTGGCGGCGCTGCGAATCACTGTCCAGGTAGTGGCTCATCTCGCGGATTTCGTCGCGTACTTCGTCGTACAACGCATCATTGCGCAGGTGGTTGGAGCAGATACGAAAGGTGGCCTGCAGGTGCGGCCGCTCGGACAACTCGTGGAACCAGTAGCGGTGGGTAAAGCGCAAAAAGGTTTCGAAATTGGAACGAATGCGGCGTTTGAACTGGCGCACCGAATCGTCATTGCGGATATTGAGTGCGTTTACCGCCCCCACCAGCACGTCCGAAAACACCAGCAAAGAGGCGCGGTGCAGGTGGGCCAGCAAGAAGACCAGAAAATACTGGTGCCGGAACTGCGCCAACACACCCCGCTCACCATCGGCAAAAAAACCGGAGGCACTGTCGCCCACCACGGTCAGCGCGTTGCCGGTGCAGATGAAACGGGTATTGGGACCAGCGTCTGAGTTGGTCCAGTACCGGTCCTGGCAATACAGGGACGTGAAGTTGACAACCGTGGGATCATTCACCGGCACCTGTTCATCGGGGTGCAGCGTGGCAGCCAATCCCAGGCGGACCCAGTCTTCTTCGCTGAGATCCCGGGGCCGGTCAACGGAAACATAGGCCATGACGGGCATGCGATGGTATTCGATCAAGCGATAGCGCAGGTCACCGGGTTCGTCCGAATGTTCCAGCACCAAAGGGCGCAACAGGCAGGCCCAATGCTCCGAAATGCACGGGCTGCGGTGCTGGCCGACAAACTGCAGGAATTTGTCCCGCCGCGCCGAGTCGGAGCGGGCGATCACCTGCCCGTCCACCCCCAGCAACTCCGTGGCGTGGGTGTTGTGCACGCCACCGCCGTCCACGTCCCAACCGGACGGGTAGGCACGGCCAAACCGGAACAGGATGTCGCGTACTGTTGCCAGCGGCAAGTCAGTGGCACGCACCTCCACATTGAGCTGCACCAGGTTCAGATCGTCAAAAAAGTAGAGATCGATATGGACGATGTCCAGTGTGATGGGGGTGCTCTCCGGGCGCAAGGTCACCCGCAGACGGGTGATGTCCTTGCGGCGAAACACGTGCATGGGCGAACTGCCGGAATCGTCCTGGTCACAGGCATGGCGAAAGCGCCCCTCGCCGTACAGGAAGCGCTGCACATAGGGCAGGAAAGACACAAATTCGCGGTAATGCCGTTCGCGAAACAGGCCCGGATCCTCGGTGAATTCATCGTCGATGCGGGTCCAGTTGTGGCTGGATTTGGCAGCCTCCAGCACCTCCCAGTGGCGGGTCTTGTTGTTTTTGCCGGGCCGCGGCTCGATCTGCAAGGGCCAGACCAGGCTGGCGTGGAACAGGCGCACGCAGGGGTCTGCGGTACCGTCGTAAGGTGGTGTCATGGTTTTGCTACCCCGGTCTGCACCGCACACAGGGCGCACAACTGCAAGGCCAGACGGTGCAAGGCCTGCCAGCCGGAGGCCGGCCAGTCGGGTTGCTTCAGCCCTTTGACGATGCCATCCACCAAATGGGCGGATTGCAGCAGTTGTGACAGTGCAGCGTCGGACAGGCGCGGCAATACGCGTTCGAACAGACGTTCCCGCGGGCCCCAGATGCGCTGCTCGCGCAGGGCCATGGGCAAGGGACGGCCCTGCGCCATGGCGTCCTTGACACGTTTCAAGGCCCGAATGTCTTCCGCCAGCGTGTAGTGCACCAGCACCTCGGCCTCGCCTTCGGCCTGCAGGCCGTCCAGCATGCGCTGCACCCGCAGGCTCTGTCCGGCCAGTACCGCTTCGCTGAGTTTGAACACGTCATACCGGGCCACGTTGAGCACGGCGCTTTCGACCTGTTCAAAACCCAACACGCCACCACCCGCACTATCGACCGGGTAGAGCAGGCCCAGCTTCTGGATTTCCTGGTGGGCGGCCAGCAAATTGCCCTCCACCCGGTCGGCAAAAAACTGCAGGGTGCGCTGGCCTTCTTCACCTGCCGCTACACGCTGGCCCTGAACCGCCAGGCGCTGGGCAATCCACTGGGGCAATACCGCGCGCTCCACCGGGTCCACCTGCAGCGTGACGCCAAAACTCTCCAGCGCTGCGAACCAGGCGCTGGACTTGGTCTGCTTGTCCATGCGCGGCAGCATCACCACGGTCAGCGTGCTGTCATTGCCCTGGGCCATCTCGGCCAACTGCTGCACGGCGGTGCTGCCTTCCTTGCCGGGTTTGCCCGAGGGAATACGGATTTCGACAATCTGTTTGTCGGCAAACAGGCTCAGCGACCCGCCCGCGGCCAGCACTTCGCTCCAGTCAAAGTGGGCACCGGAAACGGTGTGGGAGGTGCGTTCGGTATAGCCCTGCTGCCGGGCCGTGGCGCGGATGGCGTCGAGCGCTTCCTGTTGCAACAGCGGTTCGTCACCGTGAAGGGTGTACAGACTCCTTAGCCCGCGCTGCAAGTGGTAGACGAGTTGGTTGGCGGCAAGCTGCATGCACCCAGTTTAAATGCATGTGTTAGCCACTACACCGACCCGCGCTTTGGATCTATGAATCTCACCCGGCGCAGATGCTCGGGGTAATCGCTAACAGCGTAACGTTCACCGTTTATCCATATTGTGGCTGTGCGCGACACACAAAACCGTCTGTCATTGGCACTGTGATCACCCCAATGCCCTGAAGCGTCGCCAAAGCAGTGCCGTAAGGGAGCCGACGTGCAAAGGCGAAATGCTATTGTATTTATAACGCTATAGGTAAAGAATTAGAGGGCGGGCGGCCCATTTGGCTTGAAATTTACGAATCGGGTCCGCTCATCACGTTCTCTCTATTCACGCAACGCCCTTTCAATCCGCCGGTCGGGGATGAACCAGATGAGTGACACCAGAATCAGCAGCCCGCCGGCCACCCATGAATACCCGAGCAATGCCCGTGGAATGGCAACCAGGTAGGCCGCAAGGGACACCTTGCCCTTGGCATCTCCCCCAATGGCGCTGGCCAGTGGCGACTCATTGCCATGCAGCGTGATGATCTGCCGCTGCAAGGTGAAGTAGGCGACGGCGCACATCAGCAAATCAAAGGCGTACAGCGCCACCGGTGTCGGTGCGAAATGATTTTCCCCCATCCAGCCCGTCGTAAAAGGCATCAGGGAAAGCCAGAAAAGCAGGTGCATATTGGCCCACAAAATGCGGCCGTTCACGTGCTTGACCGCATGCAGCATGTGGTGGTGGTTGTTCCAGTAGACCCCCACATTGAGAAAGCTCAATACATAACTCAGAAACACCGGACCCAGCGCTGCTAGGTCGGCCCAGGCTGCCCCGTGGGGCACCTTCATCTCCAGCACCATGATGGTGATGATGATCGCAATCACTCCATCACTGAATGCTTCCAGTCGTCCTTTTCCCATGGAGGTGCTCCTTCACGTTGCCAAGTCAGGTTTTGCGCAATATACCCAACGCAAGAGCCTTTATCGATCATGCGGTTCGGACTTTTTAAAATCCCGGCCCACTGGTCTCAGCGGGCAGGTGTTTTCTCAAGGCGGCGCGTCTCGCCAATCATCATCACGTCAAAGTCAGACTGAGCCAAACCCCGCTCGGCGCGCATGCGGGCCAGTTGCCGGGGCGGCTCATCCAGGGGCTCATCGGTCAGTGACTCGAAGGTGCCCCAGTGCATGCCAATGGCCCGTCTGGCGCGCAGGTCGGCGCGCACCTGCACCGCCTCGGGTACATCGATATGCATGATTTTCATGAACCAGCGCGGGGCGTAGGCACCAATCGGTATGAAGGCCATGTCAAACGGCCCCAGCCGCGCACCAATGTCCTGAAAGTCCCTGGAGTAACCGCTGTCCCCGGTGTGGATCAGGCGCAGACCCTCGCCCTCCACCACCCAGCCACCCCACAGTGTCTGGTTGGTGTCGTTCAGGCGGCGCTTGCTCCAGTGCTGCACCGGCACAAACGTGACTTTCAGGTTGTCCTCGCGCGTGTCCTGCCACCAGTCGTACTCATCCACACGGGTGATGCCCAGCTCCGCAAACCACGCCTTCAAACCCAGCGGTACCAGAAAACGCGGGCTGCCCTGCGGCATGGCGGCCAGGCGCTTGACAGATTCCACATCCAGGTGGTCGTAGTGGTTGTGGGAGATCATCACCACGTCGATGCGCGGCAACTGCGGAATATCGATCGGCAGGGGCACGATGCGCCGGGGACCGGCAAAACCCACGGGTGAAGCGCGCTCCGAAAAAATCGGGTCAAACAGGATGTTTTTGCCCGCCAGGCGAATCAGCAGGGTGGCATGGCCCACCCAGGTCATGGAGGGGTTGTTGTCCGGAGCGCTCAGTGCCACCGGATCGGTCTGCATGGCCGGCAGATTCCAGCCTCCCGGCGGCGGCTGGGGCAGACCGTCGCGCAGGCGTTCCCACTGCCACGCGAGAAAGCTGGGTTTGTCGGGGTGCGGGTAGTTGTTGCGAAAGCCGCCGGCTCCCTCACGCGGCGCCTGGGCCAATGCCAAGGCGGAGAAGGCGAGCACGAAAAGCGCAAAAAGACGGTGCATGCTGTGGGAGCCTGGCGGCTGGGGGAGAAACAGACCGGATTTATACCCAAATTGAAGTGTCCTTGCGTCAACCCGGGGCGCCCGGTGTCGCAGGGAAATGCGCCGCTACTCACCAGGGCATGGAGACCCGCGCAAAGCCCATCTCATTTGCGACCACCACCGTAACACGGCGGCAAAGAGCGACCGCGACTTCCCGCGCCATAACAACCCAGGGCGATGGGGGACTTGCAAAGGCAGGGATACTCGCAATCCAAGTTTTAACCTGTCCGATCGAAAGTTGCCGATGTCCCCTTATAGCCAATCTGTACCCGCCTTCCAACAAATGCTGCTGGCGCTTCAAGCCATCCTGAAGCAGGCTGATGCCCAAGCAACCTCCAGAAAGATCGAGCCGGACGCCTTGCTTCACGCCCGGCTGTTTCCGGACATGTTTCCGCTGATTCGTCAGGTACAGATCGCCGCCGACTTTGCCCGCGGAGTGTCAGCAAGGCTGGGCGGCGTGGATGTTCCGGTGTTTGAAGGCACGGAGCGAACTTTTGCCGACCTGGATACCTTGCTGGAGCAAACCCTGGAGTTCTTGAAAGGTCTTGATGCGACGGGTTTTGAAGGGGCCGAGTCCAGGGAAATTGTGTTGCGCCCGGGGACGCCGAAGGAAAAGCGGCTCAGCGGCGCCGCTTACCTCACGCACTATGGCTTGCCCCAGTTTTACTTTCACGTCACAACCGCCTATGCCCTGCTACGCCACAATGGCATCGAAATCGGCAAGCGGGATTTCATGGGAACCTACTGACAAGCGCGCGCTACGCGAACGCGTCAGCACCTCGGCCGGGTCACCCTGCTCTTCGCCAGCCAGTTCGGGGTCCAGCACCGACGTGGAACCGCTACCGGCCCTGGGGACTCCAAAAGAGCAGCAGCTTTTGCAGGAAGAGGTCAAGATCCTGCTGGTTCGCACCTATGACGGTGCGCTGGCACAAGTCACCGTCATGGAATAGCGCCGCAACCTGCGACGGTAGTGACAAACCGACGCCACCAGCCGATAGACAATGGGGCCCTTAGCCAAGCGTTCCTGAATACCTTGCGTCCATCGCCAAGCCCTGAAGCTAGCCCCATCGCCGCGGTGCGGCCCAATACGACCTACCAAGTGGGTCTGGTTGGGTGGCTATCGCTGGCACAGCTCATAAGCTGGGGCAGTGTCTTTTATACGTTTACGTTGATCATGGGCCCAATGGAGCGCGAGTTGGGACTGAGCCGGGTTGAGTCGTCTCTGGCGTTCAGCCTGGCCCTGCTCGCGGAGGGGTTGATGGCCTACCCGGTGGGTCGATGGATTGACCGCGGCTACGAGCGTGCAGTCATGACCGGTGGCTCGCTGCTGGCGGGCTTGTGCCTGTTTGCGCACGGTTGGGTTGCCAGCAAGGCCGGTCTCTATGCGGTCTGGGTTGGACTGGGGTTTGCCATGGCAGGCGTGCTGTACGCACCCGTGTTTGCGGTGGTAACCCGGCGTTTCCCCCAAGATTTTCGGCGCGCCATTATCACCATGACTTTTCTGGGGGGGCTGGCTAGCACCGTCTTCATTCCTTTGACGGCATCACTCATCGCTGACTTTGGCTGGCGCCACGCCATGATGGCGCTAGCGGCCTTGCATGTGGGGGTCTGTGCCCCCTTGCATGGCACGCTTTTGCGCAACGCGCCCAGGCAAAGGGCCCCGCTCACTGAAACGCATGCCCACAAGGGCGGTGCCCTGCGACAACATCTGCTCAGCGCCCCGTTTCTGCTGATCGGGGTGTTCGTGGTCTTGCTGATGTCCGCTACGGTGGCGCTTCCAGCGCACATGGTGAGCCTGCTGCGCGAGCACGGGCTCAGCGAGGCCTGGGTCGTCGCCATTCCGGCCAGCATCGGCGCCATACAGGTGCTGGGCCGACTGCTGCTGTATTTTTTCGAGCGGCACTTCGATTTGCACCTGGCCAACCGCGTCATTCCGTGCCTGATACCTTTGGGCCTTGTGGCGCTCCTGGCAGCACCATGGACGGGCAGCGCCCACGGTGGCTTGGTCATCCTGTTTGTGGTGCTATGGGGTATTGGCAACGGCATGCTGACCATCGTCAAGGGCACGGCCATTGCTGAATACGTGGACCGCGAGCACGTCGCCTCGCTCAATGGCGCTCTGGGTTTGCCCTTGGCACTGGCCCGCGCCGCCGCGCCGCTGGGCTTGGGCCTGCTGTGGAGCCCGGAGCATGGCTACGCGGTGGGACTGGGCGTGTTGTTGTGCACTAGCGTGCTGGGGGTGGTGGCGCTCGTGGCGGCGCAGAAATTGTCCACCAAGGCCACACGCTACTAACTTGATTGCGTACCAGGTCGATTCCACGAGGGCTAGAGGCCAGATTACCCTACATCAATACCGGCGACACTAACTGCACCACTTGGACAGCTGACAATGGTGGCATGAAAAAGTCGCCCCTTCCGCTGCAGCGCCGTCAGCTGCTGCGCCACGCCGCCGGTATAGCCACTTCGCTATGGCTGCCGCATAGCGCCTGGAGCCAGCATTCCTGGAGCACCTATCCGTTTTCCTTGGGGGTTGCCAGCGGCTCACCCGACCATCAATCGGTGGTGTTGTGGACCAGGCTGGTGGCAAACGGCCATCGGTCTCTCGCGGCAGGAGACATTACCGTACGCTGGGAAGTTGCGCATGACGCACAGTTCAGGCAACTTGTAGTGTCCGGGCAAAGTACAGCGCTGGCGCAACTGGGGCACAGCGTGCATGTGGAGGTACCAAATCTGAAACCAGATCGCTGGTATTTTTACCGTTTCATGAGTGGTGATGCAGTAAGCGCTATGGGGCAGACAAGGACGTTTCCGGCGCCTGATGCCGTCGTGTCGAAGCTGCGGCTCAGTTACGCATCGTGCCAACACTGGGAGCATGGCTTCTACGCGGCGCACCGCCACATGCGGGACGAGCAACTCGACCTGGTCATGTTTCTCGGCGACTACATCTATGAGTATGCGGCGCCAAAGAAGTCTGTTCGCAGGGGCGGCGATGACTGGTGCCTGACGCTCGATGACTACCGCGGTCGTTATGCGCTGTACAAAACCGACCCGGATCTGCAGGCCATGCACGCTGCGTGTCCGTGGATGGTGACATGGGATGACCATGAAGTGCAAAACGACTATGCCGGGTTAACACCTGGCGACAAGGGTCCGACTGTTGCGAACTTTGCCGCACGAAGGGCTGTCGCTTACCAGGCCTTTTATGAGCATATGCCGCTCAGAGCCAGCGTATTGACGCGTGCACTGGATGGACTGGCCGATGGTGCGGAGATGCGTATTTACGGAAGTGTTCCGTATGGCAGGCTGGCCAACCTGATCCTGCTCGATGATCGCCAGTACCGCGATGCCCAGGCATGTACCAAGGACGGCAAGCTGGGCTCCAGTACCGTCAACCCGGAACAGTGCCCTGCATGGCGCAATTCCCGGCGCACGCTGCTGGGTGCAGCACAGGAACAGTGGCTGGATGATGCATTCCGCCGAAGCAGCACCCGATGGAATGTCGTGGCGCAGCAGACGGTTTTTGGTCAGCGCGACTTCAAACGTGGGTCTGGGCTTTCGTTCTCCAACGATGGATGGGATGGCTATGCGTCTGCACGCGAACGGCTCATCGGGTCGATGCAGCGTCACCATCTCGCCAATCCCGTTATTTTGGGGGGTGATGTGCACGCCAATTGGGTGGGGCATATCAAAGCCGACTACTCGGACCCCTCCAGCGCCACCTTGGGCGTGGAATTTTGCGGCACCAGTATTTCTTCGAATGGTGGCAACAACGAAAAGCTGGCCGACCACCTAGCCGAGAACCCGCACTTTGTGTTCGCTGACCGGGCCAAGCGTGGCTACGGTGTGGTTGAAATTACGCCAAAGGGCCTCACTGCCACCTTGCGTGCAGTTGATGATGTGACGCTTGCGGATTCCGGCATCTCCTCCCTGGCGAAGTTTGCGGTGGAAACCGGACGGGCGCAATTGCATCGGCTGGTGTGATGGCATGTAGACGGCGGTGCAATTTACAGATCGCGTCTTACAGCTCCCACCTGTACCTCAACGGGTGCTGTCTTCGCCGAAACGGCAAAGCGTAAGGGTACTAGCCCAGCACATCCTTCCCAGACCCAGGTCGACCCAGGCCTTGGTCTTGGTCTTGTCAACACGGGCGCGCAACAGCGCAAGCACCTCGTAGATACTGGCGATCAAAACCGCCCACAAACAATGCGCTGGTGAGCGCTTGTGTGGTACCGGCTCAGCGTGTCCCCACCCCGCTACTTCAAACTGTTCGACAGAAACGCCTGCAAGCGCTCACTGCGCGGACGCAGCAACACCTCATTCGGATCACCTTGCTCTTCGATCTGGCCCTTGTGGAGAAACACCACGCGGTTGCTGACCTCCCGCGCAAAGCCCATCTCATGTGTGACCACCACCATGGTGCGGCCCTCTTCGGCCACCGAACGCATCACGCGCAACACCTCGCCCACCAGCTCGGGGTCCAATGCCGATGTGGGTTCGTCAAACAGCATGACCTTGGGCTCCATGGCCAGAGCCCGGGCGATGGCAACCCGCTGTTGCTCACCGCCCGACAAATGGGCCGGGAAAGCGTCCTTGCGGTGGTACACGCCCACACGCTGCAGGTAGGCATTGGCGCGCTCGATTGCTTCTGCCTTGCTCAGGCCCAACGCGTGAATGGGCGCTTCAATCACGTTTTCGAGCGCTGTCATGTGCGCCCACAGGTTGAAATGCTGGAACACCATGGACAACTGGGCGCGCAATTGCTGCAACTGGGCCTGGCTGCTGACCTTGAGCATGCCCTGCTTGTCGGGCACCATCTGCAGCTCTTCGCCGTCCAGCACAATGCGCCCGGCATTGGGCTGCTCCAGCAGGTTCAGGCAGCGCAAAAAGGTGCTTTTACCCGAACCGCTGGAGCCGATCATGGAGATCACGTCGCCCTTGCTGGCGGTGACACTGACGCCCTTGAGCACCTCGTTGCTGCCAAAACGTTTGCAGATGTCCAGTCCTTGCAGGATGGTGTGGGGGGCCATGGAAAATTCTCCCAATGTGGTGTAGGTGGGGTCTTGGCGCTGCAGGCTCAGGGGCTGAGCAACTTGCCGGTGCGGGCCAGCGAGGTGCCAGCAATCTTGGCCAGACGTTTGCCAGGTACGGCCCAGCGCGAGCCACAACGGGCGTAGAGCAGGCCGTCGGATTTGCAGCGCAGCTGGGTTACGTTGCCCGTCAAGGCGTCCACCACATCGGCAATCACATCCCCGGCCACCACCCGTTCTCCCGGCGTACGGTGAAACACCACCACCCCCGCATGGGGCGCGGTGATAGGCTCGGAGCCTGACAGCGGCGTGGGTACACACTGGGGGCTGCGCAGCGGCTCGGCCTTGCCGGTCAACACACCGCGTTGCGCCAGAAAGGCACACAGGCCCTGGGCGTCCTGCTCGGCCAGCAGATGGCTGGTATCGGATTCGCCCCGCAACTCGACGGTGGCACCAAAACAGGCCAGGTCAATCGGAAATTCGGGCAACAGCTTTTGCAGGTCGAACCACGGCCGGGTGCAGGCTTCATCAAACGGTGAATCGCCCGACTCGGTGGCCAGCAGCAGGGCACGGGCGCCCAGCGCTGCGCCGAGTTGCTCGGCAATCGCAGCCTGGGGCGTCAGGGCGTAGATATGCATCACCGCGTCGGTGTCGTAATGCAGGTCCAGCACGATGTCCGCATCCACGGCCAAGCCCAATAGCTGTATTTTGAGATCCTGCGTAGGATTGACAGCGGTCAGCTCCGCCACGGCCTGCACCAGGGCTTTGCGGATACTGAGGGTGTTGTGCGCCGCATCCTGTGTCAATCCGGGGGCCACACGCTCTGCCACTTTGACGGCCAGTTCGGCATAACCGCGGTTGAAGTTGCCGCCATCGCGAAGGTCAAAACGCCCCTGGTGCTGGCCAAACAGGGTCTGGCCCAGGCCTATGGGGTTGGCAAAAGGCACCAGCACAATTTCACCGGCGAGTCGACCTTCAAGTTCCGCCTGCGACAGCAGAGTCACCAGGTGGTGGGCTACGAGGATGGCGGGTACCTCATCGGCGTGCAACGCGCTCTGGATGTAGACCTTGGGGCGGGCGCCAGGCGTGCCAAAGTGCAGGACCTGCAAGGATTGGCGAATGCCGGGTGATCCGCTTTGGAGTTCAATGGTTTGAGTGTGCATGGGTAGGGAGAGGTTCAAGAAGTCTTGGCGGTGGGCCGCGATGCGGGTGGTAACGCGGCCAAGGCTTGGATCGCGGGTGGGGTCGCTTTGTTGGGTCGGGTTTGCTGGGGCTGGAGGTGGCGCAGAAAGCGGCGTTCCAGCAGCTTGAAGATGCCAACCAGACTGAAGGTCAAGACAAAATAAATGGCTGCTGCCACACCAAAGGATTCCGTCACCAGCAAGGTGTTGGCATACACATCCCGCGCCACGCGGGTGATGTCCACCAGCGTCACGGTACTGGCTATGGCCGTGGCATGCATCAGGCCTACCACTTCGTTGCTGTACTGCGGTAGCGCACGGCGCAGCGCGCTGGGCAGCAAAATGCGGCGGTACAGCGTGAAGCCGCTGAGGCCATAACTGCGGGCCGCTTCGATCTCGCCGTTATTGGTGGCTTTGAGCGCGCCCGCAAATATTTCGGTGGTGTAGGCGGTGGAGTTCAGCGTAAAGGCCAACCAGGCGCAAAACCAGGCATTGCGCAGCAGCACCCAGGCAGAGCTTTCACGTACGGCCTCAAACTGGGCCAGCCCGTGGTACAGGATGAACAGCTGCACCAGCAAAGGGGTACCGCGCAACACATAGGTATAGAACCACACGGGTTTGAACAACCACGGTTTGGCCGACACCCGCGCCACAGCCAGCGGAACCGCCAGTACAAATGAGCTGAGCAGACTGATGACCAGCAAGACCAGCGTGGTGCGGATGCCTTCCCCATACAGCGGCAGGCTCTCGATGATGGTTTGCCACTGCATGTCAGAACTGCACTTTCTTTACGCCCAGGCTGAAACGCGCTTCGACGCGGGACAGGGCGAAGATGGAAACACTGGTCAGAGTCAGGTAGATCAGCGCCACGGCCACGTAGAAGGTGAAGGGCGCACGGGTGGATGCGGCGGCCAGCCCCGCGCGGTGCACCATGTCGTCCAGCCCGATGATGGATACCAGGGCCGAGGCCTTGATCATGATCAGCCAGTTGTTGGCAAAGCCGGGTATGGCGTGGCGCACCATCTGTGGCAGCACGATGCGCCACCACACCATGTTGCGCGACATCGCAAAGGCCAGGCCCGCTTCGGCCTGCCCCTTGGGCACGGCCAGGATCGCGCCGCGAAATGTCTCCGTCAGGTAGGCGCCAAAGATGAACCCAATGGTCAACACACCGGCAATAAACGGCGGGATGTCGATGTAGTCCCAACCCTGGGACTCGGCCAGTCGGTTGATACCGATCTGGCCACCGTAAAAGATCAGCAGCATCAGCACCAGCTCGGGCATGCCACGGATCAGCGTGGTGTAGACCTCGGCGCTCCAGCGGGCTGTGCGCGAGCCCGACAACTTGGCGGCAGCGCCTATCAGGCCGAAGACACAGGCAATGGCGAGTGACAGGGCCGAGACTCGCAGCGTCAGGCCCAGCCCCTCCAGAATGGCTGGTAGATAACCGTAGAGCACAGTAGGCCTCGATTGCTATTGAATTGGGAGCAGGTAGCGCAAGTTCTACGAGGGCTACCTGCCGATTTGACCAACCAGGGTGTGGTTGGCGGGTGCGCTTGGCTTACCGGAACGCGTAGTTCAGGCTGACAAAGGCACTGCGACCACGGGGGTCCGTGTAGGTGGGGTCGTAACCGGCCAGGAAGTAGTAGGCCTGATTGGAGAACGGTGGCGCCGTGTTCAACAGGTTCAGCACACCGGCGCGCACTTTGAGCGCCTTGCTGATGGCATAACTACCCGTCAGGTCCCACAGCGAATAGGCTTCTACGTCACGGGTTGGCAGCAGCGAGTTGCTGCTCGGGTCGTAGGTGGTGTTCTGATCGCGGTAGCCCTGGGAATACTGGTTGGCCAGCGTCAGGCTGAACGGGCCCTGGTCCCAGCCCAGGCTGATGCGGTGGCGCCACTTCTGGATCACCTGGTCGTTCAAAAACACTCCCAGGTTGCTGCGCATGGGTTCCAGCGGACCGAACTGGCGGTCGTAGTTCAACACCAGGGTTCCGCTGAAGTTGGCACTGAAACGGCCCAGGCTGGTGGCGCCACCACGGTAGTCCACTGCAAAATCAAGGCCCGAGGTTTCCAGGCTGCCCTGGTTTTCCTTCTTCAGGATGATGTTGGTGATGTCGCCAAAGCTGTTGCGCTGGATGTAGGTGCCGTTGTATTTGGCCGCGTTGTCCACAATCACCTGCTCGCCCAGGGTGCTGATCACATCCGTCTTGCGGATATTCCAGTAATCCACGCTGAAGTTCAGCTCCTTGCTGGCGTCCAGTACAAAACCCAGTGAGGCCTGTTGTGACTTTTCAGGCTTCAGGTTGGGGTTGGAGCGGCGCTCCACCGGCCACTGGTTGGTACAAAAATCGATATCACCCTCGGCGGCCAGGCAGGTCGGGTCGGTCAAGAAACTGGACGTCGTGCCGTAGGTGATGGGTCGGTTCAAATCGTCCAGCGACGGCGCGCGAAAGCCCGTTCCAGCCGATGCCCGGACCAGGAAACTCTGCTGTGGCTGCCAGCGCACACCGAACTTGGGGTTGGTGCTGGAGCCGGCGTCGTTGTAGCGGTCGTGGCGCAGCGCAAACTGCATTTCCAGCGTTTTGCTGATGGGCGCATTCACCTCGGCAAACACGGAGGCGACTTCACGGCTATTGTCGGTGGCCTTGATGTCGGTCGCCGAGCCGGCCAGCGCACCCGAGTCGCGGTCCCCCGCGATGTTGTTGGACAGCAGCAGGGCTGAGGGGGTGAAGGTCGCGTTCTCGCGGCGCAGTTCACCACCCACCGCAACCGCCAGGTCACCCCCGTCGAGGGCCATCAGGGCCTTGGAGATCTTGCCGTCGATGCTGGTGGACACACCCTTGGAGCTGCGTGCCGCATCATTGATCTTGATGCTGTTGATCAGGTCCAGACCGGCCTGCCCGGACGGGCCAAACGGATTGATGGTGCCGTTGCGCACACCCGCTTCAAACTTGTCGAACAACACATAACCGTTGACATAGTTGTCAACCGCCTTGTTTTCTGCACGAGCCAGGCCGATGTCGTAATCCCAACCCCCGACCACGCCAGAGGCACCAAACACCAGGCGTTCGGCCTTGCTGTTGACTTCGTTGGTGCGGTTGCCGGCCTCCGCCATCCGGTAGCGGATGCCACTGACCGTGCCTGAGCCCAGCGCCGCAGCATAGGCCGACGGCAACACACTGACCGGCAAATTGCGGATGCGGATGGGGTTCGGGCTCAACACATAGCGCGACTTGGCGTCCGACTCCACCAGTTCAGCGAACAACTGGTGGTCGTCACTGATCTTGAAGGTGGCGCGACCAATAAAGCCCACTTTGCTGGCCTCCGGGTAGATTTCAGTGTCTTCCATATAGTCGTAGCTACAGGCCAGCGGCCCGCCGGGGCCGCTGGCGGCGAACACGGTGGCCGGGCCGTTGCATGTGGGTGAACTGGGGTTGATGCGGGTGCGGGTGGAACCGGCAGGCAGCAAGCCCTTGCCAATCAGCGTGTTGCGCTGTGCGCTGGAGATGTCGATGTTGGCGGGAAAAGTGTTGCTGGACATCAGGGCCGGCAGCGTGGTGGCCAGCGGGCGGTCCTGAATAAAGGCGCGCTGGCTGGAGCGCAGGGCGTCCAGACGCTGGACGTCGAGGACACCAAACACGTTGAAGCCGTCCTTGTTCAGGTCACCGGCACCGGCACTGATGCTGGC
>CAZMXB010000108.1:0-5603 GCA_964569855.1 uncultured Rhodoferax sp.
CTTTCCGCTGATCAACAAGTCGTTCAACCTCAGCTATTCGGGGCAAGACCTGTGACTTGCACCCCCACGTTCCGCCGCTGCGCGGGTCTCTGCCCCCCAAGGGGGCGCATTACGCCTTGGGGCGGCCCGGCGGCGAAACTAGCCCCCACGGTCACCCACTTCGTGTGGTTCCCTGCCCCCCGAGGGGGCCGCGTTTCGCCTTGGGGCGGCCCAGCGGCGAAACTAGATCTTCTCAAAGTCCACGCTTTTAAAGGTCTCCGACACCAGCACCTTCGGGTTTTCGGCAAACAGTTTGTCATCCAGGGGAATGGTGATGGCGCCCTTGGCGTCCGCCGTCAACGTACGGTTGCCCTCTTTCGCCAGAATCTGCACCGTTTGCTGGGCGGGCTTGGCAAAGCGCAGCACTACCGCATTGAATTTGGGGAACATAAAGCTGAAAGCACCCGCCTTGGCCTTGATCAGCGCGTTGAATTGCGGGACGCCACCCGTCAAGTCCACATACGCCATGCTTGGGCCGGCCGGAACGACGGGCTCCACCGCAAAGCCATAACTCGCTTTTTCGCCCTCCGGAAGACTGATCAGGATCATGGGGTCCTCCGCCAGATACTTGGCGAAGGGCGCCAGATCAAAGTTGCCAGTGGCGTCCACGGTGATGCGCTCCCTTCCTTTGGCGTGCACGACGGTGTAGACCACGTCCGACGCCTTGATGGCCTTGTTGCTGGGCCGCACAGAGCCAAACAGCTTGACCTTGTCGCGCTGCTCCGGTGGGGCCGACAGGAATTTGTCCATGCGGGTGATTTCCATGAACTCGCTCAGCCGCTTCCATTCCCGGTCCTGGGCTTGGGCTTGCAAGGCCAAGGCCGCCAATAACGGCAAAAAACACATTCGGGCGCGCGTCAACATCATGTGGAAACTCCATGGGCATTGTTTGGAAAGTGCGCATTATGAATGCATCGGTGCCCCGCGCGGTGTGCGTTGGAAAGCTGAATCCATCACACGCATTGCCGCGTACCTTTGGCAACGGCAAGCGATGCCGTCGCCCCGATACAGCCAACGTCCATCGCGAATTTGGCCTCCAGCCCTCGTAAAGTGTGCACCAGAAGCTATGTATTTAATAGCAATTGACCGATCCAACAGGGCAGCTGCCCAACGGCTCACATGCCACCGCTTGTTCATTCACAATGCAGGCATGACGACCGAGAACCACGACGCTCTGCTCATCGCCCTTTTGGAGCGCATCGCGCAGCAGGATGATGCCGCGCTGAAAGTGCTGTACCGGCAGTGTGCGCCCAAGCTGTATGGTCTGGCCCTGCGCGTGGTCACGAACCGGGACTGGGCCGAAGACGTGGTGCAAGAGGCGTTTTTGACCATTTGGCGTTCAGCCGGTGATTACCGGGCCTCACTGAGCCCGCCTCTGGCCTGGCTGGGGTTGATTGTGCGCAGTCGGGGCCTGGACCTGTTGCGCCGCCGCGCAGCGGATCGCAGCCACCTGACCCAGGAGCTAGATGCCAGCTTGGCCGACAGCCTGGCGGCTGACGCCCCCTCACCAATCGACACCGTCCAGACCAGTCAACAGGCGTTCGCCCTGCACCAGTGTCTGGGGCGACTGGACAACCAGCAACGCGAAGTTGTGAGCCTGGCCTATGTGCGTGACCTCAGCCACAGCGAACTGGCCCAACAGCTTAGCCTGCCGCTGGGCACCGTCAAGACCTGGATACGCCGCGGCCTGGAACAGTTGCGCCTGTGCATGGCGCGCTTTGCCTGAGGATCACACTATGAATCTCCTGCAACACCCGGAGTTGATGGACCACCTGGCCAGCGCCTATGCGCTGGGCACGCTGCGCGGCGGCGCGCGTCGCCGCTTTGAGTCCATGGCGCGCGAACAGGCGCCGGTGCGGGCGGCGGCCCTTATTTGGCAAAGCCGCCTGTCCAGCATCAACGAGTTGCAGCCCCAGATCGAACCCGCAGCGTCGCTGTGGACGCGTATCAACCTCCTGGTGCAGGCCGACAAAACCCGTGTGGCCCAAAACGCCGCTCGGGCCCAGGCCTGTGCGGCGGCGGTGGCTGCAAAACCTGGCGCGCTGGGTGTCTGGCTGGCCAACCTGACCGTGTGGCGTGTGGCCACCGCTGCGGGAGCCTTGGCCACAATCGCTGCAGTGACCACGCATGTGGGCATGCGCCAGGAGTTGGGGGACGAAATTGCCCGCTTGCAGACCCAATTGCAAGCGGTGCCGCAGATTGAATACGTCGCCGTGTTGTCCGATGACCGGTCGGCGGCGTCCATGCTGGTCACCTTTGACCTCAAGGCCAAAAAACTCACGCTGCAACGGGTGGGCGCTTACCAAGAGGCGGGCGACCGTTCCCTGCAACTGTGGGCGCTGCCAACGACCGGCGGCCCGAAGTCCCTAGGGGTGTTGGGCAACGACAAGCTGCTGCGTCTGACCGCAGGGGAGCGGGACGTGCGCGAAGTTCCGATGTTGGCCATCAGCCTGGAGCCCAAAGGCGGCGTGCCCAGTGAAACGGGCCCCACAGGGCCTGTCTTGTTTAAAGGTACGTTGATCCGCAAGCAGCTCTGATCAGCCGCGCCGACGCTTGGGCACCACGTCCAGCTGCAAGATGAGTTTGGCGGGCGTGGCGCCTACCTGCAGGACTTGTGGGGTCTTGTCGACCACCTGTGCGGCATGCCAAACTTTGGCGGTTGCGGCACCTTCGGGCACATCCTCCAGCACTGCAATGCCGTTGGCTTCGGTCTTGACGGTCCAGGGTGAATCGGCCACATACACATGCCCACTCATGGAGCCGTGGATAAAGCAGCCCAGCAGCACCGCGCCGGTGGCGCCCGGTTTGTCCATCGTCAACACGGCGGAATAGGCCGGTTTGCCAGCGGTTTTGCCCTCCAGGCGCAGGGACATGCCCTCGGCGCTGGCTGGGTTGGCGCTCACCGCGGTACCCGGGGCCGTGAGGCGCACATGGTGGTCCCAGGCGTCGTTGTTGGCAAAGCGCACCTTGGCGCCTAGCGCTACCACAGACACTGGGGGCACAAACTGCATCTTCTCCTGGTTGACCACCGCCGCCATGGGGGGCGGGTTCTTGGCGACGCCCGGTGCGCTGGGGACCACGATGACCACCGCGTCCGGCACCGGCTTGCCGTCTTTATCCAGCACCAGCACCTCCAGTGTGCCGGCCTGTGCCAGGCCAGCCAACATACCGAATGACAGCACGGCGGCGCATCGACGCGCAACAGCGAGCGTGGCTGTAAAGTTGTTTTTTGGGTTTGTCATGGCCATGCTCACTGCACCGTAATCACGTCGCGGTGCATGGGGGCCAACAACGCCAGCAACTGGTTTTGTGCGCCAAAGGGAATGCCTTGGGCGTCCATAGCCGCCTGCAGCACCTCGACCAGGGCGTTGAAATCGGCTTTGGTGATATCCAGGTCGGCGTGAGCCGATTTCATATCCGCGCCCTTGTAAACACAGGGGCCACCCAGCTTGACGCAGAACTGGTCCACCAGTTGCTCTTTTAGTTGCTGCGGGTTGGCGGGCTTGAAATGCGGTCCGGTGCGGGGGTCGGCTAGCAGGCGGACCATGAAGTCGTCCATCAGTTTGACCAATCCGGGCTTGGCGCCAAAAGT
Source organism: uncultured Rhodoferax sp. (assembly GCA_964569855.1). GTDB lineage: Bacteria > Pseudomonadota > Gammaproteobacteria > Burkholderiales > Burkholderiaceae_C > Allorhodoferax. The sequence goes on from CAZMXB010000108.1 coordinate 3,632, forward strand.
CTGAAACAGGGCTGGGGAGGCCATGGCCGCGGCGGGGGTCGTCTGGGCCTGTGTAGGCACAGCCCAGATGGCGGTCGTTGCGATCACCAAGGCGGGCATCAGGGCAAGCAGGGTTTTCTTCATAAGGGTCTCTGTAAATAAAAGGGGAGGTTGGGTTCAATGCTCAGAACGCGAGTTGGGCCGAAAGGTAAAAGCCGGTTTGCTGGCGCGCCGCCGTCACGCCCGGCACAATGCGGCCCAAGTCGACATAGGCCAGCGTCACCGAGGTTTTTTTGTTGGACGCCCAGGCCACAAACAGGTCTTTCCAGTCGTCTTCGGCCAGACCGTCGGCCAGACCCGCGGCGCGACCCAAATCCAGCAAATTGTTGGGCTTCACCCGGTATTCGGCGCCAATTGCCCAGTTCTTGCTCATCAAATAGGCTACCGACACTTCAGGCACCCACGAGCGACTGTCTTTGCCGGGTGCCGCAGAGCCAAAGCCCAGCAGTCCGTTCTGGTTGGCATTGGTGTTGCGGAGGGTGGCATTGACTAAAAGGCCTTGGGCAAGAAACAGCTTGGTGGCGCTGACATAGAGGTCCGTGCCATCGGTTTTTGTGCCCAGAAAGTTCAGCACCGACCGCAAAGAGCCGGGGCTGACTGTTTTGTGTTCCAGCCCCACGGCGATTTGCGGCATCCAGGTGTCGCTGTCCAGCACGGCGTCGCCCGCCACCTTGGCTTTCACACCCAGCACATCCATCGTGATGTGTTGGCCGGGCATGACCCCGAACGCCGCCACACCATTGAGTGCCAATGCAGGTGAGGCATCAAAATCCTGCCTGGCCAGGGATACCTCAACACGGTCGTTATAGGCCATGGCTGCGCCATAACCGGTCAAGGCATAGTCTTGTGTGGCTGTGCGGGTCAAAAAAACCGAAGCGCCGAATTGACCCTGCGTGGCATTGGTGCCAATGACGGCCCAGGGCGTCAGGCCACCGCCCGCCGCGCCGTCAATTGAACTGACGCCCCCTGTCAACAAGAGTTTGCCGGTATCGGCCTGGGCCAGGTTGCAGCCCGACGCTGCAACAGCCAGCACCCACGCTGTGGAGAGATTTTTCATGCGAAGTGTCCAAAGGTAAAAAGAACAAAAAAAAAGCCACTCGACCTGCAGGGGTCCATGGCATCCCCGCAGTCGAATACGCGCGGTCGCGTGGTTTGGATTCAATTTCCCGGAAAATAGTGAGAAGTTTTCTGCGATGGCAAGGGCCAGCCGTTGCATCAATCGATTTCAGGCCCGGGTTTTTGACGGAGTCCAACCATGAACCTTGAAGAACGAAAACGCGAGAACGGGCTGCGTTTGGTGGAAGACCATATCGGCCGCCATCTGATCGAGAGCGAAAAATCCGGGGAAATCCAGGCCGCTCCCAGCTTTGGCAAACCACTGGACTTTGGCGATGGTTACTTTGAGACGCCCGAGGACCTGCGCATGGGCTACAAAATGCTCAAGGACGGTGGATATGCACCACCCGAAGTGGAGCTGATGCAGCAGATTGAGGCGCTGCGCCGTAGTTTGGCCGACCTGCCCGATGCCGCAGACGTTGGTAACAAACAGCGGCAACTGGCCGAGTTGCGGCAGAAGCTGGCAATGCAGCTGGAGCAGTTGCGCGGCCGTGGTGCCCTGTAGAGTGCCACCGGACCCTTGGCGTCCCGACTAAATTTCACATGGATTGTGCTATCCGGCCTGCGGCGATGCGAAGCCGCGGTATGCTCTTGACCGCATGCAAACCCCATGGCGATCCTGTGCGGTTTGCGGTATTGTCCGACTGAGCTTGGCCACCCGCCAAATGGCCAGTCCATCTTGAAACCTGCTGCAGGACACGACCCTGCAAGGAGTAAATGCCTATGCCAACATACGAGCCACTGCGTCTGCACGTGCCCGAGCCCACTGGGCGACCGGGACACGACACCGACTTTTCCTACCTCCCCTTATCCGATG
>CAZMXB010000108.1:5613-15227 GCA_964569855.1 uncultured Rhodoferax sp.
GCCAACGCCAGCCTGGACCTGTTCGACATGGCCGGCGGGCGCTCGGCGGTGGCGTTCGGCCTGGAGTGGCGCAGCGAGGATTACGCCGACACCTACGATTCGCTGTCCGAAGCCGGTGCCGTGCGACGCCCCCCGGTCGATGTGGCCGCCGCGCAAACCAGCGACTTGGCCTTCACGCTGATCCGCGTGCTGGACAGGGACGGCAACGCCGTCGGTCCCTGGGCCCCCGAACTGGACGTGGCTACCCTGCGCAAAGGTCTGCGCTCCATGGTCAAGACCCGCGCCTTTGACGCCCGCATGCAGATTGCGCAGCGGCAAAAGAAGATGTCGTTCTATATGTTGTCGCTGGGCGAAGAGGCCATCTCGTGTGCCCACGCCATGGCGTTGACCGATGGCGACATGTGTTTCCCCACCTACCGCCAGCAGGGCCTGCTGTTGGCCCGTGATGACTGCAACATGGTGGAGATGATCTGCCAGTTGTATTCCAACCAGAACGATCCGCTCAAGGGCCGGCAACTGCCGGTCATGTATTCGAGCAAGAAGCAGGGTTTCTTCTCCATCTCCGGCAACCTGGCCACGCAAGTGATCCAGGCCGTGGGCTGGGCCATGGCGTCTGCTATCAAGGGCGATACCAAGGTGGCATCGAGCTGGATCGGTGACGGTGCGACCGCCGAGGCCGATTTCCACACCGGCGTGACCTTTGCCCATGTGTACCGCGCGCCGGTGATCCTGAACGTGGTCAACAACCAGTGGGCCATCTCCACTTTCCAGGCGATTGCCGGGGGTGAAGGCACGACCTTTGCCGCACGTGGCGTGGGCAGTGGCATAGCGTCACTGCGCGTCGATGGCAACGACTACCTGGCCGTGTATGCCGCGTCCCAATGGGCGCTGGAGCGCGCCCGGTGCAACATGGGCCCCACGCTGATCGAATGGGTGACCTACCGCGCTGGTCCACACTCCACGTCGGATGACCCCAGCAAGTACCGCCCGGCCAATGACCCGGCACGCTTTCCATTGGGTGATCCGATTGCCCGACTGAAGCAGCATCTGATCAAACTCGGCGCCTGGACCGATGCCGAACACGAAGCCATGCAAAAGGAACTGGAAGCTGAAGTAACGGCCGCGCAGAAGGAAGCCGAACGTTACGGCACGCTGGCCGACGGCATGGTTCGCAGCCCGGCCGAAATGTTTGAAGATGTGTACAAGGTCATGCCCGCGCACCTGCGCCAGCAGCGCCAGGAGCTGGGAATATGAGCGTGAATACCACCCCAATGACGATGATCCAAGCGCTGAGAAGCGCGATGGATGTGATGCTGGAGCGCGACGACAACGTCGTTGTCTATGGCCAGGACGTGGGTTACTTCGGCGGCGTGTTCCGCTGCACCGAAGGCCTGCAAAAGAAATACGGCACCTCGCGCGTGTTCGACGCACCGATCTCCGAAGGTGGCATTGTCGGCACCGCGGTGGGCATGGGCGCCTACGGTTTGCGACCGGTGATCGAGATCCAGTTTGCGGATTACGTCTACCCGGCCACCGACCAGATCGTGTCCGAGGCGGCGCGTCTGCGTTACCGCTCGGCGGGGGACTTCACGGCCCCGATCACGATCCGCATGCCCTGCGGCGGCGGCATCTATGGCGGGCAAACACACAGCCAAAGCCCGGAGGCCATGTTCACCCAGGTCTGCGGCTTGCGCACGGTGATGCCATCCAATCCGTATGACGCCAAAGGTTTGCTGATCGCGTCCATCGAGAATGACGACCCGGTCATCTTTCTGGAGCCCAAGCGCCTGTACAACGGGCCGTTTGACGGCCACCATGACAAACCGGTTGTGCCCTGGTCCAAACACCCCATGGGCAATGTGCCCGACGGTTATTACACCGTGCCACTGGACACCGCGGCGATCTTCCGTCCGGGTAAGGCCCTGACGGTGGTCGCCTATGGCGCCATGGTGTACGTGTCGGAAGCGGCTGCCGCCGAAAGCGGTGTGGATGCCGAAATCATCGACCTGCGGTCCATCTGGCCGCTGGACCTCGAGACCATTGTGAATTCCGTGAAAAAAACTGGCCGTTGTGTGGTGGTGCATGAAGCCACACGCACCAGCGGCTTTGGTGCGGAATTGATTGCGCTGATCCAGGAGCACTGCTTCTACCACCTGGAGGCGCCCATCGAGCGCGTCGCCGGTTGGGACACGCCTTATCCGCATGCCCAGGAATGGGCGTATTTTCCCGGCCCCAAGCGGGTCGCTGAAGCGTTCAAACGCGCCATGGAGGCATGATGGGAATCCATATCATCAAGATGCCAGACATTGGCGAAGGCATTGCAGAAGTCGAATTGGTCGCGTGGCATGTGAAGGTTGGCGACATGGTGGGCGAGGACCAGATCCTGGCCGACGTGATGACCGACAAGGCCACGGTGGAGATTCCCTCCAGCGTGGCTGGCAAGGTGCTGTCCCTGGGTGGCGTTGTCGGTCAGGTCATGGCCGTGGGTTCTGAGGTAATCCGTATTGAAGTGGAAGGGGCGGGCAACCTGAAGCCTGGTGCCGCCAGTGCAGCCCCGGCTGCCGCTGCTGCGCCTGCAAGCGCACCCGCAGCAGCGCCAGTCGCACAGGCCGCAGCACCTGTATCCGCTTCCGCTGTAATCCAGGCAGAGGCAGTTGCCCCGGTGAAAGCTGCTGCTGCACCCGCCGTGCCCCATGGCACTAACGGATCCAATGGTTCGACCCCCGCACGCACTGGCAATAACAAAGCCCCTGCAGCCCTGGTCCGCGCGCCCGGCGACAAGCCCATTGCCTCACCGGCCGTGCGCCGCCAGGCCTGGGACCTGGGCGTGGAACTGCAATTCGTACCCGGCACCGGCACCGCAGGTCGAATCACCTTTGAGGACCTGCAGGCCTATGTGGCACGCGCCGCACAGGCGCAACCTGCCGGTGTGGTAGACCAGCGTTACGCGCAGCGCCTGGATGAGCAGACCGTGCCCGTCATCGGCCTGCGCCGCAAGATTGCGCAGAAGATGCAGGAGGCCAAGCGCCGCATTCCGCATTTCACGTATGTGGAAGAAGTGGACATGACCGAGCTGGAAGCACTGCGTGTGCGGCTCAACGCCCAGCACGGCAAGGAGCGCGGCCGCCTGACGGTGTTGCCCTTCCTGGTGCGCGCCATGGTGTTGGCTGCGCGTTCGCACCCGGAAGTCAACGCCCGTTATGACGACGAGGCTGCGGTGGAGACGCGCTTTGGCGCCGTGCATCTGGGCATTGCCACGCAGACCCAGGGTGGATTGATGGTGCCCGTGATTCGCCACGCCGAGACGCTCGATATGTGGGCCTGTGCAGCGGAAGTGCTTCGCCTGAGTGAGGCCGCGCGCAGTGGACGGGCCACGCGCGACGAACTGACCGGCTCGACCATCACCATCACCAGCCTGGGCGCATTGGGTGGCATCGTCAGCACGCCGGTCATCAACTACCCCGAGGTGGCCATCGTGGGTGTCAACCGCATGATTGAGCGCCCCATGGTGCGCAATGGCGCGGTCGTGGTGCGCCAGATGATGAACCTGTCGTCGTCGTTCGACCACCGCGTGGTGGACGGCATGAACGCGGCGGAATTTGTACAAAAGATACGTGGCTACCTGGAATGTCCGGCCACCTTGTTTGTGGAGTAACTGGACATGGACATTCAACACACAACTTTGCTGGTCATAGGCGGCGGCCCCGGCGGCTACATCGCGGCGATACGTGCCGCACAACTGGGCATTGCCACCACATTGGTCGAGGGCGAGCAACTGGGCGGCACCTGCCTGAACATAGGCTGCATCCCGTCCAAAGCGATGATCCATGCGGCCGAGGCCTTCCACCAGGCGCACCACTTCATGGGCGACAGCACCCTGGGCATCCATGTCGAAGGTGCGCGCATCGACATAGCCCAGACCGTGCGCTGGAAAGACGGCATCGTCGCGCGCCTCACGGGCGGTGTTGGGGCCTTGCTCAAAAAGCATGGCGTCAAGGTCGTCAAGGGCTGGGCCACCATCGTCGACGGCAAGACCGTCGACGTGGCAAAAGACAAGGCGGACACCAAGCCCGTACGCATCCAGGGTGAGCACATCGTGCTGGCCACGGGCTCGGTCGAGCTGGGCCTGCCGGGCATGCCTTTTGGCGGGCGTGTCATCTCGTCCACGCAAGCCCTGTCGCCGGACAGCATCCCCAAGAAGCTGGTGGTGGTGGGTGGTGGTTACATCGGGCTGGAGCTGGGCTTGGTTTATCGCAAGCTGGGCAGCGACGTGACCGTGGTCGAGGCGCAGGACCGCATCCTGCCGCTGTACGACGAAGAGCTGACCAAACCGGTGGCAGCATCCCTACGCAAACTGGGTGTGCAGGTGTTGCTGGGCAGCAAGGTCCAGGGCCTGAATACCGCCGGTGAAGCCGTACGCGTACAGGACGCGGCCGGCCGCGAAACCGAACTGGCCGCCGACCAGGTGCTGGTGGCCATTGGTCGTGTGCCGCACACCCACGGCTGGGGGCTGGAGGGTCTGATGCTGGCCATGAACGGTCGCGCCATCAAGGTCGACGACCAGTGCCGCACATCGATGCGCAACGTCTGGGCGATTGGCGATTTGACGGGCGAGCCCATGCTCGCCCACCGGGCAATGGCGCAGGGTGAAATGGTGGCCGAGATCATTTCGGGTAAGCGCCGCCATTTCACCCCTGCTGCCATTGCGGCGGTCTGTTTTACCGACCCGGAGGTAGTGGCAGCAGGTCAGTCTCCGCTGGAGGCCGCCCAGGCCGGGCTCGATTGCATCCACGCCCATTTTCCCTTTGCGGCGAACGGCCGCGCCATGACGCTGGAATCCACAGACGGTTTTGTCCGCGTCGTCGCCCGGCGCGACAACCACCGCATCGTTGGCTGGCAGGCGGTGGGTAAGGGCGTGTCGGAGTTGAGCACGGCCTTCTCGCATTCACTGGAGATGGGCGCGACGCTGGAAGATGTGGCCGGCACCATCCATGCGCACCCGACACTGGGCGAGGCGGTGCAGGAGGCGGCGTTAAGGGCTCTGGGGCATGCGCTGCATATTTAGCGGAGGGGTCTGAGGTTAGGGCAGTTGGCTTGGCAGCTGCCCAGTTGTTACCCATACGGGGTTTTGGTGTCGCGTCTGGCAATAGTGAATAGTGAAATTGGCGTCCAGCCCTCGTGGAATATGCGTTACGCGCTATCAGTTCAGGAGTGAAAGGCGTCTGCATCCAGGCGCACGACCGCGCCACACTGGAACGCATGCTGGGCTGCTGCGCCCGCTGTGCGGTGGACAGCAGCGCCTGAATACCCGGTGAACCGCTAATTCCTCTGGTGAACCGCGCATTTTGCCGGTGGATCGGCCAGGCACGGCCTTGCTGCGGGCACGGCCAGGGTTTCTACACAGGTTGAGGGCTCTTCCAGCTCTTCCAAGGGGAGATGCTTGGCCTCATGCGGTTGAAATGCCTATCGGGCCAAGGTCAGATGTATGGAAAAACCCTCTGGCTTTGTCAAGGATTACGGGGTAAAGTCGCCGACGCACCGATTGACACACGTCAAATTCCGAATTGGTGTTCATCGAGAACAACCAGCAGACATAAGGGAGCTAGGCCATGCGTTTGTCGATCAATTTCCGTGGTCTCAGCGCAGGCATTGCCTACCTGATCCTTGGCTTCCTTGGCACCACATTGAGCGTGAACGCTCAGACCTACGACCTGCGAATTGCCAACAAAACTACTGGCTATGTGATTGGGGATGTGCAATACACGTCTGCTGCCTGCAAAGAGGTTTCCTACCGGATTGACCCGGGGCAGACATGGTCGAATAACCAAAGAGGATCTTGCTTGGTTAGGGCCATTAGCGCATTGGTCATGTCAACCCCCAGCGGCAATGCGCAACGCAATTCCGCAATGTCTTTCGTTTCTCCAGTTTCTCCAGGCTCGACTGCCAGTGATTTTGAAGTCACGGGGTCTGGAGGTTCATTCCGCGTCGCTGTGCCAACTCAGGGGGCAATTCAGGCGCCGGTAACAGCGCCTGCACCAGCTTCCGTGTCGCCAAGCGCGTCAACTGGCTACGCTTTTCGAATTGTCAACAACGCCGCGTTTGTTATGGCGGGGAGCGTCGAGTACACGTCCTGCCCAAAGGTTGGCTTTTCCGTTTCCGCCGGACGGACACACGCAATTGCCGACAGAGGCCAATGCTTGATCAAAGAGATTAAGGTGTGGGGATTTTTGTCCTCAGACCTTACGTCACGCGTCGATGCAACCAGCTACCTCGCTGCGGGTACGAAACTAAGCGACTTCGAAATCGTGCAGTCTGGAGACAATTTCAAGGGCTACGCTTTCCGTGTCTTGGCGCTCCCTGATCCGACCGCTCCACCGGCTGCAACCGCCGGCAACTTGCGAATCGTCAACAACACCACATTCGTTGTGTCGGGGCAAGTGAAATACGCGGCCTGCAAGTCAGACGTTTTCAACATAGCCCCGGGAGGGGCTGTCTTCCTCAAAAGGGGTCTGTGCCTGATCACGTCCATTGGCGCGTCCTTCCAAGGGACGGCCGCCGTTCCGAGAGTTCCTCCTGTAGCCCCTTACAGCTCTTCAGGGACGGGCTACAGCGATTTCACGATCATCGCGGCTGGCGACACGAACACCTACCGCATTTGGTCCGCTGCCGAACTGGGAAAACTACCTTCCCCGGCGGTGCGATGGGATCCAGTCGCAGCGGGGCAGATACCACCCGCTACTGCCTTGAAGGGTGGTCGGCAATTATTTGGCGGAAGAAATGACTCGGCAGGAAATCCTTTCTACGATTTGCTTCCTGTTTGCCGGGGAGAACTCAATGGCGTATCCGCCATTGGCAATGCTGCGCCGTTCTACACCCACGCCGGGGGCTGGTCTTTTGGCGAATTGCGCTGCTTCGTATTCCTGAATAACAAAGAGCAGGAGCTGGCTGCCTATGAGGTCCTGATTGCCGACCCGCAAGTCACGAATCAAAACCCGTATGCAGTGCAGTGGGTCACCGTAGAAAACGGGGCGATCCCCAACCACGCGTTGAATGCGGCGGAGTCTGGGCCGGTTTTACATGCTTGCCGGGCGCAACATGTGGACGGTGGGACTTGGGTGCGCGTGGGCACGGTGACGCAGGCAGGTTGTTCTTTTCCCTACGGCGGGCAGCTGAGGCTTGCGGCCAATTATGAAGTGCTGGTCGTGGACCGTACCGCCAGCAAACTGCTTGCCAAAGACGCCAATGAGCCGCGCCTGGCCTCCGAGCCAGACCGCCCGGCAGACGTGTCGAGGGCGGGTGAAGACTGCTCCAGAATCAACGCAGCCTGCCAATCGCGGATAGACGCCATAAGCGCCATGGGCGTTTACAAAATCAATTCATTGCTGTGGCCCATGAATAACGGCAACCATAAGCTTTACAAGAAGACGCAGGGCGGCATATGGATCGAAAGTTCAAATTGGGGCACTCGCGCCTATGCAGAAGTGGAGCGCAATGACACCCAGATCATCCTGTACAGCGGCGCGTGGGATTTTGGTGGACAGAGAGGCAATGCCCCTGCGGAAACCATCGCATTTGGGATTAACGATGGGATGGTGAACGGTTCACGGTCCAATTACATTGCTCGGGCCTCGATGGCGGAGCCGGACACGGCGTTGGCGTTGACGATGAAGCCCCTGAACCCGGCGCAGACGCGCACCTTCTGGAAGGGCAACAGCCAGCCGCCCGTGTTGGTAAAAGGTCAGGACGGCAATTTTGGCAATTACAAGGTCGCCAACTCGGGCGACGGATGGCTGGAGCTGTACACAGTGGTCGGGCCACGACCGGGTGACGCCAAGTGGAACGTCCAGTTTTTGAAGATTGATTTCTGGCGCAACCGGGTCTGGGAGTTGTTAGGTGCATTGGATCGACAGCCAGCCATACAAGACGCGGGTGGTCTGCGAACGCTGGCCAGAAGCGCAGCGCCGTCCAACGCATGGACGGAAGCTTACGCATTGACCAATGCGTCCGTGTTTTCGGGAGTCAACATTGGCGCGGCATTGGGCCGTATGGCAAACAACCAGCAGGTCGGGTGGACACTGCGTGAGGAAGTGGGCGGTAGCACCCTGCGGTGGGAGGAGTTGAAACTCGATTCCGCCGCCCGCAGATATGCCGGTGTGGCCGGGGATGCTCCGGTCGGGCGGTTACTGACAGAGACAGGTCGCACCACTTATTCGCTGACCTTGTCAGGCAGTGAGTTGGGCAATCCCCTGGTCATCGACTGGGTGGCGGGCACCGTAATTGCTGGCGGTAAAAAGGTCGCAGACTTTCTGACCGGGGACGCGGAATATGTGGGGCAGCGCAAGAAGCTCCCGCGCCCCACACCACCCGGAGTCTCGCCAGGATTCCAGTTCGTCAACAAAACGGATTGGCCGGTGATGGTCAAGGTAAGCCAGGTGGGTTGCCTCTACCATGGCGTGGTTTCCCCGAACACGACCATGACGCGCAATACGGGTGCGGTGTGGTTTAGTCTTTCTGCCGCCTGGTCAGGCGACGGTAAGGACCTCACCAAAGAGCAGGTATTTACCGACTGTGTGGCGCCGGTTGCGCTCACCACACTCGGGGTTATCGCTACTGCAGCTTCTGGTGGGTCCGCAGCCGGTGTGATCGCCCTCGGGGCCGCGGCCGCCGGTACGGCAGGCGCGGCCACCACTGCGGTTGAATTCATGAAAGCTGGCGGCGCGAGCCAAGGGGAACAGGACCTTACAGCCGCCGGGATCTATGTGGTTGCCAGTGCCGTGACCGGGGGCGCAGGTGCCTTTCAAGTCGTCACAGCCAAAGTGGCGGCAGGTACCGCGGCGGGCGTAACGCGTTCAGCGCTTGCCGCGGCCGCGGCCAGAGGCGCTGCCAAGGAAGCGCTGGTAACCATCAAAGATGAGGCTATCAACTTCGCGGCGTTCGCGGCCGCCAACTACCAGGTGCCCACCGAACAAGATCTGTCGGTGCTGCAATCCTGGTTCGACCCAGAAATTAACCTCGCGGGCCAATATGCTGGTTACCCCTGGCCCTGGAAGATGAAAGACCGCGTGATGCCCCAGTACGAAATAACTGGTGGCCCCCGCATCGACACCTTAAAGGATGGCTCCAAGCTGATTCGCAAAGGCAGCCCATTCTCCTTTAGGCGCGTCAATTGAGCCGGCGGTCTGGTTGGCTGGGAGGCACTTGCGGCCTGATGTTGGCCGTGATGGGGCTGTCTGTTACAGCCCAGGGCGTGAATGGTTGGGTCCCGTTTGGGGCGACCAACCCGTCGACTCCACAAAGCCAACCTGTGCAGAGCCAGACCTTGCTGAACCAACCACCGCAGAGCCAGCGCGTTCAACCCGTGACTGCGATGACTCCAACCGGGATACCCGTCGCATCGCCCTATGCTCAAACGCCTGTCCCGGTAGCCGTACAGACGGTGCCGGGCCGTGCGCGATTGATCAATCTGCCGCGCATTGACAACCGTGCGATCGAGGAAGTCATTGCGGGTTTGGTCACCCGACTCGAGGTGGAGAAAGGTTATGGCCCGGCCAGCGAGGAACAGATCCGCCGGCTGCCGGTGCCGGCCAAGGTAGTACCGGTGGGACCCGTACTGG
>CAZMXB010000109.1:0-15224 GCA_964569855.1 uncultured Rhodoferax sp.
TGCTGTAGCACCGGCCAGTTTTGCCAAGACGGGTCGTGCAAGTGGCAGCGCAGGATGCGGTGGCCTCTTTCGGCACCGGCCAGCTCCAAGGCCAAGAACAACTCGCCACGCCAGCCCTCAACCCAACCGGCACCCAGGCTGGCCTGATCTCCGAACACCACGCCGCAAAGCAGCGGGCCAACCGGCAAATGCGTCACCATGTGCCGGATGATGCGCAGCGATTCGAAGACTTCCTCAAAACGCACGGCCACCCGCGCCGCCACGTCGCCGTTCTGGTGCAGGGCCATGGCCACGTGCAATTCGGTGTAGGGCACAAAGGGGTGGTCGCAACGCAGGTCCCAGGCCTGGCTGCTGGCACGTCCGGCCAGGCCGGACAGGCCGAGTTGCGAGGCCAGCGCCGGGGTGACACGGCCGGTGGTCAGGAAACGGTCCTGCAGGCCCGCATGCTCCTCAAAGATGCCTGCCAAACGCCGGACCTCCTGCTCCATGTCGTCACACTGGCGCAGCATGGGGGCGATCTGCGCGGGCTCCAGGTCCACGCCCACACCACCGGGAACGATGCAGTCCATCATCAGCCGGTGGCCAAAGGCGTCTCTGGAGCGGCGCAGCCAGTCTTCCCGCAGTCGCGAGAACTGCGCCAGCGCAAAGGCGAACGCAGCATCATTGCCCAGCGCGCCCAGGTCGCCGAGGTGGTTGGCTACACGCTCGCGCTCCAGCAGCAGTGCACGCAGCCAGGCCGCACGCGCCGGGATGGTGGTTTGTGTGGCCGATTCCAGCGCCATGCAATAGGCCCAGGCGAAGGCCACGGTCGAGTCGCCCGACACGCGTCCGGCCAGGCGGTGGGCCTCCAGCGGCGGCATCTGCGTCATGCGCTGCTCGATGCCCTTGTGCGTGTAGCCCAGACGCTGCTCCAGCCGCAGGACTTTTTCGCCGACCACCGAGAACCGGAAGTGCCCGGGCTCGATGATGCCGGCATGCACCGGGCCAACTGCGATCTCGTGCACGCCGTCACCCTCGACCCGCACAAACGGGTAGTCCACCAAAGCGCCCGGCAATGGCTGGGGCCGGGCCTGCGGGTCCCGCATCAGGGGATGGTGGTCTGCGGCCCAGGCGCCATGGTTCAGCCAGGGACGCTGGTCACTGGCACCCAGTGCGTGAACGCCAGACAGGTCCGCCGACGCGCGTTGCATTCGTGCCGCCACGGGAAAAACCGCAGACAGGTCTGGATACTCCAACCGTCCGTTCGCAAGTTTCAGCGGCAGCACCAGCCAGAATACGCCTTCCAGCAAAACATAAGAGACAAATACGGCGCTAGCCCTCGTGGTTGTTACGCAAGCCGCTACGGGTTCGATAGCATCGGCATGCTCCGACATGCCCGCCCACAGCGCCAGCAGACGGCCGCCACGCTCGCGCACCAAGCCGGCCGCGGCCATCCATTCCTGCTCTGTGACGCGCGCATGCCAGATCGGCACTGGTGCCGAAAGGGCTGTGAACGCAATATCCAGACCGGGAATCTTCATCACATCACCCCCCCAACATGGCAGCGGCCTGCACGTACCAGCCGTTCAGATACGGCGGAATGTACAGTCCCAGCACCAGGGCCAGCACCAGGTGCACGAACACCGGCAACAAGGCCGGTGGATGGGCCAGCGGTTTGAGCGTGGTGTCGCCAAACACCATGGGCAGCACCCGGGCCAGGATGGACGCAAACGCCACCCCCAGCGCCAGGAACAGGAACGGCGCGGCCCAAGGCTGCTCGCGCATGGCGGTGGTCAGGATCAGAAACTCGCTGGCAAACACACCAAATGGCGGCATGCCCAGGATGGCCATCACGCCCAGCATCAGACCCCAGCCGACGGTAGGGTTGACCTTGATGAGGCCTCGAATCTCGCTCATGACCTGCGTGCCGGCCTTTTGCGTGGCATGGCCCACGGTAAAAAAGATGGCCGACTTGACCAGCGAGTGCACCGTCATGTGCAGCAGGCCAGCAAAATTGGCCAGCGGCGAGCCCATGCCAAAGGCAAAGGTAATCAGGCCCATGTGTTCGATCGATGAGTACGAGAACATGCGTTTGACGTCTTTTTGCCTGGATAGAAAGAACGCCGCCACGGTGACCGACAGCAGGCCAAAGCCCATCATCAACTGCCCCGCCATCGGCGTGCCCAAAGCGCCGTCGGTCAGCACCTTGCAGCGCAGCACCGCGTACATGGCCACATTGAGCAACAGACCCGACAACACGGCCGACACCGGCGTCGGGCCTTCGGCATGGGCATCGGGCAACCAGCTGTGCAGTGGCACCAGGCCAACTTTGGTGCCGTAGCCGACCAGCAGAAACACAAAAGCCAGTGTGATGATGGTGGGGTCGAGCTGACCCTTCACATCGTTGAGGCTGGTCCACAGCAGCGTGGCGTGCTCGGCACCCAGCACCTTGTCGGCGGCCATGTACAGCAGGATGGTTCCAAACAACGCCTGTGCAATGCCGACACCGCAGAGAATGAAATACTTCCAGGCCGCCTCCAGACTGGCCGAGGTGCGGTACACGCTGACCAGCAACACGGTGGTCAGCGTGGCCGCTTCCATGGCGACCCAGATGATGCCCAGATTGTTGGTGGTGAAGCCCAGCAGCATGGTGAAGCTGAACAGCTGGTACATGCTGTGGTAGAGCCGCATGCGCGGCGGTGTCATTTTGCCGTGGTCCTGTTCCACCCGCATATAGGGCCGCGAGAAGATGGCCGTGGTCAGGCTGACAAAGGCGGTGAGCGTCACCAGAAAGACATTCAGCGGGTCGATGTAGAACTGCTGTTCCCACAGCAACTGTGGCCCGTAGTTGATGGTGTGGTTGGTCAAAAAACACGCGGCCAGGAAAGTCCCCAGGCTGAAGGCCACGTTGACATCGCGCGCCCACAGACGGTGCCCGTAAAAAGCCAGCGTGAGCCCACCCAGCAGCGGAATGCCCAGAACAAAAACCAGCGCGCTCACTGGAAAACCTTCATGCGGAGTCGTCCTTCAGCGTTTCCAGATTGTGGATGTCCAGGCTGTCGAACTTCTCCCGGATCTGGAACATGAACACGCCCAGAATCAACACGCCCACCAGCACGTCCAGCGCAATGCCGAACTCCACAATCATTGGCATGCCGTTGGTCACGGTGGTGGCCGCGAAGATCAGCCCGTTCTCCATCGACAGAAAACCGATGACCTGGGGTACGGCCTTGGAGCGGGTGATCATCATCATGAAGGACAGCAACACACAGGCCAGCGCGATACCCAGCGAGCCACCGGCAATGGAATGCGACAGGCGCGAGATCGGCAACGCCAGGCTAAACGAGAAGATCACCAGCCCAATACCCACCAGCATGGTGGTGGGCACGTTGAACAGCGTCTCCACGTCCCAGCGCACATTGAGCTTGCGAATCAGGCGGTGCAACATCCAGGGAATGAAGATGACCTTGAGCACCAGCGTCAATACACCCGAAACATACAGGTCCGGCTGGTGCGTCACATAACCGAGCAGGAACGATGCAGCCACCAGCGCTGCGCCCTGCATGGCAAACAGGTTGATCAGCGAGACGATGCGCCGCTGCGAAATCATGGCGAACGACAGCAACAGAATCAGCGTTGCGAACAGGTTGATGAACTGGGGCGCCAGGTGATTCATCCGACCCCCAGCAAGACATTGACCAACAAGCCGATGACAGCCAGCAAAAACGCGGTGCCCAGAAACTCGGGCACACGAAAGATGCGCATCTTGGCGCTGAATGTCTCGATCAGAGCCAGGGCAACACCGCCCACCGCCAGCTTGAACACCAGCACCGGCAGCGCCAGCAGCAAGGCCAGGGGGGCTTGGGCGTCGGCCACGCCCCATGGAAAGAACAGCGCCAGACCGATGCAGGAGTAGACAAACAGTTTCAGGCTGGCCGCCCACTCCAGCAAGGCCAGGTGGCGGGCAGAGTACTCCAGGATCAGTGCCTCATGGATCATCGTGAGTTCGAGGTGGGTGTCCGGGTTGTCCACCGGCACGCGGGCGTTCTCGGCCAGCGACACCATCGTGAAGGCCACTCCCGCCAGCAACATGCTGGGGTAGATAGCCAGTTCCCGGTGCGCCAACGTTTCGACGATGACGGTCAGCGAAGTCGACCCCGTGATCATGGACGCACAGAACAGCACCATCAGCAGCGCGGGCTCGGCCAGGAACCCGACCAGCATTTCGCGGCGTGCACCCAATGTGCCAAAGGCGGTGCCCACGTCCATCGCCGCCAGGGAGATAAAAACACGGGCCAGCGCAAACAGGCCCACCAACGCAATCGCGTCGGCTGCGGGTGACAGGGGCAGATCGGTGGACAGGGTCGGTACGATGGCTCCCGCCAGCAGCATGCAGCCAAACACCACATAGGGCGCCATACGGAACAACTGCGTCGCATGCTCGGCCACCAGGGATTCTTTTTGGAACAGCTTGTGCAGCATGCGGTAGGGTTGCAACAGGCCCGGCGCGGACTTGTTCTGCAACCAGTGCCGCCACTGGTTGACCCAACCTGCCAGCAGCGGCGCCAGCAGCAGCGCGGTAATGAGCGCCAGCAGTTGTGACAGGACGCCCAGGGCACTCATCATTTCACCACCAGCAAGACCACAATCAGGGTCACAAAGCTGTACATCAGGTAGACGGCAATGCGCCCCTGCTGGAGCAGTCCCACGAGCCGGGACACCCGCTCCACCAGCCAGATCAGGGGTACATAGAGCCAGTACCACAGCGGATCCTCCACCTGCACCCTGTAACTGGGCTGGGCGTCAAAGGCGGTGGGCAGGTGCCGCTGCATGCGGAAAAAGGGTTCAAAAATCTGGCGGATCGGCTGGCCGAAACCCTCGGCCGAGTCCTGCATGCGCGCCGTCTGCCAGGGGTGGCCACAATCCCACGGCGGCACCCGGCGCATGCGCCCGTGGTAGAGCTTGCGCACCAGCACATAGGTCAATCCAAAGGCAGCCAGCACCCCCAACAGGAAGATGGCGGGCGCATAACTGGCGCGGTCCATGTGCACCGGCACCAGCAGCCAGCCACTGTCGGCCACGGTGTGGGCCAGCCCGCCCTGCACCAGCAATTGGGTGACCGGGTCCATCAGCGCAATCATCTGGTTGGGAAACAGGCCCAGCACCACGCAACCGGTGGCCAGCCACACCATGCCCAGACGTTCCCAGAGGCCTGCATCGTGTGCCTGGGCGAGTTTTTCGTCCCGCGGCTGGCCCAGAAAGATCACTCCGAAATACTTGACCATGGTGTAGCCCGACAGGGCCGCAATCAGCGCAATCATGGCGGCCATGACCGGCACCAGCATGTCCAGAAACGAACTGGGCAGCCCGGTGGTGAACAGAAAGCTTTGCAGCAGCAGCCATTCGGCCACAAAGCCGCCAAACGGAGGCAGGCCGGCGCAAGAGAGCGCGCCAATCAGCGTGGGCCAGGCCACCCAGGGCATGAAGCGCATTAGACCGCCGAGCTTGCCCAGACTGCGCTCGCCCGTGGCATGCAACACGGCACCCGTGCTGCAAAACAGCAGGCTCTTGAAGAAGGCGTGGCTGATCATGTGGTACAGCGCAGCCGTCAGCGCCAGCGCAGAGAAGGCGGTCATGCCGTAGGCCGCAAACAACATGGACAGACCCATGCCCGCGCAGATCAGGCCAATGTTTTCAATCGATGAATAGGCCAGCAGACGCTTCATCTCCACTTGCACCGTGGAAAACACCACACCAAACAAAGCACTCGCCAGTCCGACGGCCATCAGCAGCACACCCCACCACCAGATGCGGGTCTGCAGAAGATCAAATGACACGCGCAAGATGCCATACAGCGCGATCTTCAGCATCACGCCGCTCATCAAGGCCGAGAACGGCGACGGTGCCGCCGGGTGCGCCTCGGGCAGCCAGACGTGCAACGGCAGCAACCCGGCCTTGGCGCCAAAACCGAACACCGCCAGACAAAAGGCCACGGAACCCCAGAATGGCGTCAGATGCTGGGCGCGCATGTTGGCAAAGGTGTAGTCGCCCGTATTGGCCTGTAATAGTCCGAAGCACAGCAGGATGCCCAGGGCACCAACGTGCGCCACCAGCATATAAAGGTAACCAGCGCGGCGGATTTCCGGAATCCGGTGATTGGCCATGACCAGGAAGAACGACGAAAACGCCATGGTCTCCCACACCACCATGAACACATAGGCATCGTCGGCCAGCACCACCAGGGCGATGCTGGCCAGGAACACGTGGTATTCCAGGCAGATCAGCCCTGGC
This sequence comes from uncultured Rhodoferax sp., assembly GCA_964569855.1. GTDB lineage: Bacteria > Pseudomonadota > Gammaproteobacteria > Burkholderiales > Burkholderiaceae_C > Allorhodoferax. The sequence goes on from CAZMXB010000109.1 coordinate 6,271, forward strand.
GGCGTACCCTCGCCCTGGCGGAAATAGCCGGCGGCAAAGGTCGAAACACCGGCCGAGACGCCGCCAATCAGCAGCAGAAAGAAGGCCGACAGGCTGTCCAGACGCAAATGAAACGGCAGTTGTGGCAGCCCCAGTGGCAGCACTGCCACCTCAGGCCCGGCAAAGGCGGCACTGAGCGCCACGGCCATCAGCACGATCGAGAAAAAGGCACCAGCGGGAAACAGCACCGTTGCGACAACACGGAACCTGCGCAATGCCGCGACGCCGGCACAGCCAATCAACAACCAGGCGCAGACCACGACCAACACCCAGTCCAGATGAAGCCAATCGCCAGGGTGCGTGAAACTGTGCATGCGTTTTCTGGCCAGTCAGCGGGAGCAGAGGGTCGTCACGGCGCACCTTCCGTCGTGTCGGGCTCCCCGGCCAGTCCACCGGGCACAAATTCTGCCCCGTGCTGGACCAGGTAGTCGCGAATCAGGCGTCTGACGACCTGGGACGGTGTCAGATCCTGCTTGGCACACAGGGTCTCAAATGCCTTTTTCTTTGCAGGATCCACCAATACCGTCAAGCGAGCAGTTTTAAGTTCCATTGGATTCCGGTGTGAATTCAATTGCCATGCAAGTGACGGGACCTCTACCAGCGTTACGGGCAACGTTCACTCGCCAAACTATGATCATTTCATTATCATACAAGTCAACTTAAAGACTACTTTTTTCAATTTGTCTTCGAATTCACGGATACCCGTTTTTCAGACCGGTTCAGCGCAATCCCCCGCGCTGCGAAAGATTTCCGACCCCATGGACCACCCACCACCCCTGGTGTGCACGCACGGAGACCACGTTTCCCTGCAGTTCAGGCAGGGCGAAACACAAAGTCTGATGTCGCTGCAACAGCCCATGGATTTGGTATTGCCGTACACCAGAACCATGATGGGCTTCTTGTTGCTGGTGCAAAAGCCCGCACACATTCTGATGATTGGCCTGGGCGGCGGTTCATTGGCCAAGTATTGCTACCACCAGCTTGCGGAAACCCGCATGACGGTCGTGGAGATCAACCCGCGCGTCATCGCCATGCGCCAGCAGTTTCAGGTACCCGCTGACAATGCCCGCTTCGAAGTGGTTTGCGCTGATGGTGCTGATTTCGTGCGCGAAACCCGCCAGCGCTTTGATGCCATTCTGGTGGACGGTTTTGACGAGGATGGTCAGTCCGACCAATTGACCAGCATGGCCTTTTATGAAAACGCATACCGTGTGTTACGACCAAATGGCGCTATAGCGATCAATCTGGACAGCGATCACCCGGCACATTGCGCGTTTCTGGAGAGAGTCAACACATGCTTTCGTGGAAATATGGTGGTCATTGGCGTGCCGGAGCGTGCCAACCACATTGTGTTTGCGGCAAAGGGCCTGCCCATCAGCCTGGAAAACATGCGTTTGCGCGCAGCAGCAGGGAAGCTCGAGTTGGATGCGCCCATGCCATTGCGGTCAGAACTCCAGCGTATCTTCCAGCCGTCCGATCACGCAGGCCGGTTTCCTGACATCGACGAACACGCGATTGGCAGGCCACCCTGAAACACAACCGTGCCTGCGCACCCCCTGCTTCAGGTCACAGGTTCGTAGCGGGTGCCGATTGGCCCGGTAAAATGCGACAAAGCGCCAACCCGAGGTCCACGCCATGAACATTTTCCGCCGCCCCGACTACAAGTCAGACGCCACCCAATTCCTGGAGCAGCTCAAGCAGGCCAAGCCCACGTTGGCCAGCGAGCAGCGATCCGGATTGGCCCTGTTGTGGAACAAGCTGGTAGACCGTGACGCCTGGAAAGGCTATCGCAAAGCCCAGGTTGCGCAGAAGCCCTACGTTTACCAGACCGACAAGTCGTCTTAGCCAAATCAGGCTCCAGCCCTCGTAGAATTTGCGTGGGCAGCTATTTTTTTGATAGCACATCCGTGACGCCCCCTGCCGCAAACTCCGCCTTGTCCGGGCCTGATCTGGCCATCCTGCCGGCCAGCCCCGAGGTCGTAGACCAGGTTGCTTTGGCGCGCCTGTATGGCGAGCCGTTGTTTGCGTTGCCGCAGGATTTGTACATTCCGCCCGATGCCCTGGAGGTCTTTCTGGAAGCCTTTGAAGGCCCGCTGGACCTGCTGCTCTACCTGATCCGCAAGCAGAATTTCAATATTCTGGACATTCCGATGCTCAGCGTGACGCGGCAGTATCTGGTTTACGTAGACCAGATCCGCAACCGCAACCTGGAACTGGCGGCCGAATACCTGCTGATGGCGGCCATGCTGATCGAAATCAAGTCGCGCATGCTCTTGCCCCCCAGAAAAGTGGCTGATGGCCAGGAAGCCGAGGACCCACGAGCCGAGCTGGTGCGCCGTTTGATCGAATACGAGCAAATGAAAGTGGCGGCGGCCCGGCTCAACGCCCTGCCCCAGTTTGGACGCGATTTTCTGAAAGCCGGGGTCACGATCGAACAATCGCTGGCACCCCGTTTTCCCGATGTCAACGTCAGTGACCTGCAGGAAGCCTGGCGAGACATTCTCAAGCGCGCCAGGCTGGTGCAGCACCACAAGATCACCCGGGCAGAACTCTCGGTGCGCGAACACATGGGCATGGTGCTGCGGCGGCTCCAAGGCCGCCGTTTTGTCCCGTTCGAAGAATTGTTTGACCCCGCCAGCGGTTCTGCCGTACTGGTGGTCACCTTCATTGCTTTGCTGGAATTGGGCAAGGAAACGCTGATTGAAATCACCCAGGCCGAGGCTTTTGCACCGATTTATGTGCGCCTGGCCTATTCGCCCAGTTAGTATTCGCCCGATCTCGCCCAAAACTCCGTCACAGGACTTGAAACCATGACACAACCATCCGACAGCAACACAGCCGCCCTGCACGCCACCCCCTACGGCACGCTGCCACCCGCGTCCCCCATGCCAAGCCGCAAGCCCATCAGCCTGCCGCGCATCCTGGAGATGCGCACCCGGGGCGAAAAGATCACCATGATCACGGCGTACGACGCGACCTTTGCGGCGGTGGCCGATGCCGCAGGGATTGACGCCATCCTGGTCGGCGATTCGCTGGGCATGGTTTGCCAGGGCTTGCACACCACCGTGGGCGTGTCGCTGGAGCATATGCGTTACCACACCGAAATGGTGGCGCGCGGGCTGCGCCGTGCCCAGGGGACCGCCTGGTTGATTGGCGATCTGCCGTTTGGGGCTTACCAGGAATCCAAAGAACAAGCCATCCGCAGCGCCGGGGTCATCATGCAGGCCGGGGCCCACATGGTCAAGCTCGAAGGCGGCGGCTGGACTACCGAGACCGTGCGCTTTCTGGTGGAACGCGGTATTCCTGTTTGTGCCCACCTGGGGCTGACCCCGCAAACGGTGCACTCGCTGGGAGGCTATCGCGTGCAGGGCAAAACCGAAGTCAGCGCCGGGCTGCTCAACCGCCAGGCCCACGAATTGCAGGACGCAGGTGCGAGCATGCTGGTGCTGGAAATGGTGCCCGCACCGCTGTCCAGGGAACTCACCGACGAACTGGTGCACTGCGCCACCATCTGCATCGGCGCGGGCAAGGGCACCGCCGGCCAGGTGCTCGTGATGCACGACATGCTGGGGCTCCACCTGGGCAAGAACCCGAAATTTGTCCACAACTTCATGAACGACGCCAGCAGCATCCGCGGGGCCTTTGAAGCGTACATCGCCGCCGTCAAAAACGGCAGCTTCCCTGACGACGCCCTGCACGCCTGGTGACCCGGCTCCCCCCGAAGCACCTGCGGTGCCTCCCCCTCAAGGGGGCGACACCAGTCGTCTGGCAAAGCCAGCCCGACGGTGTCTCTGAAAGACTACCCTTCGCAATCTTATGAAAATTGTTCACACCCTCTCTGACCTGCGCGACCACCTGAGTGGATTTCGCCACCCCGCCGTGGTGCCCACCATGGGCAATTTGCACACCGGCCATCTGGCCCTGGTGCGCCAGGCCAAGCCGCTGGGTGACATCACGGTCTCGACCATTTTTGTCAATCGCCTGCAGTTCGCGCCGCACGAGGACTTTGATACCTACCCGCGCACGCTGGACGCCGATTGCCAGCAACTGGAAGCCGCCGGTTGCGACCTGGTGTTTGCGCCCAAAGAGGCCGAGATGTACCCGCAGCCGCAGACCTTCAAGGTACACCCGCCCGGCGAGCTGGCTGACATTCTGGAAGGCCATTTCCGTCCCGGCTTCTTCATTGGTGTCTGCACCGTGGTGCTCAAGCTGCTGTCCTGCACCCAGGCCCGCACCGCCTTGTTTGGCAAGAAGGACTACCAGCAGCTCATGGTGATACGCAACATGGTCAAGCAATTTGCCATGCCGGTGGACATTGTGGGTGGGGAGACCCAGCGCAGCGAAACCGGGCTGGCATTGTCATCGCGCAACGGCTACCTGAGTCCGGCCGAACGTGAGCAGGCCGTGCAGTTGTCGACCACCCTGAAAACCGTGGTGGCCGCACTGCGTGACAATGCGGCTGTTGACGCAGCCAGCATTGGCCGGCTGGAATCCCAGGCCATGCAAACCCTGAGCAACGCCGGCTGGCGCCCCGACTATGTGGCCGTGCGCCGCCAGGCCGATCTGCAACCACCCCGCCCCGGTGACGCCCTGGTGGTACTGGCTGCAGCACGCCTTGGCGCGACGCGGTTGATTGACAACCTGGAAGTGTGAGTTGCTATAGTTTGAATAGCTGCTGACGCTTTATTTACGAGGGCCAGAGGCCATTCTTCTCCACGGCGTCCATCAACCGGGCGGACGCCACCCAACCCATCCATGCATCGGGCAATTTCTCTGGCGCCAGCACCTGTTGCGGGTCAATGGATGTCACCGCCGCTCCCGAAAAGGCCAACCGGAGCGGTTTGTTTCCTGATCTCTTCAGCCACCCTCAACAGCACGTCATCCCACCGTCCTGGCTGTGTTTGGCGCAGCAGCCGGACGCTGTTGTACCAAGGGCTGTCTTCACGCCCCAGCAACCAGCGCCAGTCGGGCGCGTGCGCCAGCAAAACCCAAGTGGGGCGGCCCAGCGCTGCGCTCAGGTGCGCAACGGCGGTGTCGACGCTGATCACAACGTCCATCAGGCTGCACAGGGCGGCCGTATCAGCCATGTCGCGCAACTCGTCACCAAAGGCGCGCACCTGCAGGTGTTCCTGCAAGGTGTGGCGGTCGGCCGTGCGCAGTTCGTGTTGCAGGCAAAACGCCTGAACGTCTGCGGGCAATGTGGCCACCAATGCTGCAAGGCCAAGGCTGCGTTGTGCATCGCGTGCGTGGCGCGGGTCGCCGCTGGCGACCAGACCCACGCGCAAGCCACTGGCTGTGCCCAGAGTCTGCTGCCAGTGGGCGCGGCGCGCGGCGCCGGCTTGCAGGTAACCGGTGGCTGCGGGAATCGAGTCCAGCGTGGTTTCGAAGGCCAGCGGCAGCGACAGCATGGGGCACTGCAGATCATGTGCGGGCAAGGCCTGCCCCAGCGCCGTGCAGCCTGAAACGCCTTTCAGGTCGCGCGCCAGGGGCAGCAGCGTGGCAGGAAGATGCAGCAGCACGCGCGCACCGCGCGCCGCCAGCAGGGGTACGTAGCGCAGCATCTGCAATGTATCGCCCAGACCCTGCTCGGCGTACAGCAGCAGTGTTTGGCCGGACAGGTCAGTCTGCCCCAGCCACAAGGCTGCCGAGCCCGTGTAATGGCGGCGTTGATAGCCGGCTACCGCGTGGCGCGCCTCAAACCGTGGCCAGCCCCGCGCCAGGTCTCCGGATCGCAGCAGACACAAAGCCTGGTTCAGACGCACATGTGGCGCGTCGGGCCGCACTGCGAGCGCGGCGTCATAGGCCTGCAGGGCAGCGTCCAGGCGCAACAAATCCTGCAACACATTGGCGCGGTTGGCCAATGCCTGCGGGTATGCCGGGCGCAAGGCCAATGCATCGTCATAACCCGCCAGCGCTGCCGGCAAGTGCTCCAACTGGCGCAGGACCACGGCCCGGTTGTAGTGCAGGCTGGCGTCCCGTGGCTGCAGCGCCACTGCGGCATTGAGCGCTCGCAGCGCCGCAGCGGGCGTGTGCGCACATTGCGCCACCTGCTTGCGCAGCAGGGAAACCTGCGCCGAGGGATCTGCCGTGGAGGCGCGCCGGTAGGCCAATAGCTGGGTGACGTAGCGTGGGCCCTTGTGCCCTGCCCCTTCGTCCAGTTCGCGCCAGCAGTTGGTCGCCCATGCGTGGTCGAGGGCGGAACATTCGTGCTGCAATTCGTCCAGCGACACCCGATGTTCGGCGTCGCCCGGTACTCCTGGCATCGGGGCAAAGTCCTCCAGTACCAGTGCGCCCCCCGCACGCAAGCCCTGCACCACCTCGGCGTGCAGGTCGCGGCGCTGCGCGCCGGGCAGGTGCACGAACAACAGCACGATGACATCCCATTGGCCGGGCGCAACGCAGTAGTCGCACAGGTCGGCTAGAACGGTGTCGATTGACACGCCGTGTGCAGTGGCCAGGCGCTGCGCCTTTTGCAGCCTCAACGCGGAGGCATCTACGGCGGTGACCGCCAAGCCGCGCTCCGCCAGAAACACGGCGTTGTTCCCTTCGCCCGCCCCCAGGCACAGCGCTCGCCCAACGGGCAGTCGCGACGCTACGGCGCGCAAGAATGCATTGGGTTCGCCGGTCAACACGGTACGGCCTGTCAAACGGAAAACATCCGCCAAGTGCCCAACCGCACTATCGGAAGATCCAGAATGCCGCCGCAGCCACCAGGGTGGGCGGCAAGGCAGCCAGCAGCAAACCCAGCGGGTGGACAACCCCTTCGTCGAAGTGCTGGCGCAGGATGGCTATGCCGGCCGGGTTGGGTGCGTTGGCAATGATGGTCAGGCCCCCGCCCGTCACCGCACCAGCCACCAGCGCATACTTGAAACTGTCGCTCAAGCCTTCCACCAGCGAGCCCAGGTAGGTCAGGGCCGCGTTGTCGGTGAAGGCGGTCAGTGCAATCGCCCCCACAAACACCACATCACTGCTCATCGCCATCAACAGAGGTTGCAGCCACCACTGCTGCTGGCCGCCCAGCACCACCAGCCCGGCGAGGAAAAATGCCACAAGCAAGCCCTCTTTCAAAATCAGGCGGTCCTGGTGGTGTTCGTAGGCATGGGCAATGCCGAGGAAAAACAGAAACAGGCCCATAAAAATGGCCGGATGGTGCGCGAACACCACCACCCCGGCCAGAAATGCCAGATGCACGGCGACCAGCAACAGGGGCACGCCTGGTGCCGCGTCTTTGGCTTGCGGCTCCAGGGGCAGCGCAGTCAGTTCGCTGCGAAACCACACCGAGACCCCGACGGCATTCACCAACACGGCAATCGCGGCTTTCCAGCCAAAAGTGGACGCCATAAAGGCCGTGTCCCAGCCCCACTGGGCCGCCACCATCAGCACGGGTGGCGCGGCAAACGCGGTGAGCGTGCCACCAATCGAGATATTGACAAACAGCACACCCAGGGTTGCGTATTTGAGGGGCGTCGAGAGGTTTCTGGCAAAGAAGCGGTCACCCAAAATCAGCGCGGCCAGCGTCATGGCCGCAGGTTCGGTAATGAACGAACCCATCAAGGGCACCAGTACCATCACCACCAGGTAGTAGCCCAGACTGCCGCCCAGCGGAACGCCGCGGGCCAGCCACTGCAATAGCCCGGTCGCTGCCTGCAAAATCGGCCGTGTGGCGGCGATCACCATGACCGCAAAGACGAACATGGGTTCGGTGTAATTGCGGGTATCGATGTACTCGATGGCGGGGGCCGCACCCAGCATGGCAAACATGCTGATTGCCAGCACCAGTGCCCAGAAACCGAACACCACCTCGACCTCGCCCAGCCAGTGCCACAGGCCGGCGTGGCGTGGCTGCAGGTGCGCCAGGTGTTCAAAGTATTTGGTCGAAAACGTGTGGACAATGGCCAGCCCGAACAACAGGGCGCAAACCAGCTCAAACGGGGTCATGGGCAGGGCCTTTTTTCAGTGTCCCAGTCATCGGGTTTTACGGCTGGGGCGGGGAACCACTTCGCGGGTGGTACCAGCTTGGCTTCTTTGGGATCTTGCAGATACTGTGGCGACATGATCTGCACCCCATAGGTGTTGAAAACGTCCTGAATGCTGGCGTGCAGCGCACTGAGCAGCAAGGCCCTTGCGCGGGGTTCCTGTGGTGTGGCATGGCACGCCAGGCGATACACCGGGTACCAGTCATTGAGCGCGGTCTGAAACACTTGCGGTGCCGGGTCGCTGGCGATACCTTCGGTGCGCGTGGCCGCCTCGATCAGCATCGCATGCACCTGGCGCCACGGGGTGTCGTAGCCAATGGTGACCGTGGTATCGAGCACAAACCCGGCACCCGGCACAGCGCGGGAGTAGTTCTTGGTGGTGGCACCGAGGATGCTGGCGTTGGAGATGGTGAGCTCCTCCCCCAGGCCGGTGCGGATACGCGTAGTGAAAATACCCATTTCGGTGACGGTGCCTTCATGGTCTGCCAGGCGTACGAACTCGCCTTTGCGAAAAACCCGGCCATAAGTCAGGATCAGCCCGCTGGCCGCCTGTCCCACCAGACTGGAAGCCCCCATGGAGAGCATCAAACCCACCAGAACGGAAAGCCCCTTGAAGGCTTCGGTGTCGGAGCCGGGCAAATAGGGATACGCCATGGCCAATGCAAACAGCCACACCACCACTTTCGAAATACGCTGGGTGGGAGCAACAACATCTGCATCCAACCAGGCCAGTTGTACTGCGCCGCTTTGCACTCTGGTAAAGAATTGTCCGAGCGCCTGGGCGGTCAGGTAGGCCAGGTAAAAGATCAGCAACGCAATCAAGAGTTCGGGAACCGATGCAATAGCCGCCGTAAAGACGGGCATGGCCAAGCTCAACAGGTAGGTATTGAGTGACTCGCCCCAGGCGCGGGTAAAAGGAAAGCTCAACAGCACAAAGCT
>CAZMXB010000110.1:0-15168 GCA_964569855.1 uncultured Rhodoferax sp.
CGGCCCTGCCGCCGTACTATGGGGATGAAGACGACGCGCGTCACTTCCATGCGACTTGTCGCGAGGCAGTTCAATTTTTTGGGGTCGATAAGTACCCTCACTTCAAGAAGTGGTGCGACGATTATTTCTATTTGAAGCACCGCAATGAGCAGCGTGGCATCGGCGGCATCTTCTTTGATGACTTTGCCGAAGGTGGCTTTGCCAACGGTTTTGCACTGATGCAATCGGTAGGCGATGCATTTTTGCGGGCCTATATGCCGATCGTGGAGCGCCGCAAAGACATGGCCTATGGCGAACGCGAGCGCAACTTCCAGTTGTATCGCCGAGGACGCTACGTGGAGTTCAACCTGGTATGGGACCGGGGAACCCATTTCGGTTTGCAGTCAGGTGGCCGCACCGAATCGATTTTGCTGTCCATGCCACCCTTGGCGAGCTGGGCCTACCAATCAGTGCCTGAAGCCGGTTCGGCCGAAGACGACTTGTACACCCGATTCTTGCCGAGGCGAGACTGGGTGTGAGCGCGACGGCCATGCCGTTGCGACGCGTCGGCCTCTTTGGTGGGTCGTTTGATCCGCCTCACCGGGCCCATTGGGCCCTGGCTCATCAGGCCGTGGAACAGTTGCGGCTCGATGTGTTGCACATCATTCCGACGGGTGAAGCTTGGCACAAATCCCGGGTGTTGACAGCGGCCGCGCATCGGCTGGCCATGGCACAACTGGCGTTTGCTGACCTGCCCAACGTCGTGGTCGACGACCGGGAAACCCGACGCCACGGCCCCAGCTACACCGTGGATACGCTGACCGAGTTGGCATCCGAGCAGCCCGGCGCTCAACTGTTTCTGATCATTGGCGAAGACCAGGCCAGGTCGCTGCAAAGCTGGCACCGGTGGCAGGCGATTCTTCAGCTCGCTATAATATGTGTAGCTGCTCGCGCAGATTCTTCGAGGGCTGGAGGCACTTTTAATGCAGAGCTTTCGGCACAAACACCCTTTCAGGTGTTGAATTTGCCCCCCATGGACGTCAGTGCTACTGACATCCGCCGCCGTTTGGCGAACTGCCAAAACGTCGCACCACTGGTTTTTGAAGCCGTTGCGCGTTATATTGCCCTCCACCACCTTTATCAAACTGCCTGATGAACAAACCAATTGTTGCCAAAAAAGACATTAACAAGCTCCAACGCGCCATCGTGGATGGTCTGGAAGACGTCAAAGCCCAAGACATCCAGGTCTTTGACACGGAGCATTTGTCAGCATTGTTTGAACGGGTAATTGTGGCTTCCGGTACTTCCAACCGACAGACCAAAGGTCTTGCCGCCAGTGTGCGTGATGCGGTCCGCGAAGCCGGATTCGAGAAGCCCCGTGTTGAGGGCGAGGTGAACGGCGAATGGATTATTGTGGATTGCGGGCAGGCGGTTGTCCACATCATGCAGCCCAATTTCCGGCAGTACTACAACCTGGAAGAATTGTGGGGCGAAAAGCCTGTGCGCCTGAAACTCGGTGCATCCAAGCCCGCCGTCGCCGAAAGCGCCAAACCCGTTGCCAAACCCGTCGCAAAATCTGCAGCAGAGCCGAGCCTGCGGCGCTCCAACGCTGCCAAAAAGGGAGTGGCCGAGGCTTTCCCCTCCAAAGCCCAATTGAAAAAAGCGACGGACAAAGCGGCAGGCGTCAAAACACCGGCACGCAAGACCAGCACCCTGAAGACGACACCGTCCAAATCGGCGCCCGTCAAAGCGGCTGTTGCCAAGGCTGCACCGGCCAAGGAAGTGGCCGCAAAGAGAGCCAAAACACTGGTTGTGAAGCCCGCAGTGAAGCCCGCGACCAAATCGGTTCCCAAGACAGCCGCCAAATCGGTAGCGAAGGCTCCGGTCAAGGTTGCTGCAAAGAAGATCACCCAACGTAAAGCCTGATTGTCCTGTGAGGCTGTTGATCGTCGCGGTGGGACAGCGGGTGCCCGACTGGGCGCAAACAGCATGGGACGATTACGCCAAGCGTTTTCCGCACGAGTTGCGGGTCGAACTCAAGACAGTCAAGACAGAGCCACGCGGACCCAAAACTCCGGAGACGCTGCATTCAGCGGAGCGCGGGCGAATTGAAGCGGCCATTCCCCGGGGCACGCGTATCGTGGCTCTGGACGAGCGCGGAACCACGCTGACCACTTTGGCGCTGGCCGCCAAGCTCAAAGACTGGCAGCTCAGCGGTGATGACGTGGCGCTGGTGATCGGTGGCCCCGATGGCCTGGACCCAGCCTTTCGACAGGCCGCACACGAACGCATTCGATTGTCGGACCTCACTTTGCCCCATGCATTTGCACGGGTGCTGCTGATTGAGCAGTTGTACCGGGCGTGGTCGGTCAATGCCAACCATCCCTACCATCGAGAATAGCTTTTTGATGACAAACCCCATTCCTGAATTTATTTACCTGGCGTCCCAGAGCCCTCGGCGCAGCCAGTTGCTGGATCAATTGGGGGTGAAGCATCAACTGTTGTTGCCCGAGGCCGATGAGGACGCGGAATCCCTGGAAGTCGTTCTGCGCGGTGAAGCACCCAAGACCTACGTGCGGCGCGTGACCGAACTCAAACTCGGCGCGGCCAGGCAGCGAATGCTGCGCCAAAACCTGCCCGTGGCCCCGGTCTTGTGTGCCGACACCACGGTCGCCTTGGGACGCACGATTTTTGGCAAGCCAAGTGATGCCAGTGACGCCCAAGGCATGCTGCGCGCCCTGTCCAATCGACCCCACCGGGTGATCACCGCCATCGCCATGGGTTGGGGGGACCAGTGTGTTTGCGCGTGCAGCGAGTCCTGGGTGACTTTTGCCGATATGACGGATCAAGAAATTGCAAGCTATGTGGCGTCCGGCGAGCCCATCGGCAAGGCCGGGGCGTATGCTGTGCAGGGCAGGGCGGCAGCCCATATCGCGCACATCAGCGGCAGTTACTCTGGCATCATGGGACTGCCCCTGTTTGAGACCGCGCAGGTCTTGCGGGGCATTGGCTTCACCCTTTGACCGATCAAACCGGAATTCACACGATGCAACAGGATATTCTGATCAATTGGTCGCCTCAGGAAGCCCGTGTGGCGATTCTCGAAAACGGGGCCATTCAGGAGTTGCATGTCGAGCGCGCCCTGGAGCGTGGTCTTGTGGGTAACGTGTACCTGGGCAAGGTCGCCAGGGTTTTGCCCGGCATGCAGTCGGCATTCATTGACATCGGGCTGGAGCGCGCCGCCTTTCTCCATGTGGCTGATGTTTGGCATCGCCAGCCGGACGGTGAAGCCCCGTTTGTTGCCAAGGGCGCCGCGCCCGTTGTTCCGATTGAAAAGCAACTTTTTGAGGGTCAGTCCTTGATGGTTCAGGTTATCAAGGAACCCATTGGTACCAAGGGGGCACGGCTGTCGACCCAGATCAGCATTGCAGGGCGCTTGCTGGTGTTTTTGCCACAGGATGACCATATTGGCGTATCGCAAAAAATTCCCGCTGGCCAACGTGATGAGCTGCGTGCGCGCCTGCACCGGCTAGCGGGCACGCAGGGTGGAGGCTTCATTTTGCGCACCAATGGTGAAGATGCCTCCGATGCCGAGTTGGCGGATGACATTGGTTATCTGCGCAAGGCCTGGGCGCGTATCAAGGACGCTTCAACCCGCTTGCCAGCGCAATCGTTATTGCACCAGGACTTGAGTCTGTTGCAACGGGTCTTGCGCGACATGGTGGCAGAAGCGACTCAGACGATACGTGTCGATTCGCGTGAGCAGTTCGAGGCATTGAAGGCTTTTGCGGCCGAGTTCATGCCCATGGCGGCTGCAAAATTGCAGCACTACAGGGGTGAGCGCCCAATCTTCGATTTATTCTCCATTGACGAAGAAATAGCCAAGGCGCTCGGGCGGCGGGTAGACCTCAAGTCCGGGGGCTACTTGATTGTGGACCAGACCGAGGCGCTGACCACGTTTGATGTGAATACCGGCGGGTTTGTGGGTGCCCGCAATTTTGATGACACCATCTTCAAGACCAATCTGGAAGCGGCTCAGGCCATTGCACGCCAGCTTCGGTTGCGCAATCTGGGCGGAATCATCATTGCGGACTTCATTGACATGGTGCGAGAGGACCATCGTGAGGCTGTGCTGTCGGAGTTCAAAAAGCAGTTGTCACGCGACCGCGTGAAAACCATGGCCGGTGGATTCTCTCAACTCGGCCTGGTAGAGATGACACGCAAACGCACCCGGGAGTCTTTGGCCCATATGCTGTGTGAACCGTGTGCCGCTTGTGAAGGCAAGGGCATCGTGAAGACCGCTCGCAGTGTGGCCTACGATATTTTTCGCGAGATCCTGCGTGAGGCGCGTCAGTTCAATCCACGCGAATTCCGGGTGGTGGCGTCACCGAAGGTGATTGAGTTGTTTCTAGATGAAGAAAGCCAGCATCTGGCTGGTCTGAGCGAATTCATCGGCAAACCGGTTTCACTGCAAAGTGAGGCGGCCATGGGGCAGGAACAGTACGATATCGTCCTTTTGTGAACAAAGTGTCTGTTGGACCGTGTCTTTCGTCGTGAATAGTCAGCCACTGAGGATTGCAGTCCTGAACCGGATATTCAAACCGACCGGTGGTGGTGCGGAGCGTTACTCGATTGCGCTGGTAGAGCAATTGGCGCAAAGGCACGAGATGCACATCTTTGCGCAGGACATCGATCACCAATGGCCTGGCGTTGTCTACCATCGCATTCCCACGCCTTTTGTCAAACCGCGCTGGATCAATCAATTGTGGTTTGCCATGGCGACCTGGTGGTTGACCCGCAAGGGTTTTGATGTGGTGCACTCACACGAGAACACTTGGCACGGCCAGGTACAAACAGTTCATGTGGTACCGGTTAAATACAGTTTGCTTCACGGCAGAAGTGGCTGGCGACTGTTTCTGCTTTACCTCAAGATCGTTACGAGCCCGCGTTTGCTGGCCTATTGGCGGTTGGAGCATTGTCGTTACCGGGTGCGTTTTGATCGTCGCGTCGTTTTGGCGTCCAGACGGTTGCAGCCCATCATGGACATCGCCTATCCACGGTCGAGCCAACTGTGCACGGTGCTAACGCCTGGTGTGGCACATGTTCATGAACAAGCAACTCCTGAACAAAAACGGGCGGCGCGTACCATGTTGGCGCTGCCGAGCTCGGGGCGCTGTGTTTTGTTTGTCGGCAACGATTACCGCAAAAAGGGTTTACCGGCTTTGCTCGGAGCATTAACCCATCTGCCTGCCGACTGTTACCTCGCGGTGGTCGGTAATTCGTCACAGATCGCGGGATTTAAGCACGAAGTGCAGACCCGTGGCCTTGGTGAACGGGTGTTTTTTCTGGGGGCGCTGAACCCGGTGGATGTGGCGTACCGCGCGGCCGACTGCCTGGCGCATCCGACACTGGAAGACACGTTTGCGATGGTCGTTCTGGAGGCCCTCGCATTCAGCCTTCCGGTGGTGGTCAGTGGAGCAGATTATTGTGGTATTTCCGAGCTTCTGGTGCATGAGCGGGACGCCCTGTTGGTGGAGGACCCTACTGACAGTGTGGCGTTGGGCAACACCTTGAGCCGTGCGCTGTCTGACTCCGTGCTGCGTGCCCGTTTGCAAGCCCATGGAAAACAATTTGCCCGCCAATACCTGTGGTCTGAAATTGCTTTGCAGCAAGAGCAAATTTACGAATCAGTGAGGCACTGAACCATCAGCCTTGTTTTCAGTTTCCCTGGGAATAAAGATTTCCAGCCCTATCTGGTAAAGGCGCGCATAGTGCCCATTCTTTTCAATCAATTCCTGGTGGGTACCAGTCTCGACGATGCGTCCGGCATCCATGGTCACAATGCGATCGGCATGCATTACGGTGGACAGCCGGTGCGCAATCACCAGGGTTGTGCGGTTTTTCATCAGCCCTTGCAGTGCTTCCTGGACGGCCCGCTCGGACTCGGTGTCAAGCGCTGATGTTGCCTCGTCCAATATCAGAATTGGCGCATCCTTGAACAGCGCTCTTGCAATTGCGAGACGCTGGCGCTGGCCACCTGACATCTGCATGGCATTGTGGCCAACCACCGTATCGATACCCTGAGGTAATTCGGCGACCAGTGCACTCAAATGCGCAGCGCGCAAACATTCCGACACTTTGGCGCGATCCATGTCCAATCCCAAAGCCACGTTGGCCGCGATGCTGTCGTTGAGCATGACCACATGCTGGCTGACAAATGCGAACTGCGAGCGAAGCGAATGCAGGTTCCAGTCTTGAATGTTTTGCCCGTCGAGCAATATCTGACCTGAACTCGGGTCTACAAATCGCGGCAGCAGGCTCACCAGCGTCGACTTGCCGGCGCCCGATGCGCCAACAATGGCAATGGTTTCACCGGAATTCACACGCAAGTCCAACCCATCAATCACGGGTGCAGCATCAGGCGAATAACGAACGTCTACCTGGCGGAACTCGAGGTCGCCGCGCGCGCGGCCCACGGCAAATGTGCCCTCGGATTCTGAAGGCACTTCATCGATCAAGGTCAGCCCACGCTCCAGGGCGGCCAGGCCCCGCGTGATCGGTCCCGACACCTCCGACAGTTGCCGAATCGGGGCGATGATCATCAACATGGCAGTCACGAACGCAACAAATTCACCGACCGAGGTGCCATTGCCAGCGCTTTGCGCCAACGCGACCGAAATCACTGCTGACAGCGCAACGGCCGCCAGCATTTGTGTCATGGGTGTCATGGCGGCGCCGGCAACCGTGGATTTCATCGCCAGGTGGCGCAGTGAGTCACCTAGCTTTTCGAACCTGTCCGCCTGGACCTGTTGCGCGGAGTAGAGCCGGACGTCCCTGTGTGCCAACACATTCTCTTCAACCACATAGGCCAGATTGTCCGTCGCATCCTGGTTGGCCTTGGTCAGTTTGTGCAGGCGCGACGTCAATACCCGCATGACAAAAACGACCGCCGGAAAGACGGCCACCACAATCAGGGTCAATTTCCAGTTCTTGTAAAACAGGTATCCGGTCAAACCCAGTAGTACCAATGCATTGCGAACCAGGCTCAGCAAGGAGTTCACCAGCATCGAGGCACCGTTCTGTGTTTCGTAGACGATGGAGTTGGAAAGACTGCTGGAGGTTTGCGTCGAAAACAGGTTCAGGTGGGCAATCAGGACCTTGTTGAACATGGCCCTGCGCATGATCATCAAACCTTGGTTTGTAATTCGCGACAGGCCGATTTGAGATACATAACCTGCCAGTCCGCGTACACCAAAGACCAGTAACAGAACCGCGGGAACGGTCCACAGTTGGATTTCTCCCTTCTTGAACCCGCGTTCCAGTAACACCTCGAACAGTGCAGGAATCATTGGTTCAGTGGCTGAACCAACGATGGCACCCAAGGCAACGATCATCCAGGTCCCTGGATAGGCACCGAAGTATGGCCACAGGCGCCTCATGCGTTGCAGCAGGGTGCCAGCACCTTTCTTTTGCGGTGTGGTGTGATCTGCCTTCGATGGATCGGTGCTCATGCTTGGTAGGTCTCTTTGGTTTGCAAAGTCGCTGTGGCCATCGATGGGCCGGCCTTCGCTTTGGTATGCAAACCAAGCGCGAGTAACAGTCCAAGGGTCACGCAGAAGTAGTCGCCCAACAGGTCGTCAAACAACGCAGAGTTAAAAAAGCACGCTACAGCCATCGCAACAGCCACCGAGATTGCTGCGCGGCGCGTGTTTGTCGGCAAGCCAAGCGCATCTTTGCCCACGCCAACAACCAGTACAAAAAGAAGCAGAATTCCGGCGACACCCAACTCAACACCCCACAATAAATATTCTTGGTGCGGATTGCTTAAATTCCCCTCGCCAAAGATTCGTTTTGCATCATTTCCCTGAAAGCGCTTCACTGCAGGAGTCCAAGCGCCCACGCCATGGCCCAGAAGCGGCTCTTCCTGGATGGCCTGAGCGGAGCGGTACCACGCGTTCAGGCGCCACGCCGACGAGTCTCGTTCCCCGACATGATGTGTCTTGGCATAGGTCGTGGTTTCGGCAAAAATCTTGGTGACACGCTCCTGTACTTGATCGGAGCTGACTAGAAGGCCAGCGGCCACAATCAAGGGTGTGACCACGAGTGTGGCGGCGCGTAGTCGCCGTGGTAGGGCCCACATCGCGGCAAGTGCCAGCGATGTCAGTGCAATGATGTAGCCCGAACGGCCTTCCAGCAACAGAAGAACATTGATGAGCGCCAGGATTGCGAATCCAACGCCGGCCCAATTCGCCCACAAACGTTCGTTTTTAAGGTGCCACGCGATGCCAGCGCCGGTGGCAAACATGATGGACTGGTCCAGATAGCTGGAGAAGACAATGTAGGGAGTGGGGGCGTCCACGCTCCACGGAACGGGAATGCTGAGGAACAACATCCAGGAGCTCAATAACAAAAACATTTGCCCGACAGCATAGGCGATCATGGCCATTCGTGCTTCGTAATGGCTACCGATCAAAGTGACGAGGAGTATGGTACTCATCAACTTGGCATGTTTGACAAGGGCAGCCAGGCCATTTTCAAGATCGGCTTGTGTCCATATCAAGCTGACTGCAAACACCGCAAGAAGGGTCAGGATAATCCGAGTTGTCCAGAGCACATTGGGCGGACGCTTTTCAACTTTCGTCCAGAAACGATTCAACAAGAAAATCAGGCCAATGACAAACAGCAGGGCCTTGGAGATGCTGACCCAGGCGATGGGTAGGCTTGCTGATAACGCAACGAGGCAGACCAGACTCAACCGCAAGCTCCAACGTGGGTCGATTTTCAAAGGTCTGCCCGGCAGCATTCCATACCTCAAGGGATCAAGATTCTTGAGGTGGATGACTTGGGGCTTTCCATTCCGCGCCCTTCTGGATTTCGATGGCTTTGACGTAACGATAGAACGTGCCTTCGAAGTTGCCCAGCGCAATCACGAAACCGGCCCATCCGTCCAGGAATCCACGTTTGAACACAAAGTGTTTGATAAAAGCCCAAAGCCCGTGCGAGAGCGCAGTCCCCATGGAAATATTGGGGTTGGCAACGCGTTGTGCGCCCAGTGTTGAGTATCGATTGGCTTTGTGAAGGACTTCGGCCATGTTCTTGAAAGGGAACTGCCAGATCGCATGGTGCAGATGGCCTATGGGTTTGCTGCTGTGCAGTATGTAGCCCTCGTGCACTGGTTTGAGGTCGTAGGCCATGCAGCCTTTGCGGAATAGCTGGGGCTGACGGTAGTTGGGGTACCAGCCGGAGTGTCTGATCCAGCGGCCCATGAAAAAATTGCGCCGTGGCATCCAGTAGACGTCGACAGCCTCTGGGTCGGCCATGACCCCCCGTATTTCCTGTTCAGCCTGGGGTGTGCAACGTTCATCGGCGTCCAGGCTAAAAATCCATTCGTGCGTGCAGGAAGCGATAGCCTGGTTGCGCAGATCACCGAAGCCCTTGAAATTGACCTGTACCACCTTCGCACCCAGCTTCGCTGCGATTTCCGGGGTACCGTCGGTGCTCCAGGAGTCCACCAGTACTACTTCATCGGCCCATTTCGCGCTTTCTATAGTGGCGGCGACTTTTTCGGCTTCGTTATAAGCAATGATGTATACGGAAATGAGGCTCATCAGGGGGGTGTTAGTATTCGGCCTCTTCTGAGTGCGGCCGACGGATCTTGGCTGTGGCGTAGTCTAGTTCAAAATGCAGGCCTCCCAATTTGTCTCCGTGGTGATCACAACCTACAACCGCAGCGACGCGCTGCTGGTGGTCTTGGCTGGATTGGCGCTGCAGACGGACAAGAATTTCGAGGTGATAGTCGCGGACGACGGCTCCCTAGATGTGCACCGCGATGCGATCTTGCAGTCGGAGGTGGCGCACAGGCTGCGCATCACCCATGTTTGGCATCCGGACGTTGGTTTTACGGCATCAAGCATTCGCAACCGAGGTGTGGCTGCGTCATCGGGTTCTTACATTATCTTTATGGACGGCGATTGTGTTCCTGAAGTCGACTTCATCAGGCGACACAAGTCCTTGGCTGAACCGGGCTTTTTTGTCAATGGAAGTCGCGTGTTGTTGTCAGAGGAGTTGACCCGAAGGGTCTTGACCCTTTCAGAGTCGATATATGGACGCTCGGCGTTTTACTGGGTCCGGCAACGCATGCGCGGAAATGCCAGCAAGTTGACAGGGTTGTTGCGATTGCCGGATAGTGCCTTCCGCGTAAAGCGTCAATTTTCTTGGAAGGGAATTCGCAGTTGCAACCTCGGCACCTGGAAAAAGGATTTTGAGTATGTCGACGGATTTGACGAGTCGTTCGTTGGATGGGGGCATGAGGATGCCGATTTAGTGTTGCGACTCCATAACAGCGGTGTCGCGCGCAAGAACGGTTATTGTGCGACGGAGGTTTTTCACCTGTGGCACGCTGAGGCCTCCAGAAACGAGGAATCTCGAAATGCCAAATTGGTTAAAGAACGGTCCTTGACAACGGTGACAAAGGCCTCGCTCGGGTATTCGGCCAAACGCCCTGACGACGGGGTGATCATCACAAGATTGGGATAATACAAAGATGTTGAAACGAAGAATATTTTTATTGCTGGCGGGATTGGCCTGTTTGCCCGCGCTGGCCCAGTTTCGCGTAGAGGTATCGGGTGTGGGTCTAACGCAGGTCCCCATTGCCCTCGTCGCCTTTCGCGGTGACGATGTTGCGCCACAAAAGATTGCCGCCATCGTTCAGGCTGATCTGGAACGCAGCGGCCAGTTTCGCTCTATTGATGCGACGGGTGTGGTGATGGATGAGGGGTCACGTCCAGAAGTGTCTGCCTGGCGGCAAAAGGGAACAGACGCTTTGGTAACGGGTAGTGTGACCCGTTTGGCGGATGGGCGGTTTGATGTCCGCATGCGTTTGTGGGACGTTGTGCGCGGCCAGGATTTGGGTGGACAAAGTTATGCAGTGGTGGCCAGTGATTTGAGGCTGGTTGCGCACCGGGTGGCAGATTTCGTTTATGAGAAATTGACCGGCGACAAAGGTGTTTTTTCAACCCGCATTGCGTATGTTACCAAGGTAGGACCGTCATTCAACCTGTGGGTTGCAGATGCCGATGGGGAAAATGCGCAGAGTGCCTTGACCAGTGCGGAGCCCATCATTTCGCCATCATGGGCGCCCAATGGCACCCAGATCGCCTATGTGTCGTTTGAATCGCGTAAGCCTGTTATCTTCGTCCACGATGTGGCCTCTGGAAAACGACGGCTTGTCGCCAATTTCAAGGGGTCCAATAGCGCTCCAGCTTGGTCGCCCGACGGCAAGACGCTTGCCGTTACGTTAAGCCGGGACGGTGGATCACAACTTTTTCTCTTGGATGCGACTGGAGGAGAGCCGCGCCGTCTCGCCCAGTCAAGTGCGATTGATACCGAACCGACGTTCACTTCCGATGGCCGCTTCATTTATTTTGTGAGTGACCGCGGAGGTGCACCGCAAATCTATCGCATGCCGTCTTCGGGTGGAAACCCGGAACGGGTGACCTTTACAGGTACTTACAATGTGTCTCCATCTGTCAGTTCGGACGGTAAATGGTTGGCCTATATTTCACGGGTCAACGGTGTATTCAAGTTGCATGTCATGGATCTGGCGTCCGGTACCAGCAATGCGATCACGGACACAACCTCCGATGAAAACCCCAGCTTCGCGCCGAACAACCGCCTGATCATTTATGCTACCCAACAGGCCGGACGCGAGGCTCTAATGACTTCGACCTTGGACGGAAAGATCAAGGCACGATTGGCCGGTAAGAGCGGTGATATTCGGGAGCCTGACTGGGGCCCGGTGCAAAAATAGCAGAGATATTTATTAGGAGTAACAGATGAATCGATTGGTCTGGGTAGCAGCCTTTGCTGTGTTGTTGAGTGCTTGTGGCTCGTCAGTGAAACTGGACGATGTGCCGGTTGAAGACAAGTCGGGTACCAGTGTCAACGTTGTCGATAACAAAGCTGGCTCCTCTGGAGTAGGGCAGAGTGCGGTAACCAGTGTGGCGCTGGACAATGCTGGTTCGAACGCGGCCATGATGGCGGCCAACCGGACAGTCTATTTCGACTACGACAGCTTTGTGATCAGGTCGGAGTTCCAATCCGTCATTGAGTCCCATGCCAAGTTCATCAGGGCTGACAAGAACAAAAAAGTTGCCATTGAGGGGCACACCGACGAGCGTGGTGGTCGCGAATATAACCTGGCATTGGGTCAGAAGCGGGCCGAGGCGGTGCGACGTGCGTTGACACTTTCTGGTGTTTCCGACAGCCAGCTTGAGGCCGTTAGCTTTGGCAAGGAAAAGCCAGCGGTCATGGGTTCCACCGAAGAAGCGATGGCAAAAAACCGTCGTGCTGAAATCTCGTATCGATGAGCCATCCGTCCTTTTCATCGTGGCGGCGTGCCGCCCACAAGATGGTCGTGTGGCTCGCCCTCTGCGGTAGCCTGGGGTCGGCTCAAGCGGGACTTTTTGACGACGAAGAGGCTCGCAAGGCAATATTGGACCTGCGACAGAAGTTGCAGGAGTCCCAACAAAAAATTGACGACGTTTCGCGACGTACGTCAGAAGATAACTCTCAACTCCAGCGCAGTCTTCTGGATCTGCAAAACCAGCTAGACGCAACGCGTGCGGAAATGGCGAAAATGCGCGGTCAGGAAGAGCAGATGGCGCGCGAACTTTCCGAAGTCCAACGCCAGCAGAAGGACGCGAGCCTTGTCTTGGATGAGCGCCTTCGAAGATTCGAGCCCTCACGCGTATCGGTTGATGGCAAAGAATTTATGGCCGAACCGGCAGAGAAACGAGATTTTGACGCTGCGATGACCGTGTTTCGTAAAGGCGACTTTGCCGCTTCGCAGCTCGTTTTTGTCGATTTTCTAAACCGATATCCCAAAACGGGGTATCGACAATCTGCACTGTTCTGGCTCGGAAATGCCCAATACGCAATGCGGGATTACAAAGATGGACTTGCCAGTTTTCGCGCGCTCGTAGCGATCGGAAATGACCATATGCGCTTGCCAGAAGCTGTCTTGGCCATCGCCAACTGCCAACTGGAACTCAAGGACACTAAAGGCGCACGCAAAACTTTGGAAGAACTGCTAGTCAATTACCCGTCGTCTGAGGCGGCGCAGGCTGCCAAAGATCGCTTGGCGCGATTGCGGTAGACCGGGTGGCTGAACATCCAGCCATGTCGGGGCCGCTTTTTGAATCAGATCTCGCACGTCGTTTCTCTGGTATGGAGCGGCTGTACGGCGTCGAACAAGCCCGGACCCTGCGTAATTCACATGTTGCCATCGTTGGCATTGGTGGCGTCGGCTCGTGGGCTGCGGAAGCACTTGCGCGCAGTGGCATTGGGCGCTTGACACTGATCGATATGGACCACATTGCCGAATCCAATATCAACCGGCAAGTGCATGCGCTGAGCACGACCCTTGGCATGGCCAAGATTGAAGCGATGCGAGAGCGCATCGCCTTAATCAATCCAGCCTGCAAAGTCCATTGTGTCGATGCGTTTGTGGAGGTTGACAATTGGCCCGGCTTACTCGCAGACCGGGTAGACGCCACGATCGATGCGTGCGATCAAATCACAGCGAAGACGGCTATGGCCGAATGGTCCAGAAGAACGAAATCAGTGTTTGTGACTGTTGGTGCCGCAGGTGGAAAGCGAATGGCACACAAAGTGGATGTTGAGGATCTGAGCCAGACGACCCACGACCCACTTCTGGCCAAACTGCGTTACTTGCTACGCAAACAGCATCAGGCTCCCCGCGAGGGCAACAAAATGGGCGTTGCGTGTGTGTTTAGTCGGGAGGCCGTGAAGCAAGCAGACGCATCCTGCGAATTGCAGTCTGACAACTCACTCAATTGCCACGGATATGGCTCGGTGGTAGCGGTCACTGCCACTTTTGGAATGTGTGCAGCAGGGTGGGTTCTCGATAAAATTTCAAGCGCCAACTCTCAAACGAGAGATAAAACGATATAATAGAAAGCTTCGCAGGGTGCAGCAAGGAAGCTTGATGTAACCTGTCGGGACCTTAGCTCAGTTGGTAGAGCAGCGGACTTTTAATCCGTTTGTCGTGGGTTCGACCCCCGCAGGTCCCACCATATTTCAGGGATCTTAGCTCAGCTGGTAGAGCAGCGGACTCTTAAGACAGCCCACTGGAACCGAAAAGGCCTACAAGTCCAAGATTTGTAAGGCCTATTCTCTTGGCCGAACGCCCTGACGTTGCCTCCCGAACCATCCTCCGAACCGAACCCGTCGATCTTGGCGGTGCCGCGCAAAAAGCCGATATAGATCAACGGGTTGCGTATGCGCGTTGGTTATTCCGTCGAACCTGCCCGAAACACCCCCGAACTGAGTGCCGGGATGGCGTCGTTTGCGAGGGGAGGGGCGACGGCTGGTTCGACTTCTGCATGCAGGTTTCCTTTATTCTTCGAGTGAAGAAATGACTTATTCAGGTCATCTGCGATGCGATTTGACAGCCGTTTGAACGTCGGCGATCGGGCGACCGCTTGATCGGTCGCAATGTCTGCAGTGGGTCAAACTATTGCGACCTTGCAATCCCGAATCGCCAATGTCGGCAGTGCTTCTTGGATTCAATCGGTCGAAGCGTCAGGCTTGTTGAGTCTTTCCGAAAGGCCCTCGAATTCGCACACAGCGGGTCGTCCTACTGCAGCCCAGAAATCGGCCACCCGGAAACTTTCCAAATTGCCTGTCGGTCTCGGTGCTTGGGCGTCGCCCGTTTGCCTATAGCGGGGGTTGCTGCAAACAGATCAGACCCTCGCAGTAGCACTATGGTCACAATCCTCCCACGGCAACACCTTGCACCCACAGTGCGCCACCGCCACTTCCGACTTGGTCACAATCCCCTCTGATCGTCGTATTGGAGCCGATGCTGCACCCACTGCAAGCGGAGTGCGCTGGTCGGCAGAATTTTCTGTGGACGCCGCCATATCAGGTATCCATCGGTGGAACGGGGTGATGTCGCCAACATCCTTGATGTACCAAAGCTTCTTCGCTGGGTCCCAGCGTGCGCCAAGGGCTTTTACTGCGTCCTTCTCTGCGAAGGGCGTGACCAGGTTGATTCTCATGGACGCAATTATCTGTACTGGCTAAATACTCTTTGCGTCGGCAATAGGCTATGAGCCCCTTTGCTGCCCCGAGGGTCGGTGGCATGTTGCCCAGCATGGTCCAGGC
>CAZMXB010000111.1:0-5479 GCA_964569855.1 uncultured Rhodoferax sp.
CCGGACTTGGTCCCGGTTTTTAGCTTCAACAGCGAAGGGGTCTTTACCGGCGTGTCCGGCAAAGAGGCGACACCAGCCGCCGGCACCGGTCGACTTTCGCGTTGGGAAGACCTTTTGAAGCGTGCCCGCGCCGATGGTTTCGAGTGATTGCCAAGCTCATTTAAGGAAAACGAAAAATGTCCATGTTTCGTCAATTGTGGCTCGCCATCATTGCCAGTACCTTGATGGCACTTGCGGGCAGTCTGTTGGTGTCCATGCTCAGTGCGCGGACCTATCTGGAATCCCAACTCTCGATCAAGAACACCGACAACGCGACGGCTCTGGCGTTGTCGCTGAGCCAAAGCAATCCGGATGAAGTGACTGTCGATCTGGTTGTTTCCTCGTTGTTTGATGGCGGTCACTATGAAGTAGTCAGGGTTGTCAACCCGCAAGGCCAGACCATGTCCGAGCGTGTCAGCACCGATACCGATCTGGGCGCACCCGCGTGGTTTGCACACTTGTTGCCAATCCACGCACAGCCGGGTCAGGCGCAGATCTCCAGTGGTTGGAAGCAGTTTGGAACGGTCACTTTGGTGAGCCAAAGCCGGTTCGCATACGCAGCGCTGTGGAAAAGCGCGCAAGAAATGGTGTTGGCCCTGTCCTTGGCGGGGCTTGCGGGTGGTCTTATGAGCTCATTGGTTTTGCGCCGACTGCGCAAACCATTGGACGCCGTGATTGACCAGGCGCAGGCAATCACCGAGCGACGCTTTGTCACGATGGAGGAGCCGTCGGTACCGGAACTCAAAAAGCTGGCGCAGGCCATGAATGTGACAGTCGCCCGCTTGAAGGCCATGTTTGACGATGAGGCCAAGCGTCTGGATGGCGTGCGCCGTGAGGCCAATTGCGACACCCTGACCGGGCTGGCGAATCGGAGCAACTTCATGGCGCGATTGCGTGATACGGTGCAGGCCGAACATTCGGCGGGTGGTGCTGTTTTCATCGCACGGGTGGCGAATTTGGCGACCGTCAATCAATCATTGGGGCGCAAGGACACTGACGAACTGCTGCGTGCATTTGGACGGGGTCTGTCGTCGGTGGTCGTGCAATACCCGGATGCATTGGCGGCCCGGCTCAATGGCGCGGATTTTGCACTGCTGGTCCCCGGTCTTGGTGACCCCAAGGCGGCAGCCGATCAGTTGTTTCAGGCATTAACCCGTGAAGCAGCCCCCTACTTGCCGGACCGCCCTTCAACCTGGCTGGGTTGCGGGCACTTTCCACCAGGGGTGGAGATGGAGACCATCCTTGCCCAAGTCGATATGGCTCTGGCGGCGGTAGAGGCAGAAGGCGGCAGCGGTCTCAAAGTGGTCAACCTGTTTGTTGCTGACGATGCACCCAAGACGACCGACGAGTGGGCCAAGCTGATCCGCCGTGCCCTGGACCAAAAGTGGGTGCGCTTGGTGTCATTCCCGGTAATGTCACTGGATGGCAAGCTGGTGCACCGCGAGTGCCCGTTGCGGCTGATGTTTGATGAGGCCGGCGAGTGGCAACCTGCAGGCAAGTTTTTGCCTGTGGCTGAACGTTTGAAATTGACGCCCGAACTGGATCTGGCAGCCGTGGCGTTGGGTCTGGATGAGTTGGAGGCCAAGCCACAACTCACGGGTCTGGCCATCAATCTGTCTGCCAGCTCGATTTATTTGCCGGAGTTTCGCGCCAGTTTGCAGAAGCTGCTCAAACGCCGCCCGGGAACATCGCGACTGTGGCTGGAGGTGGCCGAGTCGGGTGCATTGGCCCACTTTGATACGTTCAAGGCTTTGTGTGTGGACTTGCGTGGTTTGGGTTGCAAGCTCGGCCTCGAGCACTTTGGCCGCCAGTTCAGCGAAATCGGCCGCTTGCATGGCCTGGGGCTGGACTACCTCAAGGTGGACGGCAGCTTTGTGCGCGGACTGGACGGGAACGTCGGCAACCAGGCTTTTCTCAAAGGTCTCTCCACCATCGCCCACAGTATCGGCCTGAAGGTGATTGCAGAGGGTGTCACCAATGAGGCGGACCTCAAGGCGTTGGCTTTGGTGGACTTTGACGGCGCCACCGGGCCGGCGGTGAACGAGCCGGTCTAGAAGACTTGGTGGGTCGCACGGTAGTTTGCTACTATATCTGTAGCTATAGCGCCTTATTTTACGAGGGCTAGAAGCCTATTTCTCATACAAGAAACCCCAAACCAGGCTAATGTCTGATTTGGGGTTTTGGTGTTGAAGGCCGCAATCAGCGGCTGTCACGGGCCCGCGAGTTGCGGGACTGCGGTTACTGAAGTCAATCCACGATCAGTTTGCCGTTGGCCAACAGGGCTGTAATGATGGCGGTATCGTTCGCACCACCCAGTTGCGCCAAGGTTGTCGTATTGATCTGAATCGTTTGGTCTTCCACTGTGGCCGAGTTGGCGCCACCGCCGGTCAGACTGCCCGCTGAGCTGACATGGAGAAGGACGTTAGCCCCAACTTGTTCAAAATGCAGGTAGTTGAGCAAGTTACCGATGCCCACGGTGTGGTTTTCGCCTTGCAACAAATCGCTCAAATCCAGTCTGTCGGCGGCCTGTGCGCGAAGGTCGGTGACAATATCGGCCGCTGGAGAACCCGGTGTTCCCTTGTCGGCAAGCTGGAACACAAAGGTATCGCTACCGGTCCCCCCGGTCATGGTGTCGTTGCCTGCGCCACCCCGGATGAGGTCGTTGCCTCCAGCGCCATTGATCGTATCGTTCCCGCCAAGGCCATCGATGATGTCATTCCCGGCAGTGCCTGTCAGGGTGTTGGCGGCGCCGGTGGCGCCGGCGAGGGTCGGCGTATCGTTATCGGTGATGCTGCCGGTTCCCGTCACGCCGCCTACAACCAGGGGGAGCGTCTCAGCAGTCGC
This sequence comes from uncultured Rhodoferax sp., assembly GCA_964569855.1. Lineage (GTDB taxonomy): Bacteria > Pseudomonadota > Gammaproteobacteria > Burkholderiales > Burkholderiaceae_C > Allorhodoferax. The sequence goes on from CAZMXB010000111.1 coordinate 2,884, forward strand.
ACCCTCGATCACGTTGTCATTCACGGTGGCCACGGTGGCGGTAAAGCTGACCACACTGGCCGGCACGGTAATCAGGCCTGTCCCGCTGTTGTAGGTCACCCCGTTGCTGAAAGTGGGGGTTGCGTTGAAGTCCGAAGAAGACGCCGTGCCGCCGCCCAGGGCGAGGGCGAAGGTGGTGGCTGCGTTTGCAGTCATCAGCGCCAGGTTGACCGTGTAGGCCAGTGATGCACCTTCCGTCACGGCTGCCGGGCTACTGACGGTTGCCACATTGATTGGCACGGCCGGGCCGACCGGCGGCGGATTGACAGTGATGGTCAGTGATGCTGCGGCCGGGTCTCCATCACGGTCGCGCACCGTGTAGGCGATGTTTTCTGTTTGAGTCGAGGTTATGGTTGGCGCAGCGGTATAGGTGTAGTCGCCAGTGTCCAGGTCGACAACAAAACTGCCGTTAATCAGTGTAGTAACGGTCAATGAATTGGTGACCGTGTTAAACACGCCCCGATTGGTTCCAGAAACCGTAACCGAGCCGCCAACGGTGGGGATATCGGTGGGGTTAAAGGTGTAGATCGAGCCATCGATCGTCAGGGTTTCAATATTGCCCGATCCGTCCGCACCGAAGCCCACCGAGGTGCCACCACTGGTAATCACGTTACCAGGGGTTGCCGCCACCACACTGTCGCGCAAAATGGGCGGCAATTGGGTGATGTCAGAAACAACCACACCGGGGATGTTGACAGGAGTGACACCGTTATAGGCAATCGGATCGATGTTGGCCTGTGTTGCGCCCGTGCCCATTCCAAAGGAAAAGCTCTTGACTGCATTGGCCGTCAGGAAGTTGGTCCAGGTAAGCTCTTCAGCTGCGCTGATCCCAATGCTGCCTGCAGGTACGGTGGGCGCTCCGTCTGACAGGAAATAGGTAATGTTTTGCCCGGCAGGGATCTTGCCACTCGTTGCGAATGCAGTTTGTGCCGTGGTCAGAGCCGCATCGTAATTGGTGTTGCCACCTGCAACCAATCCCGTGTAGGTTGTTCCATTGACCGTCCCGCCATTGATGATGGCTTTTGCGGTAACGATATCGACCCAAATACTGCCTAGTTGTGCCGCATTGGACGAAAAAGTTACAAGGTTGACGCGAATTTCACCCAGGTTGTCGTAACTATCCAGCAGTTGGGTGACAGACTCTTTCATCAATTGAAGCCGGGTCTTTCCGCCGCCCGCGTCGGTAGTACTCATGGAGCCCGAAACGTCAAGAATCAGCTGAATATTGGTATTGACGTTTGGCAGTGTGACCGACGAGGAGGTGTTGGTGGCTGACGGGGCATCATCTTCCACGCTCACTGTGAGCGTGGTGGGGGCGGTCGCGACGCCGTTGGTCGCCGTGATTGGTATATCAATGGTTCTGACATCTTCAGCGGCGTTATTCGCGTGGTCAATCGGCGCCAGCAGGGTGGTGGTGTAGTTGCCTGCGTTGTCGATAGTCACGGTCATCACTGTCTGTGCGCCAGCGCTACCGGTCAAGGTTTGATTGCCGTTGGTAAGCGCCCATGTGATGGTTGTTCCACCCGCTGTGTAGATTCCGGAAGGAACCGCCATCGTTACTCCCGTTGCATTGCTAACAGTAAATTGGCCGGTATTTGTAACGGAGTCAGTTGTGTCAGTGGTGCCAAGGGTGTCAGCGATTCCGTTGGTCAGCCCCTCCTCGGATACCGAGCTGGTGCGGGCGCCACTAATGGAAGGCGTGTCGTTGTCGGTGATGGTGCCCACACCCAGGTTGTCGGCGATGGTGGCATTGGTGGGGGTCGCCAAGTTGACGTTGAAGGTCTCTGAAAGCTCGGCAGTTGTGTCATTGGTGATGGGCACGGTGATGGTCTGGCTGGTGGTGCCAGGCGCGAAGGTCAGGGTACCGCTGGCGGCGGTGTAGTCAGAGCCGGCCAAGGCGGTGCCATTGCTGGTGTTGTAGGCCACGGTGACGGTCTGGCCGGAGACGGCTGAGAGCGTGACGGTGAAAGTGGCGTTGCCGGCGGCCTCGCTGACGGTGACGTCATTGACGCTCAGGGTGGGGGCGCCGTCGTTGTCGTTGATATTGCCGGTGCCGGTGACACCGCCCACGGAGAGCGTGAAGGTCTCAGGGCTGGGCTCATTGATGGCGTCATTGACGGTGGGCACGGTGACGGTGAAGGACGTCACACCGGCGGGCACGGTGACGTTGCCCCCCGAGAGGGTTACCAGGTTGCTGAAAGTCAGCGCGTTGGTGTAGTCCGAGGTCAACAGGGCGCTGCCGGCGGCGAGCACCAGCGGGTAGATGGAGGCGGTGCTCGAGGCATTGGACAGGGCCACCGTGAAGACGGCGTCGGAGCCCTCGGCCACGGTCACGGAGTTGATGCCTGGATCCAGCGGATCGTCCACGCTGGTGATGGTGGGGGCGCTGTCGTTGTCGGTGATGGTGCCCGCACCCAGGTTGTCGGCGATGGTGGCATTGGTGGGGGTGAGCAAATTGACGCTGAAGGTCTCGCCCGTGGCGCCCTCGAACACGGTGTCCTCGGTGATGGGCACGGTGATGGTCTGGCTGGTGGTGCCAGGCGCGAAGGTCAGGGTA
>CAZMXB010000111.1:5579-15102 GCA_964569855.1 uncultured Rhodoferax sp.
GGTGATGGGCACGGTGATGGTCTGGCTGGTGGTGCCAGGCGCGAAGGTCAGGGTACCGCTGGCGGCGGTGTAGTCAGAGCCGGCCAAGGCGGTGCCATTGCTGGTGTTGTAGGCCACGGTGACGGTCTGGCCGGAGACGGCTGAGAGCGTGACGGTGAAAGTGGCGTTGCCGGCGGCCTCGCTGACGGTGACGTCATTGACGCTCAGGGTGGGGGCGCCGTCGTTGTCGTTGATATTGCCGGTGCCGGTGACACCGCCCACGGAGAGCGTGAAGGTCTCAGGGCTGGGCTCATTGATGGCGTCATTGACGGTGGGCACGGTGACGGTGAAGGACGTCACACCGGCGGGCACGGTGACGTTGCCCCCCGAGAGGGTTACCAGGTTGCTGAAAGTCAGCGCGTTGGTGTAGTCCGAGGTCAACAGGGCGCTGCCGGCGGCGAGCACCAGCGGGTAGATGGAGGCGGTGCTCGAGGCATTGGACAGGGCCACCGTGAAGACGGCGTCGGAGCCCTCGGCCACGGTCACGGAGTTGATGCCTGGATCCAGCGGATCGTCCACGCTGGTGATGGTGGGGGCGCTGTCGTTGTCGGTGATGGTGCCCAGGCCGCTGGCTGAGCCAATGGCCAAAGGAACCATTTCAGTCACTTCAATGAGTGTGTCGTTGACGGTAGGCAGGGTTACCGTAAAACCGCTGACGCCTGGAGGCACGGTCAATACACCACCGGAGAGGGTGACGCCATTGCTGAAAGTGGCCGTGGTGTAGTCCGCGGTCGACGCTGTGCCACCGCCCAGGGTAACGGGGAAGGTCAATGGCGTGCTGGACGTTCCCGTCAAGTTGACGGAGTAGACCAAACTCGAGCCCTCTGGTGCAGTCGGACTGGAAATCGACGCAACGCTGACAGCGGTATCGTCATCAACAATGGTGCCCACGCCCAGGTTGTCGGCAATCGTTGCGTTGGTGGGTGTGAGCAGGTTGACGTTGAACGTCTCGCCAGAGGTGCCTTCAAACACCGTGTCGTTGGTGATATTGATGGTGACCGTTTGCGTCGTTGTGCCCGGAGCAAAAGTCAACGTACCGCTGGCGGCGCTGTAGTCAGAACCTGCGGTCGCAGTACCATTGCTGGTGTTGTAGCTGACCGAGACGCCTTGACTGGAAGCCGCGGATAGCGTGACAGTAAACGTGGCGGTGCCGGCAGCTTCGTTAACCGTCACATCATTGATGGACAGGGACGGCAGCGGATCGTTATCGGTGATGGTGCCGGTGCCGCTGGCAGTGCCGATGGTCAACGGCACTGTTTCAGCGACTTCATTGAGTGTGTCGTTGACGGTAGGCAGGGTTACCGTAAAACCGCTGACGCCTGGAGGCACGGTCAATACACCACCGGAGAGGGTGACGCCATTGCTGAAAGTGGCCGTGGTGTAGTCCGCGGTCGACGCTGTGCCACCGCCCAGGGTCAATGCAAAAGTCAATGGAGTGGTCGACGTTCCGGACAAAGTTACGGCATACACCAGATCACTGCCCTCGGGCGCAGTCGGGCTACTGATGCCAGAGATCGTGACTTCTGCGTTATAAGGGTGCGCGGTCGTGCCAACAACGGTGTCACCAAAGTTGTCGATTGTTGTGACGCTGGCTTCGATAATTTTGTCCGCGTCATTTGCAAGGACGTCTCCCGGGACATTGATGCTAAAGGTATTGCCTGCGTTCACCACACCGGTGAATAAAATGCCATTGATCGTCAAGGTGACGGTGTCGCCTGATTTCACGTCTCCGCTTACGGTTCCAGTAACAGCCACTGAGCCTCGTGTCTCCGTGGCGTCGAGAATGTTGTCCGCAGTGATCTTGTCAATTGTGATAGTCGCTGTCACATCTTCCGCAGTCGCCCTAGTTTGGGTGGATTGACTCTCGGACCCGGCTACATCAGAACCCCTGTCGATAGAGAGCGGCGTTGTAGCTTCTTGAATACGCAATAGGCGCACAAACCCGTGGGTATCACTACCGTCACCGCCTCCAAGGCCGGCGGCGGTGGATTCCAATTGGGTTGAAAGATCTCCACCCGATGCAATGATCCTGGCAATTTCAGCGGACCCACTGTTCAAATTCACCAAGGCTGCCTCAGTCTTGTCGACGCTCGCGGAGCCAAGTAGGGTTGCGTCGATCAGTAACTCTCTGCCGGACGCGATTAGTACCGGTTGGCCATTTGGCAATCCCAATTCCAGACGTGTACCGTCGTCGGTAACGACAGTCTGGCCCTCCTGTACTTCATCCCCAACTTTCATCGGTCGACGATTGCCAGCTGCGTCAACCAGCCAAGCTTTACCCTCCAAAGTAACAACGATACCGCGAGCCTGGGCAGAGTTTTGAGTGGTGGCCATGGGGAAATCCTTCAAGTACAGCAATGTCAGATTGCGATACTCTACCCAACCAATCGCCCGGCTGCTATTGTCCTTACGGACAGGTACGGACAGGCGGGATTACTGGATTCCGTGAACCCGGAGGGCCAGTTGAAGTCGATCGGTGATGTTCAATTTGTCAAAGATTGCGCTCAAATGCGCTTTGACCGTTCGTTCTGATATCTTGCATTGGCTGGCGATGGCGTTGTTGGAGGCGCCATTGGCAGCAAGAATTGCTACTTCAACTTCGCGACGGGTCAAGTGGGCACGCCACGCGTCATCGACCGACGGTATTCTTGCAACCGCTCGATTGACATTGTGGAGAAGGCGTTGCATCAAACTCTTGCCAATCCAGACCTGCCCCCCTTCCACAACCTCCCGCACCTGCCGGAGTGTCGGTAAATCAGAAAATGCATGGCAATACGCAACACAACCCGCATCCAATGCTTCCATGGCTTCGTCATCACGGGGGTTGGAACTTGCCGCAACAATACTGATTTGTTCATTTTGAAGCTTTGGCATCCAAGCCTCTGACGTCCAGGCGGGTCGCCCAGGGATCGCGGTGTCTATCCAGGCAACACAGGGCAGTGTAGGCGCGCCCTTAAAAAATGCTTCGATCTCTTTGATTCCGGCATGCTGGGTTTTGCCAAAAGCTTTTTGCCAATGTGCCAATAGCCCAGGGTCGTGGGTAACGAGCAAAGTGGTGTGGGTTCGCTTCATCGCTCGGTCAACGCTTTCGCCTTGGCCCTCAAAATCGGCCTCATCAAGTAAGCAAGCACGGACTTCTTTCCCGTAAGGATGTCGACTTCTGCCACCATGCCCGGGATGATCGGGAAATTCTGGACCCCAATGCTGCTTGAGAGTGTTCTTACGCGTACCAAAAAAAACGCATTTCCCTTTTCATCGAGTACGGTGTCTGCGCTGATGTGCTCTAGAGTCGCTTCCAGACCACCATAGGTGGCAAAGTCGTAAGCGGTGAATTTGACCAGCGCCTTTTGCCCGGGATGCAAGAACGCAATGTCGCGCGGGAGTACCCGTGCTTCCAGTAGTAGCGCATCGTCAGAAGGGACAACTTCGACCAAATCTCTGCCAGGCTGAACAACGCCGCCCACGGTATTGACCTTGAGCTGCTTGATCGTCCCGTTCACGGGGGAGCGAATCTCAGTTTGTTTTACACGGTCCTCCAACGCCGAACTGCCTTCAAGCAAGGCATTGAGCTTGGCGTTGGTTTCGCTGAGTTCCGAGCGGGCAATGTTTCGAAAGGTCAACTCGATTTCCTGAATCTTGCGACCCGCTTCGGCAACGGCAGATTCCAATCGGGGTATGTCCGAGTTTGCACTGTCCCGTTCGCCCCTATATCGGGCGACATCACGTTCCAATCGGAGCAGTTCAACATCCGATATGGCCCCCGACTTCGCCAATGGGCGGGTCATTTCCAATTCGCGTGCGGTTAAATTGAAACTCTGTGAAGCCTGTTCACGTTTGGCCCTGACAGATATTAATTCTTGGGATCTTTGCGAAGACTGCTGCCTGGCTACGCCCAGGGTTGCATCCAGTTCGGCTTTTCTGGACTCGTACAAGGCGCGTTCTTGCGCTGCTATTTCTGGGGCTTCCTCGGTGACCTCACTCGGTGGGATAAACCGTGAGCCCTCCGCCAGCGCCCTGAGGCGCGCGCCTTTGGCGAGCAAAGAAAGGTATTGTGATCGGTTTTCACGTAGTGATGACACCATGCGCGTAGGATCGACCTTGAGCATCAGATCGCCAATTTTTACAGTTTGACCTTCCCTGACCAGTATTTCGGACACCATGCCTCCGTCCAAGCTTTGCAGAACCTGAACCTGCCGGGACGGGATGACTTTCCCCTCGCCGCGTGTCACCTCATCCAAGACTGCAAAGTTAGCCCACAGTAACAATATCAACACGGCCCCAACACTGAGCCAAACCAAAATCCGCGCCCCTTTCGGCGTTTGCTCTGCGATTGCCCAGTCGGCATTGGCGTCGAAGTCGGCGTCCAACTCGTCATATTTTCCAGCCAGTGCACCCATCGCCCGGTCCATGGCCACTGAACAGCGGAGGTAAAACCTTTGCCAAGCGTGCTTGACCCGTTGGGATGGTTTTTTTTTGGTTTCCATCAAACAGCCCTACCTACCCTACCGCTCTGCAGTGCTTCAACAACCTGCGCTTTCGGGCCGTCAGCCATGACTTTGCCGTTGTCGATCACTATCAGCCGATCTATCAGCTCCAACAGTGAGGTGCGATGAGTTACCAAGATGACCGTCTTTCCGATGCTGAACCGTTGCAATCGGGTTTTCAACAAGTCCTCACTTTGGTGGTCCATCGCACTGCTGGGCTCGTCCAGCAGCAAGATGGGGGAGTCGTTCAACACCGCGCGTGCTATTCCGACTGCCTGCCGTTGCCCCCCGGACAAAGACTCTCCGCGTTCACCGATCAACATGTCAAAGCCCCGCGGATGGCGGTTTGCGAACTCAGTCACACCGGCAACCTCAGCAGCATTGATGATCTCCTGGTCGTCGGCAAAGGGTGCCCCGAGCGTGATGTTGTCCTTCAGGGAGCCGTAAAACAGACTCACGTCCTGCGATACAAAACCTGCAGCTCTGCGCAGTTCAGCAGGATCAATCTGTCGAAGGTCTATGCCGTCAATGAGGATGGCGCCTTCGGTTGGCTTGTACAGCCCCAGCACCAACCGCTGGATAGTGGACTTTCCAGATCCCACCCGGCCAATAAACGCAACTTTTTCACCAGCCTCAATTTTGAACGAAACGTTTCGTAATACCGCCTGTTGTTGGCCGGGATACGAGAAACTCACGTTCTTGAACTCAATGGTCCCTTGGAAACCTTTTCGGTGCAGAAATGCCGAGGTGTCCGCGCGCTCAGGTTGCGTCTCCATATGTTTCTCAACGGAAGCCAAACCACTTTTTGCGTTGTGGTACTGCATCAGAAGTCCTGCGACCTGACCAAACGGGGCCATGGCTCTGCCTGCCAGCATGGAAGCTGCAATGATGCCACCCATGCTGATTTTGTTGTCAATTAACAGGTACACGCCGACGATGACGACCAGCACGGAGACAAATTGCTGCAACAACTGCACCAAGCTCATGATCGACGAAGAAAGCAATTTCAGCTTGGTGCCGTTTTGCGCCAGAAACACCGTGGAATGTTCCCACTTGCGCTGGAAACTGCTCTCCGCCACCATGAATTTGATGGTCTCAATGCCCACCAGACTTTCTACCAAGGTCGCGTTGCGCTGCGAGGTGGCCCGCTGAGTCACATCCACAAGCTCCTGCATCTTCTGCTGCACAACCATCGACGCCAAAACCAATATTGCTATGCAAAACAGCGGTGGTAGTACCAGCCAAGGGGATATCCACGCAATCACAAAAAAGAACACTACGACGAACGGAATGTCGACTAGGGTCGTGATGGTTGCCGACGCAACAAATTCCCGCACAGACTCGAAGGAACGCAAGTTGGCAGCGAAAGAACCAACTGAAGTTGGCCGGTCTGCCATGCCCAATCCCAGCACTCGCTCCATGATCCGTGCCGAAAGCGTGACATCAATACGTTTGCCTGCAGTGTCCAAAATATAAGACCTAAGTACCCTCAAAACCATGTCAAAAAGCATCATCAAAAACACACCAATCGCCAACACCCACAAGGTCTCTTCCGCCCGATTGGGAACAACACGGTCATACACCGTCATGCTGAACATCGGCAGGCTCAACGCGAAAATGTTGATGAGAAACGCTGCTAACAAGCTGTCTCTGTACAGGCGCCAGTTTTGAAACACAACCCCCCAAAACCAGTGTTGTGATTTCAATTGCCCGGTATCGGGTGAACGGGGATCAAACTTAAAAATGGGCCTGACAAAACAGACCACTCCGGCATAAAGGCTTTCCAGTTCGTCCCGCGTCAACACGTCGGATGACTCGCCGTTCTCCGGAAACCGGACCCTGGCTTCGCCAGAGGAGAGCCACTCCAGGAGTACACAGGCCTGGTTTTCTTTCAACAGGAGAATCACTGGCAACAGCCCGGGGCGCAAATTTTCCAGGGTTCGACGTGCGAGCTTCGCCGTCAGTCCGGCCCGACCTGCTGCACGGGGCAGCAGGTCGGGCGTGATGCGGTTGCCCTCCAGCGGCAACCCGGCCGACAAGGCCTCGAAGGTTGTGGTGATACCGAATGTGTTGGCTATGGAGATAACACTGTCCAACAATGGATCGAATCGCAGACTTTGCTCGCCGATGCGTCGCGCGTTCGGGCTGGAACTGCCCCCGGGGGTATCCAGCCGACTATCAATCGTTTGTTCGGGTGTAGACATTGAATGGTGACTCAATCACGCATACCGTCAAAGAATGCGGTCATCTTCACCAAACAAGTTCAGTGAACCCGAGATACGACTGCGAAGCCCTTTTCTGACCAGCAGCTTATGCTGGGCTGCGGCCGGCAGCTCAGTGTGGTGCAGGACATTTTTCAGGATGAGCGTGTCAATCAAGTCTTCCAAAACCCGGACAAAGTCAGCGTCTGAGGCGTCAAATTCAGGCTCTTTCCTGTCTTTGAAGAAGCATTGAATTTCGGGGCTATCTTCTTCCAGCGTTTCGCTACCTGGCGTCATTTGCCGAGACACCGATTGAATGGTCCTGTCGATACCGCGCGTAACATGAAACATGTTTGATCTACTACAGTTAAATCGGCTTGAATTGCAAATGGGAGTGTTTGCAATGATCTTAGCACTCGAAATTACCGATGTGGAGACACTGTCGCGCAGACCTAGGTTGCGGGATGGCTTTCGTTGATGGGCTGCAATGCCAAGGGCACCAAGCCTGAGACTCGCGGTTGGTGCTTAATGTCCAAAGGCAATCACTCCCCCGCCCAAGCAAACGTCCCCGGCGTACAACACCGCCGATTGGCCCGGTGTCACGGCCCACTGTGGTTGACTAAAGCTCAACTCAAACTGAAGTGTGCTGGCTCGGGTCATGGAGCACTCGGCGTCGCTTTGGCGATAGCGGGTTTTGGCAGCCAGCAATGACGTTGCTGGCGGATTTCCCGCGATCCAACTGGCGTTCTGCGCGACCAGGCTCAACGACTGCAACCATGGATGGTTATGTCCCTGCACCACCCACAAGGTGTTGGTATCGACGTCTTTGCGGGCTACAAACCACGGTGCATGGTCTCCACCACCCTTTTGTGCCCCCTTGTCCTTCACACCACCAATTCCCAAACCCTGTCGTTGCCCCAATGTGTAGAAGCTCAAGCCCACGTGTTCTCCCACCCGACGCCCCCTCTCGTCGCGTACGGGTCCAGGCGCTTTGGCGATGTAGCGGTTCAAAAAGTCACGGAACGGGCGCTCGCCAATAAAGCAAATCCCGGTGGAGTCCTTCTTTTTTGCGTTCGGAAGGCCGATGTCCTCGGCAATTTGCCGCACCTGCTTTTTGTGCAGTTCGCCAATGGGGAAGAGAGTTCTAGACAATTGGACCTGATTGAGCCGGTGCAAGAAGTAACTTTGGTCCTTGCTTGGGTCCAATCCCTTGAGGAGTTCGTGTTTTCCATTGGCCTTATTCAGCCGGGTTCGCGCGTAGTGACCGGTCGCGATCATTTCGGCACCCAGACGGCCAGCGTGGTCCATGAATGCCTTGAACTTGATCTCAGCATTACACAAGATGTCCGGATTGGGAGTTCTACCCGCCTGGTATTCGCGCAGAAACTCCGAAAAAACACGGTCCTTGTATTCCGCCGCAAAGTTGACGTGCTCAATGTCAATGCCGATCACATCGGCGACGGCTGCAGCATCCACAAAGTCAATATTCGATGTGCAATAGCCGGGCCCACCTTCAGATGACCCGGCCGTTTGGTCATCGTCCTCCCAGTTTTTCATGAAGATGCCGACAACTTCATGGCCCTGCTTCTTCAACAGGTGCGCAGTCACTGCTGAATCGACGCCACCGCTAAGGCCTACCACTATGCGTTGCTTACTCATCCTTGGATTTTAGAGACTTCGTGCTTCTTCCAAATGTTGTATGCAATAAAGGCCTGCAGCCCTCGAATATATTGCGTAAGCAGCTATCAAATAAGTAGCACCTCTGGCTAATCAATATCACCGGAATCCGTGTGAATCAGGTTCGTCGGGTAGCGCCGTCCAGAAAGGTAGTCTTCCATGCATCGAACCACGAGGGGGCTGCGGTGGCGTGCTGCGTTAGCCCGAATCTCATCGGCACTTAGCCAAAGGGTGCGCACGATGCCAGTGTCCAGTGTGCGTTCGGGCTCAAAGATTCCCAATTCACCAGCAAATGCAAATCGAAGGTAGGTAATGTCCTGCCCTTGGTGGTCGAATTGGCGGGACAGATAAATCCCGATCAACGCAGTAGGCTGGAAGTGGTAGGCGGTTTCTTCCAGGGTTTCGCGAATACAAGCCTTTTCCAGTGACTCGCCACAGTCCAGATGTCCGGCCGGATTGTTCAAACGAAGGCCGTCCGGTGTTTCCTCCTCTACCAAGAGAAATCGACCGTTCTGCGCAATCACAGCTGCGACGGTGACATTTGGTTTCCAGCGTGTGTCCATATCCCAATTATGGAAGACACAACAACACATTGGTGCAGTTTGACGTACATCATGGGAATTGCAGGCCGCAGTCGGAAATTTTCAGTTAAGCTTTCCGGTGGCTTACGCACAGCTGGCTTGCCGGGTGATGCGAAGCCCGTGGTCGGTTGACGTAACTTTGTTGAGGAGTCGCTGCATGCAAACTGGTGTAACTACAGGAACGGTACAACGCATAGGCGTTCCGCGCGAGATTTTCCCTGGGGAAAAACGGGTCGCGACAGTCCCGGAGGTGGTTGAGAAGCTGATAAAGCTGGGCTTCAATGTGTCCGTTGAATCGGGTGCCGGTGAGTTCGCCAACTTCAGCGACGACAGTTACCGGGCAGTCGGGGCACAGGTTGTAACCGGAGCACAAGCCTTGTGGGCGGAGTCCGATATCGTTTTCAAGGTGCGCGGACCTAGCGCCGAAGAAGTCGGGATGATGCGCGCAGGCAGCACCTTGATCAGCTTTATCTGGCCAGCCCAGAACCCTGAACTCATGCAGCAACTGGCGGCCAAACAGGTCACGGTACTGGCCATAGAC
>CAZMXB010000112.1:0-15069 GCA_964569855.1 uncultured Rhodoferax sp.
TGGTGCCAAGCACAGGATCTGGGGCCGCTGTCGGATCTGACACGGCTGGACTTGCAGAAATACAAGTCGCACCTGCAGAAAATGCGGCCTGGCGGCAGATCGGCGGGCCCGCAAGCGCCGGCACCAAAGGCATCCATCTCAGAGACGTCGCAGGCGCGAGCGCTGGCCGTAGTGGCAAGTCTTTACCGCTATTGGCACGACACCGGGTATTTACAGGGCAACCCCGCGGCAGGCCTTACCGGCGGCTCCCGGGCGCAAGCCGGGTTTGCGCCAACGCGGATTGTGAGCGCGGAGCTTTTGGCACTTTGCGATGCGTGGGTGGATCGGTGCATCCATACGTCGCAGCCGTTTCAAGCGGCCGACATCAATACCTTACGCCGCTGTGCAGTCTGGCAACTGTTTCGGTTTAGCGGGGCGCGCTTAGCCGAGCTTGCGTGGAATCCATCAGAGGCCTTGCCACGCTTTGAGTACGACAAAGTTGGCGCCATCACCCTGACCGTGATTGGCAAGGGCAAAAAGATTCGTCAAATTCCACTCCCCACCATTTGCTCACACGTGCTGCTCCGCTATCGACTAGCGCGGGGCCTCTCAGAACAGCCCGATGCCCTTGAGCAAATCCCGATCATCCATGGAGAAAAGGCGGGCTACCTTGGGGCGCGCGGACTCTACGATGAAATTAAAGCCGTGTTGCTGACGGTGGCCAGCGAAATTGACCAGAGCGATCAGCAGGGTGGCCTATTGCTGCGCACCGTGTCGCCTCACTGGTTGCGTCACGCCTACGCCAGGACGTTGGTGGTGGATAAGCGTGTTCCGTTGCCAGCGGCGCAGGCACTGCTGGGTCACGCATCGGTACAAACGACCGCAGCTTATGCAAAGACTGACCTGGCGCAATTGAGGGGATTTGTCGAAGCTGGTTTTGCCAACGGAAACTAAAGGTAAAACGTGGGCTTGGAATACATTGCCGTTGCCTTTGGCAAATATCCAGGATCTTTCATTTCCCTCCCTAGCCGTTGGCTTAAAGTGCTGACGAGTTAGGCTCGAACTTCGACGTTCGGCGCTACGTCTTGCCACGGGCGGCCATCATCACTGCCAGCGTTGCCTTAACGTCGGCAAGCCCTCTGTGCGTTGGCTTTGGTGCGCCAACATGCTCAGCTAGCACACTCAGCTTGTAGCTGCCCAACCCCGGCCAGGCCATACGAGCCATCGGCAAAGTATCGTGGACCGGGTTGCTGAACTTTCTCCTTGTCTGAGAGCATGCCTGCTTAAGGAACCCGGCATCAAACGGCGCGTTATGGAAGAACACGGGATGCTTTCCCACGAAATCAAGGAACTGTCCGAGGGCCTCTGCCAGAGGCCGACCCTCGCGGTCGATAACGGATTGCGAGATGCCCGTGAGCTTCGTGATGAACGGGGGCACCGGGTTGGTAGCGCGCACTAGCGCTGAGAACTCCGCAACTACGGCGCCAGTCGGTTCCACGAGCACCGCGGCGAATTCCAAAATCTCATCAATGCCAGCGCTCAGCCCTGTGGTCTCCAAGTCTGCGACAACAAACTGCTCCTGTGTGGCGGCCCAAGACGCCTCGACACCGGCGACCTGCTCCTTCAACTGAGCCGTTCGCGCGGCGTTGCGCACTTCCCACTCTTTGTGATATCCGATGTTGCGCTTGGCTAACTCATAAAGCCACGCCTGCATGACTGACTTTGGTTCCGCTGACGCATCACGCAATCGTCCAGAGCTCCTGACCTGCGCCCAGCAGTATCGGGCTACTGCGTTGCGACGCACATGCGGATATGCGGCATCAAAAGATTGGTGCTCAGCAGGTTCGCCGAATGCGTCCACAAGCCACTTGGCATCGGTCTTTCCCAGGGACTCAATGCATTGGTATCCCAGGATGGCGTAGTTACATTGGGCTTCGGACAACTCGTCGAGACTGACGAACCGGGCCATGTAGTGAGGCTGTGTGCCTTCAAAAGCAAGCGAGGCGCAAAGGTCTGCCATCACACAAGCGCCATACAGCGCCTTGAGCAAGTCCGTATGGGGCTCCTTCGCCTTGCGCTTTTCCCGTACCAGTGCACGCAGCTCCTTGGCGAGCCCTGTCGCTCCATGCGGGCCCCATTGCATCGTCTTATGCAAGGTTTCCAGCTTGGCAAACTCACGCGGAACGAACGGGTGCAGCCACGCGTATGCTTTGTCTGAACCTTCGCGCAGCCGGCGTTTCTGAGCTTCTTCTTCCCACCACTGCTCCGATGTCTTCAATGGTGCCGGGTCCGTTCCCAGCACAAACTCATGCGCCTTGATGCGCTCCTGGACTTCAGCGTCAGCGATGTTCACAGGAGTACCGCGCCCGCCAGGTCCTGTGATGGAGACAGTAAACGTCGCCTGTTGCCGTGCTGGAGCGGGGACATTGGCGGGTTGTGGTGCCGTGGGTTGCAGCTTCTTCTTAAGCCATTCAAACATCGCATGCTCCCTTACCTGTGCTTTGGTCGTTGCGTGTGAATTCTAGAACGACTGCGCTCATGCGTCCGCAAGTCGTCAGCCACTTTCTATCATCGGTATTTGCCTATATCGCAAGCACATTCAACCCTGAAAATAAAGAATGCCCGCAAGTTCAATCGGGGACTTGGCGAGCCCTAGCCGCATGGTCGGTGTCTGCTTGTCATCCCCCACTCTGCAGTAGTTGTAGAACACCCTGAATATCTCAAGCACGCGAGCCAGGTTCTCACCCTATAGGCGCTGTACCCGTGCCACACGTTCTTCGTGCGGAAATATCATCTTCACGACGCAAATCCAAAAAACGACCGCCCCCTGCGGTCTAGTCCGCCCCGGCCATCAGCCGGAAATATTCAGCTTGATTTGCAAAAGACTGCCAAGTACCAAGCGACTCAGTCGCAAAGCTCTTTGCAAAACGATGCGCCAACTTGAATAACAGGGGCGTGGCCTGATGGTTGCACAAACCAGTCACCTGATTGACAGTGACCCATTGCCGACCTCCATCGTCGTCCAATGCGAGTGCAATGGTTCCAATGGGGTCTTTGCTCGCATCTATCGCGGCATAGAAGGCAACGCCGCTTGCCGCATATCGTAGAGCAATAGTCTCATCGTGCAGGCAAGTGCCAGACGACAGGCCATGGTCAATAACGTCGCGCAGTTGGACCAATGGCTGAATCTCGATGTGTGGGTCCTGTTTAAACGATTTCGGCACTCCGGGATGAACCGTGAACGCTTTTGCAACCGCGGCTTCGAGCGGCAGCCCGGTGAAGCGCGCTAGTTCGACTACCGTTTGATCGACATCCTGCGGGTTTAATCGACGTTCGATTTGGTCCAATGGGTCGCCCATGGACTCCACTATGGGTGCCATGCCAAGTGCGATCCGGTAAGCATCGTCAAGGCATAAGTTCCAGTTATGGAGGTGATGTGCTGCCAGCGTTAACGCCTGGACTTCGTCCATCAGCAGCGCTATTCGCATACCGCAATCGCAAAACCGGCAGGCCGAACACCAGCGCAAAAGTTGTTCCATGACTGTGCGCCCAATGGGTGCTTCGTGAAACAACACCACTGTGGTGACGAACTCCCCCCACTCTTCTCTTTTGCTGGGCCATCGCTGAAACGGAAGTTGCTGCAGCAGGGCAAGGACAACGAGCCAATTGCGACCGGAAAGCGGAACGTCGCTAAGTCCGTTGCCACGAAAGCCATTGCACGGCTCAGGCATTGCGCCACGAATGGTACGCCGATGGGCGCCTTTGGATATACCCAGTGACTGCAGCGCATAGGGCAAGCTGGACCCAGACAAAATTGCCGCCAACACCGTCGCCCCTTCAGGTCCTACCGGCGCAGCGACTGCCAGATCGAGTAGCGCCAGAGCTTCCGTTCTCAACGCCTGCATGGCAAAACGGACAGCCCCGGGATGAAAAGCTTGCTTGGCCAAGCCAAAAAGCCGCTCCACAACGCTCATCCGCAACTGCGGTCGTTCGGACATGAGTGCTGCAATGTCCGGCACCAGACTGTTCACCACATGGCGAATACCGCTGGCGAATTGCTGTTCCAGGTGGCATTGCGCTTGGGCTTCTGCGGCCATCATTTCTT
Organism: uncultured Rhodoferax sp.; assembly: GCA_964569855.1. Classification (GTDB taxonomy): domain Bacteria; phylum Pseudomonadota; class Gammaproteobacteria; order Burkholderiales; family Burkholderiaceae_C; genus Allorhodoferax. The sequence continues at coordinate 4,085 of CAZMXB010000112.1, forward strand.
GCGCGTTGAACCCGGTGCATCCCACGGATTGCTTGGCCTGCGCCCTTGCCCACGGGTGTATGGGATCGCCGCGCAGGCCTTCCAGCCAGGTTGCTGTGTTGCTCCAGGTTGCGAAGCAGTCTGGTGGCGATCGGAGAGACCACTCATCTTCCCGCAATACAAAACGTGCCCTTTGGTGTTCCAGCTGCTCATTCAGGCGGCGCCAAAAACGCAAGGGGTCGGTGAAATCGACATCAAAGTAGATTTCGTCAATTTGCGCTGCAAAGCGCCGGTCGGCACTGACCGCAAGGCAGCGCAACACCGTCAAAGGCTTGCCGCCCCGATTGACATCGCTTTTCGGCCAGACAAGAACCCTTGTCAACTGGGGGACTGGGAAGTCGAAGATGGCGGGAGCCAAATTCTCACCAAGCGCTAACGGGCACACCATACCGGCACCAACTGGGTTATCAGTCGCTTGGTCCGACCGTCAAACACCCAAAACTGCCTTTGGATGTAGCACTGCACATAGCCATTCGGGCTATCCGGCGGCCCTTGCTGGGCAGTCTGACCAGTGACTTGTTGCCTGGCGGCGTACAACGCCTGCGCTGCGGCTGGCAAATAGCCAACCACACGCTGCGCCTCGTGTTCGAGACCGGCTTGGATCATGACCCGCATCCAACCAACGCCGTGGCCGTCCAGCGAATGGTCGTCCACACCAAGGCGGTTTGCCTCGGCGTGACCCAGCTCATGGGCCAGGATATTGTTCAGATCTCCATGGAGGCTGTACTCCGGAATCTCGATGACCGGCGATCGACCACTACTGAAGCGCCCCCCAATAGCCCGATTCGGAAAATCAAAGGCTTCGCAAACGAAAACATCTGGCATGAAACCCAGCAGGCCTGGAAAATGTTGCTGTGCGATCTGCCTTGCCCGTTCCACCATCCAATCAACCCGCCAGCAGGTAGACCATGCAGGCAGGCAAGCTAAACTCAGCATCACAAAGAATAGACAACGCATCCATTTGGACGGCAACAGTTTTGAATGGGCTTTCATCGCGGCGACCTCCCACATTGACTACCAGCGAAACCTAAACGGCTGGTATTCACCCTTCCCAAGAAATGCGTTTTTGAGGCTGTTGGCCTGCTCATCCAGGATCTGCCCAGGGGTGCGCATCTTTCCCCGCCAACGCAGCTCTCGCAACCACAACTTGTGGAAGGTACGTACCAACGTTTGGCGACATGACGCCTTGATACGGCCATCTTTGTCGAGCAAGAGTTCGAACCCACGGCCCAATAGGCCGAGTACGACCCTGTCGCCGAAGGGTGCCCTGTATTCTTCGATGAGATCGAAGACAAGACTTCCTTGGTCACGTTGTGTTCCGTGCATCACGCCAAAGTAGGGGTCAAGCCCGGCACGCACGATCGCGCGCCAAACCTCGCCGTAAAGCATGCCGTAGACATAGTTGATTGCTGAGTTCATAGCATCGACGGCATGACGAGTGTGGCGACCCGGAAAGGCAAGCTCCTTGGGAATCAGTCGCGCGCACGCGCCCCAATATTTCGCAGCAGCCCGCCCCTCATGACCCATGGCCGTCGCACGCGCGCCTGCGGCAGACGGGTCAAAGCCATCGAGTGATTCCGCAATCACGCGAATTTCATCCGCGCTACTGGTCAACGCGCAGTACGTATCACCGTCTTTACCCTTGCGGGACCGCGCAAAATATTTAAGAACCGATGCCGAGTTGCCAACCTTGGCGGCCAGCATGTCACCCCCAATGCGAACAATGTCAGGATCGTTGCGGCGAATGGCCTGCTGTTGACGGACATTGGCACGCAAGCTTTGCACCGGTTGCGCAATCGCAGCTGGTGGTCCAATCAAAGGCGTGAAGACCACCGGTACGTCGCTTTCGCACAGGCGCATGGTCAGATCGGCGGAGAACGCAATGCCCCTGCCCTCAAGGTAGACCATGGTGATGTCGGCAATAGGCATGCGAAAGACCTCCGACTTGCGCTTCCTGACAACCACATGGTCGGAGCTGACAGTCACGTAGCACCCGTTAGTCATCACATGCAAACGCCCATCCACCGACAAGACGTCGAGCTCCGGCGGCTGATTTCCGCTGGTCTTCAGTAAGACTGATTCGGGTGAAACCCCTTGCGCAGGTGCTGCCCGTGTCGCCTCGATTGCGCCCAACGGCACTGGATAGCGGACCCGGTCCACGGGGTAGGTGCCAGTCAACGCGGCGACTTCGGCGACAGTGCGTTGCTGCCGATTGGTGTCTGGGACATCTGGCGCGAATTTTTCGCGCGCGAGCCATGCGGACTCCATGCCGCCAATTCGATGTGCAGCAAATTCTTCCATGTCCGCGTCCAGTGCAACGAACTGAACGCGGATGGTGGGCGCGTTGTCCACCGAGAAGTAGTTGCGAAAGCCGCGAGTGAGTGCATTGAGTTTGAGCAATGCTGCGTGCTTGTCCATGGCTGGTGTGCTCACGCTGCCAATGGTGTCGACCAGGTTTTCCAGCTTCTGTTTGGTCAAGGTCAGCCGGTCCTGCGGAATGCACACGTCAGCCATTCCAATATGGAAGCCCAAAAAACCAATTCCCTTGTCCACGTGGCAGTAGTGCGTCTTGGCAGGCTTCAGCGACATGCGGAGCACTCCCTCCAGAAACTCCGTCATGAGACGCAATGCACCCTGTGCGCCTGCCTCCGTGTCGCACAGCACCACGTAATCGTCGGCATACCGCACAAATGGGATGCCGTTGCGCTCAAATTCCTTGTCCAAGGTGTTCAGATAGATGTTGGCAAGCAAAGGTGAAATGGCTTCACCTTGCGCCACCCCCATCTCCGATGGCGTAACGTCCAAAAAGTCAATGACATCGGTCACCAGCCAATGGTGAATGAGGTTCAGCATCTCTCGGTCACCAATCACGTCGCCGACCAGCCTCATGAGAATCTCGTGATCTACCGTGTCGAAGCACTTCGCGATGTCTGCGATGACAATCCAGTGCCGACCGCTTCGAATGATCGAGCGCGCCATGGCCAGCGCGTGATGAGCACCGCGCCCTGGCCGGTACGCAAAACTTCCTGGACTGAATAAGACCTCAAACAGTGGCTCGATCAGTGCCAGGCATGCGGCCTGAACCACGCGGTCACGGACACTGGCCACTTTAAGCGCCCGCAGGCCACCGTCGGCTTTGGGAATGCGCACCGTGAGCAACGGTCTGCAGTGATAGCGCCCCTCTTTCAGTTCGGCCACCAGCTGGTCAATTTCAACATCCACCGTCGTGCCAAATTGCTCAATGGTGATCTGGTCAAAACCATAGGAGTGGCGATTGCGGGTCTTGACGCGAAGCCAGCCAGAGTACAGCGCCTCGCGGGTGCAAAGCTTGGGGTACAGATCAGCGTGGAGGGGCAACTGGGCACTCTTATCGGTCACAGCACTGGAAAACTGCTTGACTGGCGTAGCGCGCAACCGCTTGTATGCATCAATCCGGATAATTTCCGCCAATGGCATTTCTGGTTCTGCCAAACGCGCCATGGTGGTAACGGCCTTGAGGTCCACCCCGTTGCGGACCCACACCTCACCCGGCTTCAAACTCTTCAGGCGAATGCGCTCTGCTTCGCTCAGCCACACGGTCTTGCTACCCGCAGGAAGCTCGCCAATGTCACCAGCAACCCAGACATCGGCACACGCGGCCAGCCATGGCTTTGCGGCTTCTGGCAACGCCTGTTCGCTGCTGAGGGGAAACAACCCTACATGCTTCACCAACGGCAGGTCGGCGGTGAACGACTGGGGGCACGAGGCAGGATAGCCATACAGGACCAGCGGCGAACTCTTGGCGTCACCATTGGCTTTTGCTGGCTTGTCGGAGAGCAGCACATCCGTGAGTGCTGCGTCCACCATCCAACCGGCAATCAAATGCTCGATGCGCTCAAAGTGCTGCGCCTGCAGTTCAATCCAGATCGTGCTGCCCATCGTCAGGTGACGGTCCAAGCGCGGCGCATTATTGCCTTCGGACAAGGCCCAGACGCTTGGAAAGCGCAGCGCCCAGATCAGCAACTCAATCAGCTGGGCCAATTCCGCAGCAGTAGCTTGGTCGCGGCGCAGCCAGTGGGTTGACTCGGGGCGCTGCAAACTGTTGACGATCGCAACCAGACCGACCGTCCCCTGTTCCGCCATGCGATACGCCAAGTCCACAACCACTTCAATCGTGGCAGACGACACCGGCACGACCATGTGGCGGGCGAGTCGCTCGAAGAACCCACTCAGTGCAGGTTTCATCCCCACGGATTGGGCGAAACGAAACAGCGCTGTGGCTCTGCGGCGATTGGCAACATCGCACATCAACATAGGCGACTTGGGCATGTTGCCCTTGTTGCTATTGCTCAGGTTGGTAGCGAGCTGACCCAGGTAATCCACAACAATCAGCGCCTGGTCTTTCTGTTTGGCGCGACTCAAACGACGCAGCGCTATATCGGCTGCGTTAATCACCCGCCCCGCAATCAGCAGTGGCCGCGGAAACCCTGGCAGGCTCTTTGACGGCGCTTTCATGACACGCCAGCGCCGCTTTGCGCGGACTGCTTCGGTTTGGTGACCATTTGCACCACGCGCGGCAGAGTGCGAATCTCGCCGAGCTGGGTCACTGTCAGGCCAACAGTGGCGGGGGCGCCAGCTTCCGCGGCCGTTTTGCAAATCAGTTCAACAATAGCCTTGGCGGTTAGCGGCAGACGGGTTGTCGACCCCATGCCAATGGCCTGGCGCGTGTTTGCAGAAAGGGTACGGCCACTATCCAGCAACTGCAGCACCCTGCGACCCTTTTTGCCCGCATACAGCAGGGCGTCGTCATCGACCCCCTTTGCGGCTGCGCCCAGCGTGGGGTGCTCGCGAAAAGCTTGCACCACCGTTTTTTTGGACTGGGTGACGTATTGCTCCCACGAGACAAAAAGCTCAATTTCAGGAAACCCTGCGGCCATGGCGTCAGCAACTGCTTTGCAGACCAACCGGTGCCGTTTGGGCGCCGCTTGAAACCGTGGGGAGCCTGGCCAAAACTTTTCCTCCACTGTTTCGTCCATGGGTGCCGTCTGTATGACGATGCGCTGCAAACCGGCAACCCTGTCCCGCAACGCATCGAGGAGGTCACGAGCGGCACGGCGGTTGAGTACCCGGCCATTCTTCAGTTCAAACTCGACGCCTGATAAAAAGCAACGGACCATGATCTAACTCCTGTTGAACTGACAGCCATTCGTGGTTGAATGTCAGAACTGATTGGAAGAACTGCGGGATGGGCCTTTCACCAGCTTTTTTGCCGAGAAATCACCCAGCCCTCACGCAAATTTCAACCGTTAACCGTAGTGCTGCGCAACGGCTGTCTGAAGCGGAATTGGTGCTCAAAGCTGCTGCGTTAGTACCCCGGGTGTGCCACGTTGGTGCCGCATTGGTGCTGATCACAGGAGGGTGGGATGGGTGTAGAAAAGTTCTTTGCCCTGGACGCGGCAAACTGGAGTGATCATGTGTTGGCGTTGTTGCCCGCACATGGTGGCGCCGCCGTCCAATCCTTCTGCGGTATCGGCAACACGGCAAAAGACTGGGAGGACCGCGGCGTGTGCGTCCTACGTGGGCGCAAGGGATTTGGCAAGAGCCATCTGCTCCGGGTTCGCAGCCGAAACCACCGCGACAGTGACGTCGCTGGGCGCACGATCTTTTACCCCCAGGCGGGGCGACAACGCAAAACGATTGACTCACTGAGCGGTTTGCATGCAGTCATACCGCGCTGGCTGCAGAGTAAAGAGTCCGTTGACGCCTGGCTTCTTGTTTGGCAGTTGTCGATACTGGGTTTGCTGGTCTGGATTACGGGCGCAAAGTCGGGCGCCAGGAAAGAATACGCCGAGTGGTTTGGCAGCATTGACGCACTGGACCAAGTTGAACACCCGCAGCACGACGATGCGCCGACGGATGCCAACCTGCCCACCATGCTCGCTATCTTCATGGGCCGCGTTCTGGATCGTATACAACAGGATGAACTCCATGAGGGCATGGAAAAACTCAACGCTGGCCTGTTCAGGGCAAACAGCGATTGGGCCATGGCAATCCACTCTCGTCTTGGAAAGCTGAAGAAAACCCACATCGCCATGTACCTGGATGCGCCCGATGAGTTGGTGGAACTCAACCAACCGATCGTATGGCGCAATATTCAGCAAGGCCTCCTGATCGCAATGTGGAAGCTTTCAAAAAACACCATCTGGAGCGGCGTGTTGAATATCTACGCATCGGTCCGCAGCGAGGCGTTTGGCTCTGGCCACGATCACCGCGACGTATCCCTGGCCATGGGACTCGCGATGTCCCTGCAATACACCCCCGATCAACTGGAGGCGATTCTCAACGACAAGATCCGCCAGGCCGACCCAGAACTCTTTGCACAAGCCCGCCGTGACGGTGTCAAGCCCATTCACGCACTATGTGGGTTTAAAACAGTAGTGCACGACAACCGCAGCACCCTGGATGGCCACCCATATGAGGAAGACGTTTTTGTTTCGATATTGCGCCATACCCGGCAGGTGCCCAGGGAAGTTGTCGCCATTGGTGGCAGCATCCATGGAATCAATGGCGCCAAGACTCGGGACACGGTCAGAGTGGCAGTCAATGCGTGCGCCTGCCAAAACATCAAAGATGCCATACGCCATTCTTTCTTGGGATGGGATGACAGCTTGCATGGCAGCTTTGCAACGCAGCTGGATAAAGAGGCCATGAATGCCAAAAGCATCGGCGAAATTGCAGCCCTGTATGGCAGTGAAGGTCCAAAGATTATCAAGTTCTTTGTGCGCCACGGACTACTTGGCGTCGCCGATCCACAACCGCAAAGGCACAGGCACTACTACCAACAGAGCTTTTCATTTGACGAAATTCATGGCCAAGAAGAATCCAGCTCCGTCAACAAAGACTACTTTATGGTGCATCCCGCCTTCAAGGAATGGATCATGTCGTTGCCAGAGCAACTCCATATGAAGTTTGTGCGGACCACAGTGGGCGTGATCGGCGATCTGGAGCCTTATGAGGCACAGCCACCCATCTTGCGCCTAACGGCGTCCCGCGGGCAAGTGAACCTTCGATTCAAAGACCAGCGGCTAGCAGCTGGTGCGCACTCCTACCCCCTGATATTTCTTTACATCGTGCTTTGGGCTTGCCGGGAGACCAAGCGGACAGAGATTGACATCGCAGAGTTCATGGCGGTTTGGCACAGACTGAAAAATACCGACCAGCTTAAAAACGCAGTGAATCTGCCATTGCCAACTAACGCAGAGGACGTAACCAGCAAGATGCGAGAGTGGCAGAAGAAGATCAACATGGACCCTGTGATCAAGAAGCTGCAGCGCGCATTTGGTGGTGGTGCAGCGCGCAAGCCGGTGTCGTTGGGCAAAGGCAAACGTTCAACCCGGAGTGCCAGCCCTTTCATGTCCATTAGCGCCAAGAGCCAATTGGGTGCAAATACCGAAATCAAGATTGCTAGTTTGAAACTGGACGAAATTGACTGGGATCAAGAATTGTATGCAATGGTCACCAATTCGCCAAAGAAATCATCAACCCAAGCAAATTAATTACACAGAAAGGGTCTGTTCTATTAAACAATCAAAATATATTTTTGAAGTTTATAAATAAACCACATTGTACAATGTGTTGTATACAATCAGTCTTATGTAAAGAGCAGGGTGCAACTAGAAGTCGTCCTTTTTCATTGTTTATTTTTAGGAGAATCGCCATGAAGAATTTCATGCACAATCGCGGTCACCTCGTGGCCGTTCTCATCGTCTTTCTGTTTTCACTTTTTCTCGTCGCTTGCGGCGGGGGAGGTGGAGGCGGATCGTCGGTAACCCCGACACCAACGCCAACAACATTTACTGAAACGATCGTCTGCCCATCCGGTGAAAGCAAATCAGGAACAAGCACCACGCAGTCCGCAGCGCTCGACGCAGCAATTGCTCAGTGCCCAGCCCTGGTTGTTACATCGACTACGCCGGCAAACGGTGACACCTCCGCTTCGCCAGTATCGATCGCCGCAAACGGTATCGTTGTTGCAACAACTTCGATGCTCGCTGCGCAATCAAACGCTGACGTCAAGCTGACATCCGGAACCATCACCTACCCAGGTGTTACAACTCTTCTGCCAGACGGCAAGTCGTTCAAGTTTGTGCCTACAGCTACTCTGCCGTATGCACAAGTCTTTAACTTCGTGTCCGACTGCGTGAAGAACGGCCTCGGCAAATGTGTGAAGCTGAGCATCAGTTTTACCACAGCATCCGCTCCGTTCTCCTGCGCATTCCCAATGGTGAAGCATGTGTCGAAAGACGCGTGCATCTATCCGAAGGATGTGCAGAAGGCAGTGCCGGCAGTTGAGCTTGCTGCGTCTATCACGAAAGTGACGGATGCGGGATTCATCACAGCGATGGGGAATGGTGATGTGCTCCTGTTCGACACTGACATCAAGATGACAAATACGTCATTTGCGGTGGCAGATCGCACGCGTGCTCTCGTGTCCGCACATTACCGCCAAGGCGGTAAGTACTTCACGAAGTTCCTTTTCAAGGACACTTTGACAGGTACAGTTCTTCACGACGATAGCCTCACCGCAGCGCTCTTTGGAGCGGTTTATGACCGTATCGAGAGCAAGTCTGATGGTGTGCATGTCCGCCAGCAACCAAGTGGTGAGTGTGGTGTCTATCTTTGGGATGACGGCGCTGTCGGCTTTGTAGGTCGAGAATCAAAAACTTGCTCTGTTTGGAATTAGTTTCCAGCTAGGTGTGTGAATCCCTGCTATGTAGTAATACTACATAGCAGGGCTTTTGTACAATGTGTTGTATACAATCAGTCTTATGTAAAGCCTTGTTTTTAAAGGACTTTTAAAAATCGCCTACCAGGTGAAATTAAAGGAGTCCTTTTCAATTCAACGACTTACCTTCACTGTCAGTACCTGTCGAAGACGCACATTCGACATCCGTTTGCCTCTTGGAATCGGATGGCATGTAAGCCCTTGAAACATAAGCACTTTCTCATGCCTGTGAAAGTGGCCTTTGTCTTGGGTGTCGAAGATCGACAGAGCCAATTGGCATCGGCCCTCTAAATGCGTGCTCCATAGGGCTGTGTTGTAGCGTTCATGTCGAACGCGCGCAGATTTTAAGGGTGTAAAAGCACTCTTCGACAATACCAATACATACTAAAATAAAGGGATTGCCCATCCCGCCATTGCTCGGCATCATTCAACGCTCAGGTCTGGAGAAATCTATTTCGACAACTTTCTTTTTTACCAATTCAAGTCCAGATAGATTTACAGATATGTTTGAAGACGAAACACGGTTGCGTAATTTAAGCTCAAAGGCCATTGATGGTGTTATTACCGATGAAGAGTTTACAGAATTGATGCAACTCTCAAAGGCCAAACAAAAGACTAAAATAGAGCGCACTAATCTGATATCGAACTATAGGGAAACCATTGAAAACAATGGCATCACTATTCAGGATATGTTTACGTCGTCCGAGATTGCTACAGCTGCCTTTCAAGTGAATGGGGAAAAGTCTTTCATTGAAACCTGGGGAAGACAAAGGTCACACCTTTCAAGCTTAAATAAAAGTTTACGATTTCTACAAAAAGATGGGCCCGTGTTGATTGAGATAGAAAAGCATGGTCGGCGGGGAAATGCCTGCCGCTATTGCAAAGGTCAGAAACTCCCTGCCTATGTGTCAAAAGCATTGAAAGAGATGGATGATGGAGATCTTGAAACAAATCTTGCTCGCCACTACACGGCGCTGGGCCGGGAGTACTTTGGTACGATCGATGGGAAGGTCGAGCTGGCCCGGCTAATGGTTTACATCAAGACCCACCAGGTAAAACCACATTTAAGGTTAATTGCAGCATGATTGAAAATGATGCACGGCTACGCGAGTTAGGTGCCAAGGCCGTACAGGGCCAGATGACCGATGATGAGTTTGCGGAGTTGGCCCTACTCTCAAGGGCCAAGCAAAAGCTTCGCGAAGAGCGCACAACCCTGATAGCGGATTTGAAAGACAAATTGCGCAACCATGGTGTGACAATTCAAGAGCTATACACCCCAGCCGAAATTGCCGCCGCAGTGCGAGGCAGCAATGAGGGGCCGGGGCTGCGCGTTAAAGGTGCAAGTGTTAAGCCGCAGACCACCAGTGCGGTACGGACCTGGGTGCGGCAAAAAACCGGTGTGATTTTGATCGAAATACACAAACCCGGGACTAACGGTCTGCCGTGTCGCTATTGCAAGGGGCAACTACTTCCATATTACGTTGCCGCCGGCCTGAAAGAACTCGACGACGGACAGCTAGACGCCAACTTGGAACGTCATTACACAGACGAGGGCAAAAGGTACTTTGCCACTGACGAGGGGCGCACTGAACTGGCACAGTTGGTGCAGTACATTCATACGCATAAGACTAAACCAAAAAAGTGACTCAGTGACAAATGGTCCGTGTCGATGATGTAGGCATTGGATATGTGGCTTTCACCGCAGAACAAAAACTTCGCCACAAGTGTCTGCCAATAGCAATGCGGGATCATCGAAATGTTTCAGTCGAGTGTTACGCTCATGGGTAAGGCGTTGATTTGTTTGGAGAGTTGGTCCTGCCTATTGGTCAACCCTCATGTTTGCCATGCCCAACGGTGCGTCAGGCAATACGGCGTCGGCCCAAGTCCCCGACGTCCACTGAACTCGGCAGAATTCGCTGGGCGAATTTGGCCCACTTGCGTGAATTTGTGGAGCTTGGGTTCAGCAATTAGAGAGGGGACGATATTTCTTGTTACCGGCGTCGACTGGAATCGGGAGCCGCAGGACAATTTTCAAGCGAAGCACCAAAAGAATAACCCCCTGCGAATCCGAAGATCCGCAGGGGGTTATCAGTTTTGAAAATTATGCGTCCGAATTTTCTAAATCAGGCCGCCATAGCTGCAAGGCCGTCAAAGTGTCGGGTTTGCATGGGCTGCAAATCAG
>CAZMXB010000113.1:0-1937 GCA_964569855.1 uncultured Rhodoferax sp.
AGCACTGCACAGCGCCGCTGCTGAGCACGGCGCAGGAGTGAGAACTACCCGCCGAAACCGAGGTGGCGTTGGTAATGCCGCTCACGCTCACCGGGCTGCTGCTGTTGGTTGTGCTGCGATTGCCTAGCTGGCCGTTGCCGTTATATCCCCAGCACTGCACAGCGCCGCTGCTGAGCACGGCGCAGCTGTGGTACGGACCAGCCGAGATCGACGTGGCGGTGGTGATGCCGTTCACGCTCACCGGGCTGTTGCTGTTGGTTGTGCTTCCATTGCCTAGCTGGCCGTAGTTGTTATATCCCCAGCACTGCACAGCGCCGCTGCTGAGCGCAGCGCAGCTCTGGAACTGGCCAGCCGAGACCGAGGTGGCGTTGGTGATGCCGCTCACGCTCACAGGGCTGCTGCTGCTGGCCCCGCTGCCATTGCCAAGCTCGCCGTAGCCGTTATATCCCCAGCACTGCACAGCGCCGCTGGCGAGTATGGCGCAGCTATGGAACTGGCCAACCGAGACCGAGGTGGCGTTGGTGATGCCGCTCACGCTCACCGGGCTGCTGCTGTTGGTTGTGCTGCCATTGCCCAACTGGCCGTAGTTGTTATACCCCCAACACTGCACGGCACCGCCGCTGAGCACGGCGCAGGAGTGAGAAGTTCCCGCCGAGACCATCGGCGTTGCGGCCCAAGCTTGAACACTCAGCATGGACAGAACCAATAGCACCCAATTGACAAGGACGCGAGTAACTATGGGTCGGTTAGCTGTACTCATTCAAATCTTCCTTTGCTTCTCTTTCGTAAGACTTTGTGCTCGGCTTTTCAACCCGAACAACAGCGTATCACACCAAAATACCTGTGCACAAGTGCGGACTCCCAGAATGGGCGTTAGCGCCCGACACAATCGGCCGCGGGTCAGTCTCGAAAATCTTGAAGCTGGCTTACCTGGAACCGGTCACTAATCAGTGTCGGGTTACGCCCCACAGGTGAAGGCAGGTCGGCGGAATAGATTGTCGCCGTTGAATGTCCGGTCCCGAGGTTTTCTTGCCCGCCGCGAACGGCGGCTTACGGGAAAAATGTAAGTCAGCTTTCGTCATTTCCTTGAATTTGTTCAGGCGCCGGCGAAGGGCAGCTATGCGTCTAGAAGCGACATTGAATGAACTAAGCTGCTATAAAGTTTGTAGCTACTTACGGATATTCTACGAGGGCTAAAGGCCTAAATGACCATATGTGAAGCACTCGTGGCTACCTGAACCAGATTTTGTTTTCACCCCACCAACCATCCGACGCGTAGGCGGATGGTGGGGCGCGCGGGCGCAGGCCGCACTCGCGGTTGCCACAGAATATGCGCACCAACACTCGTCTTCCAGTTCCCACCGGCCTTTAAACTTTTTGAGAAACCCTAACGTCTGATTACTTCATGTCCACGCCATAAAAGGTGTGGCGGCCGAATGGGCTGAGCTTGAAGTCGATCACTTCCTTGCGCACCGGCTTCAACTGCACCGCATGGGCAATGGTGAACCAGGGGGCTTGCTCCTTGAAGATCACCTGGGCCCTTTCGTACAGCTTCGCACGTTCGGCCGGGTTGGACACCACCTTGGCTTTTTGTACCACGTCTTCAAACGGCTGGTAGCAGAACTTGGCAACGTTGGAGCCATTGGTCTTGGCCGAATCACAACCCAGCAGCGTGTTCAGGAAGTTGTCGGGGTCGCCGTTGTCACCGGTCCAGCCCAGCATGCCCATCTGGTGTTCTCCGTTTTGCATGCGCTTGCGGTACTCACCCCACTCGAAACTCTTGATCTCGGCCTTGACACCAATCTTGGCCAGGTCAGCCTGCATCAACTCGGCAATACGCTTGGCATTGGGGTTGTAAGGGCGCTGCACCGGCATGGCCCACAGGTCGGTGGTGAAACCGTTGGGGTAACCCGCGGCGGCCAGCGCCTTCTTGGCGG
>CAZMXB010000113.1:1955-14617 GCA_964569855.1 uncultured Rhodoferax sp.
CATAGAAGTTGATCCCGAACTTGCGGAAGGATTTCTTGGCGGCGGCGGGGTCAAATGCGTCGTCCTTGATGGATTTGTTGTATGACCACTGGGTGGGCGGAATCGGGTTGATTGCGGCAATGCCGGTGCTCAGATAGACCGCCGACACAATGGCCTTTTTGTCGATGGCCATGTTGATGGCCTTGCGTACGCGCACATCGTCAAACGGTTTCTTGGTGGTGTTGTAGGCCAGGTAACCGACGTTCAGGCCGGGTTGCTCCAGCACCGTCACGTTGGCGTCCTTGCGCATCGTGTCCAAGTCGGCCGGATTGGGGTAGGGCATCACATGGCACTCGCGCTTTTGGAGCTTGGCCCAGCGCCCCGACGCATCGGGCGTGATGGAGAAAATCAGGTCGTCGATTTTGGCCTTGCCGCCCCAATAATCGGGGAAGGCCTTGAAACGGATCAACGCGTCTTTCTGGTACTGCACCATCATGAACGGGCCGGTACCAATTGGGTCCTGGTCGACTTTTTCCGGGGTTCCGGCCTTCAACATTGCAATCGCGTATTCCTTGGACTGGACGCCGGCGTATTCCATGGCCAGGTTGGACAGAAATGGCGCTTCGGGTTTGTTCAGGGTGATCTTGACGGTGTACTCGTCCACTTTGTCGACCGACTTCAAGAGCTTGGGCATGCCCATGTCGTTGAAATAGGAGTGGTTGGAACTGGTGACTTTGAAATAAGGGTCGTTCTCTTTCCACTGGCGTTCGATGGCGAACATGAAGTCGTCGGCGTTGAAATCGCGGGTCGGCTTGAAGTTCTTGTTGGAATGCCACTTCACACCCTGGCGCAGGAAGAAGGTGTATTCCAGGCCGTCTTTGGACACCGTCCATTTTTCAGCCAGGCCGGGAACAACCTTGGTGCCGCCGCGTTCGAAGTCGACGATGCGGCTGTAAATCTGGGAGTTGGCATCAAAAGACGTTCCCGTGGTGTTGATGCCGGGGTAGAAATTCTCGGGGCTTCCCTCGGAGCAGAACACCAGGGTTTTGGCCGCAACCGGTGCCATGGCCAGAATGAGTGGCAGTGCCACGGCGCACAGCAGGGCGCTCTTGGTCGGGCGCAAATGGGTGCGCGAGGATGATTTCATCATGCAGGAATCTCCAGAAGAAAGGGGCGCCACACGCGACCCCTTGGAACAGTTTTAAACATTTGAACCAGGCCCTGGACCTGGTCACCGAACACCCATGTTACGCGAGGAAATACCCCCTCTGTATTGGGGTTCCTACTGTATTTCGCCAGCCAGGGCCAGACGCTCGGCTTCAAAACAAGCCACTGCCCGGCCATGCAGCTCCTGCAGCATGGGGCGCTCCTGGCGGCACTGTGCGGTGGCGTGCGGACAGCGGGTCGAAAAAACACAGCCCGAAGGCGGGTTCAGGGGGGAGGGTAGTTCGCCCTTGAGCACGATGCGGTTGCGGGCCGGGCCACTGCCGGCCAGTCCCGGAGTGGAACCCAGCAGGGCCTGTGTGTAGGGGTGCAGTGGCCGGTTGAAGATGGCATTTTTGTCGCCTTGCTCCACGGTGTGGCCCAAATACATGACCAACACGTCATGGGCGATATGGCGCACCACACCCAGGTCATGCGAGATGAACAGATAGGCCAGACCGAGGTCGCGCTGCAGGTCGGCCAACAGGTTCAGCACCTGGGCCTGAATGGACACGTCCAAAGCGGAAACGGGCTCATCGGCCACCACCAGTGAGGGGTTGAGCATCAAAGCCCGGGCGATGGCGATACGCTGGCGCTGGCCGCCGGAAAACATGTGGGGGTAGCGGTCGTAATGCTCGGGCCGCAAACCCACCAAGGCCAGCATGGCACGGGCTTTGTCGGCTCTCTCGGTCGGCTTCAGACTGGTGTTGATCTCCAGCGGGGCTTCGAGGATCTGCCCAATGCGCTTGCGGGGATTCAAGGACCCATAGGGATTCTGAAAAACCAGTTGTACGGTTTGGCGCAGCGCGTGGCGCGCCTGGGTCGACGCGCTGGTGACGTCAATGCCGCCCAATTGCAAGCTTCCTTCCGACGGGGATTCGATCAGCGTGACCATGCGGGCCAATGTGGACTTGCCACAACCTGATTCACCCACCACGGCCAACGTCTTGCCAGCCTGCAAGGTAAAACTCACACCGCTTACGGCCTGCAGAAGATCAGGTTTGCGAAACAGCCCTTTGCTGATGGGGTACACGCGGCGCAACTTGTTGGCCACCACCACTTGATGACCATTAGACGCGGGCGTGTTCTGCGGCGCGCTCATGCTTCGAACTCCGTTGTTGTTGGATGCGCGTCGCCATGCATTTCACCGACAGGATAGTGGCAGCGCACGACACCGTTTTGCACCGTACGCAGTGCAGGGCGTGTTTGGCACAGGCCGTCATTGGCATAACTGCAGCGTGGCGAAAACAGACAACCGGCGGGCCGGTCATACAGACCCGGAACCATGCCGGGAATGGTGGCCAGGCGCGAGTGCCCGTCATTGCGTTCGGGCAAGGCGGCCATCAGCGCTTCGGTGTACGGATGCTGCGGACTGGTGAAGAGGGTGTCGGAGCCTTGTTGTTCCATGATTTGCCCCGCATACATGACCGCCACGCGTTGCGCCATTTCACTGACCACACCCATGTTGTGGGTGATCAATACCAGGGCCATGCCGCGTTCTTTCTGCAGGCTGCGCAGCAGGTCCAGAATCTGTGCCTGGATGGTGACGTCCAGCGCAGTGGTGGGCTCGTCCGCAATCAGCAGCTTGGGGTTGCAGGCGATGGCCATGGCAATCATGACCCGCTGGCTCATTCCCCCGGAGAGCTGGTGGGGGTAGACGCCCAGGCGGCTCTCGGGTGCGGGAATGCCCACTTGCTCCAGCAATTCGATGGAGCGTTTGCGGGCGGCAGCCTTGTCCATTCCCAGATGCAGCTTGAGCGTCTCGGCCAGTTGAAAGCCGACGGTAAAGCAAGGGTTCAGACTGGTTGTGGGATCCTGAAAAATCATCGCCAGGTCTTTTCCAATCAGTCGGCGTCGCTCTCGGTCCTTGAGCGCCAGCAGGTCGTGGCCATCAAAACGCAGCCTGTCGGCTTTGACGCGGCCTGGGTAGGCCACCAGGCCCATCAGCGCCATCATGGTGACACTTTTGCCGGAGCCCGATTCACCCACTATACCCAGCACATCGCCGGCGTCCAGCGACAGGCTGACTCCGTCGACGGCATACATCACGCCGGTATGTGATGGGAACTCCACCGACAGGTTTTCAATTTCAAGCAATGCCATGTTGCGTGCTCAGAGTTAGCGTTTGAGCTTGGGGTCCAGCGCATCGCGCAGGCCGTCGCCGAGCAGGTTGAAGGCCAGGACCGTGATCAGAATGGCCAGACCCGGAAACGTCACGACCCACCAGGCCCGCAACACAAACTCGCGGGCATCGGCCAGCATCGTGCCCCACTCAGGCGACGGCGGTTGTGCGCCCAGGCCCAGGAAACCCAGCGCCGCAGCATCCAGGATGGCCGTGGAAATACCCAGAGAGGCCTGCACAATCAACGGCGCGGTGCAGTTGGGCAGAACCTCGCTGAACATCACGCGCCAGTGGCCGGCGCCCCCCATGCGGGCCGCAGTAACATAGTCGCGTGAGGTCTCGGAAATGACGGCCGCCCGGGTGATGCGCACATAGTGCGGCAACACCACGATGGAAACGGCCAGCATGGCATTCATCAGGCCAGGCCCCAAAATGGCGACGATCACGATGGCCAGCAACAGGCTGGGCAAGGTCAGAATGATGTCCATCAGGCGCATCACGGCGATTTCAAACAGCCCCCTGAAATAGCCGGCCAGCAAGCCAATGACTGTGCCAACCAGCACCGAGAGGGAGACAACCGCAATACCAATGGACAACGACAACCGGGCACCGTGGATCAGGCGCGAAAGAATGTCACGGCCAATGGCATCCGTGCCCAGCAGGTGGGCCGAAGAACCGCCCTCCTGCCACGCCGGGGGCACCAAGAACACCGAGTTATCGGTCAAGTCTGGCGCGTAGGGGGCAACAATGTCGGCAAATGCGGCAAGCAACAACACCGTGACCACAATGAACAGGCCGCCCATGGCGCCTTTGCTGGCGCTGAAATAGCGCCAAAAGTCGCGCAGGGGGTGCAAGGGCGCGCCCTGAGCGGGCGTCGCAGC
This sequence comes from uncultured Rhodoferax sp., assembly GCA_964569855.1. Lineage (GTDB taxonomy): Bacteria > Pseudomonadota > Gammaproteobacteria > Burkholderiales > Burkholderiaceae_C > Allorhodoferax. Next base: position 6,141 of record CAZMXB010000113.1, read on the forward strand.
GGGGCTGGGAACAGCGGGTGTCGTCGTTGTCATTTTTGGTGCCTGATGCGCGGGTTGATGATGCCGTAGGCGACGTCCACCAACAGGTTGACGCCCATGACCACGGCACCGAGCAGCAACATGCCACCTTGGAGCACCGGGTAGTCACGTCGGCTGATGGCTTCGATCAGCCACTTGCCCACACCGGGCCAGGAGAAGATGGTTTCGGTCAGGATGGCCCCAGTAAACAGCACCCCGACCTGCAAGCCAATGACCGTGATCACCGGAATGAGCGCGTTGCGCAAGGCATGGACCGAGACGACGCGAAGGGTCGACAGTCCCTTGGCGCGGGCGGTACGAATGTAGTCTTCACCCAGCACCTCCAGCATGGCCGAACGGGTCATGCGGGCGATCACGGCCAGGGGGTTGGTTCCCAACACAATCATTGGCAGGATCAGGTGGGACACGGCCGATTTGAAGGCCCCTTTTTCGTCCGACAACAGGGTGTCAATCAGCAGGAAGCCGGTGGTCGGCTCAATAAAGTACTGAACGGCAATGCGCCCCGACACCGGGGTCAGATCCAGTTGCACCGAGACCAGCAGGATCAGCAGCAGCCCCCACCAGAAAATGGGCATGGAGTAACCCGTCAGCGAGATGCCCATCACGCCATGGTCGAGCACCGAATTGCGTTTCACCGCCGCGAGGATGCCGGCCGGAATACCGATCAGGAGCGCAAACAGGATGGCACAAATGGCCAGTTCTATCGTTGCGGGGAACAGCGCGGTGAACTCGCTTAAAACCGATGCCTGCGTAATGATGGATTTGCCCAGATCGCCCTGCAATACCTTGGCGATGTAGATGCCGTATTGCACGATGACGGGTCGGTCCAGCCCGTATTCCTTGAGCAAGACGGCATGGCGCTCCGCATCAATCCCGCGTTCACCGGCCAAGGTCTCGATGGGATCGCCTGGCACCAGGCGGATCAGAAAAAAAGCCAACAGCGTCATGCCGAAGAATGTCGGAATGATCAGGCTCAGGCGTGTGAAAATGAAACGCAACATGGTTGGATGGGGGTGCGGCGTGAGGATGCAAAAAAGGCCGGTGAATCCGGCCTTTTTTGGCTTGGCAGGATGCCAATTATTTGAGGTGTTTGCCGATCAGGCCAGCCATCTCAAACATGGACACCTGTACCTTGCCGAAAATCTCTTTCAACTTGTGGTCCGCGTTGATCATGCGTTTGTTGACCGCGTCTTGCAGCTTGTTCTTCTTGATGTAAGCCCACAGCTTGCTCACCACTTCGGTACGTGGCAGCGGGTTTGCGCCTACGATCGCGGCCAAAGCGGCGCTGGGCGTCAATGCCTTCATGAACGCAGCATTCACGGTGCGCTTTTTGGCGGGAGCCTTTGCAGCAGCCTTTTTGGCCGGGGCGGCTTTTTTGGCTGGCGCGGCTGCCTTGGCGGGCGCTGCGGCTTTCTTTGCAGGCGCCTTGGCGGCTACTTTCTTTGCGGGAGCTGCCGCTGCTTTTTTCGCAGGAGCGGCTACCTTCTTGGCCGGAGCGGCTGCCTTTGCAGGTGCCGCCTTTTTTGCCGGAGCTTTTTTTGCAGTTGCCATGATTGATTGTCCTTCTTGAAGTTGATTAATCACCAATGAAGAGCTGCCTCTCCACTGGTACCCGGATGCTACTGGAGAAAAAGCGGCTTATCCAGCGGAAAAATCACTTTTTCATTGGGAAATGTTGTTTTTTCCATTGGAGAATAGGCCCATTGATCAAAATGGAGTGATTGCGAATGACCAAGGACTTTGCGACCTGTGATTTTTGTGACGCCTACAAGAACGACTTCAGTGGCGACTTTCGGGTACTTGCTCCTGTTTTTCGGGACTTCGGGGCCGTTAAAAAGTTCTTCGGTCCCGTAGAAACCGTCAAGTGTTTTGAGGACAACAGCCTGGTCAAGGCCGCAGTGGATTCACCGGGCTACCTGGAAACGCCGGAAGGCCGTGTTGGCAAGGTGCTTGTGGTCGATGGCGGAGCCTCAATGCGCCGAGCCCTGCTCGGCGGCAACCTGGGTGCGGCCGCCGCCCGCAACGGCTGGGCCGGCGTGGTGATCGATGGCTGTGTGCGTGACACGGCTGAACTGGCGACGCACGCAGTTGGCATCCGTGCATTGGCCCCCATGCCCCTGCCGACGGAAAAGCGAAACCAGGGGCAAGCCCAGGTTGCGGTGCAAATACAGGGTGTCTGGGTGCGACCCGGTGACTGGTTGTATGCCGATGAAGACGGCATGGTGGTGGCCTCTAAGGCGCTGGTGTAACGGTTCTCCCGGAGGGCAGTGTGGCCAGCAGGACACCCATCAGGGCAATGGAAAATGCCAACAGCTGGATACCGGTCAGCGATTCTCCCAGTACCACAACTCCAACCAGCGCCGCAGAAATGGGCAACATCACGGTAAAAACCCCGGCGCTGGCCGCCGGCACCGACTTGAGCCCCGTCATCCAAAGCCAAACGGTCCAGACGCTGGCCGCCAGTGCATAGAACACCAGCAGCATCCAGGATGGCCCTGAAACCGTAGCAAAGTCAAAACGCAGGGCGGCGTAAAGCCCCATGGGTGTTACCAGCACAAAACCCCACAGGTTGATGATGGCCGCGATGCGTTTGGGAGACACCGTGCCGGTCAGCCTCTTGCCGATCACGGCGTAGGCCGCTTCGCACAGCACCGCAACAAATACCAATACATTGCCCCACAGCACTTTTGTTTCAGCTAAATCAGCCTCCAGCCCTCGTGGAATATGCGTAGACAGCTCATTTTTTGATAGCGCCAGCACCGCAATGCCCAGCACACCACAGCCGATGGCCAACCAGACCCGCAGCCCGATACGTTCCTTCAAAAAAGCCCAGCTCATCAGCGCGACCACGGCAGGAATCGTCGACATGATGACACCGGCCGACACCGCCGTGGTCATGCTGACACCAAATAACATGGCGATGGAAAACAGGAAATTGCCAAAAAAGGATTCCAGGAACAGCAGCCGTTTGGTGGCGCCATTCATCGGTGCTTCGTGCGGTGCGCGCTTGAGCCAGTGCGCCATGGCAAGGCCGCCAATGCCAAATCGCAGCCACGCGAGCAGAAAAACGGACAGCGCGGCCACCAGCGGCTTGGACAGGGCCACATAACTCCCCACCAGCGCCATGCTGAGCCCCAGAAAGCAATAGGCTAGCCACCGGCTGGGGGCAGGATGGGCGGTCGTTGTCGTTGGTGTCATGGATCGCGAAAAGTAGACTGAGAGCCAAGTCGAAAACCCTGGATCATGCCTTATCTAAAATGCGGCTTTGATTCCGTTTGATCTAGAAAACTCTCACTACAAGGCTAACTGGTGGTACCCAATTCAGACGCACAGTCCGCAGGCCAGACAACTGCCATGCCGTTTTTGCAAATCCGGCAAGTCGTCAAAAAATTTGACGACGTGTTTGCAGTGAACGAGGTCACATTGGACATTCAGCAGGGCGAGATTTTTGCCTTGCTGGGCTCATCGGGCTGCGGCAAATCCACGCTGTTGCGCATGCTGGCCGGTTTCGAGGTTCCCACTTCGGGCCAGATTTTGCTGGCTGGGCAGGATATCGTGGGACTGGCCCCTTATGAACGGCCGATCAACATGATGTTCCAAAGTTATGCGCTGTTTCCCCATTTGACCGTTTGGGACAACATCGCCTTTGGCTTGCGGCGTGACGCCATGCCCAAGGCCGAAATCGCAACGCGTGTGGAGCAGATGCTGGACCTGGTTCAGCTCAAGGCTTATGCGAAGCGAAAGCCGCACCAGTTGTCCGGCGGCCAACAACAGCGGGTTGCGCTGGCACGCAGTTTGGCCAAGCGCCCCAAGCTGTTGTTGCTCGATGAACCGCTGGGCGCGCTGGACGCCAAACTGCGCCAGCAAACCCAGTTGGAGCTGGTGGACATCATCCACCAGGTGGGTGTGACCTGCGTGATGGTCACCCATGACCAGGAGGAAGCCATGACCATGGCGACACGCATCGGCGTCATGAGCGAAGGCCGGATTTTGCAAGTCGCCGCGCCCGACGAAATCTACGAAACCCCGAATTGCCGCTTTGTCGCCGACTTCATTGGCAGCGTGAACCTGTTCAAGGGCACGGTGGAGGTGGATGCACCGGACCACGTCGTGATTGGCGGTCCAGAGTGCAAGCACTATGTCAGCCACGGTATCACCGGCACGCCGGGCATGGCGGTGCATGTGGCGGTGCGTCCAGAGAAAATGGTTATTCAACATGCTGCGCCACTGGATAAAGACCGTGAGTCAGCCGCCGAGGTGGGTTACAACCAGGCACAGGGCGCCATCGAGCAGCTGGCCTACCTGGGAAACCTGACCACGTACCATGTCCGCCTGGATGGCGGCGCCCTCGTCAAAGTCACCCATACCAATGCCGCCCGCCACACCACAACGGTGTTCCAAGTGGGTGACCGCGTGTATGTGTGGTGGTTTGGAAGCGACGTGGTTGTGTTGACGCAGTGACGCCACCATGTTCCCAAACGCCATGACTTCGCTTGTTCAGCCGCACCCTGTGAACCGGGCCTGGGGCCGGCGGGCCGTCATCGGCGTGCCCATGGTCTTTCTGCTTTTGGTTTTTCTTTTGCCGTTCTTGGTGGTTTTCAAGATCAGCATCTCCGAAATGGAAGGCGTTGCCTTCAGGGACGTGTTGACCTGGGCCGAAGGTGCCATTCACTTCCATATCAAGTTCGACAATTACCTCGGGCTGGCCCAGGATGCGCTGTATTTGCAAACGTACTTGAGTTCCTTGGGATTTGCCGCATTGACCACAGCCATCTGTCTGCTGCTGGCCTATCCATTTGCCTATTTTCTGGCACGCAGCCCGGCCGACAAGCGACCTGCACTGTTGATGCTGGTCATGCTGCCCTTCTGGACATCCTTTCTGCTGCGGGTCTACGCCTGGAAGATGCTGCTGGCAGACGCCGGGGTGTTCAATACCCTTGCCATAGGGGCCGGGTTGATTGCCGAGCCGATCAAGATGATGAACACGCCGTTTTCGATGGTGCTGGGCATGGTCTACACCTACCTGCCTTTCATGATTTTGCCGCTGTACTCCAACCTGGTGAAGATGGATCTTCGCCTGCTGGAGGCGGCTTTGGATCTGGGCGCTACGCCGTGGCAGGCGTTTTGGCGTATCACCGTGCCGCTCTCGCTCAGTGGCATCGCGGCCGGCTCCATGCTGGTTTTTATTCCCTGCGTGGGGGAGTTTGTGATTCCAGAGCTTCTGGGTGGCCCCGAGACCCTGATGATTGGTCGCGTGTTGTGGGATGAGTTTTTCAGCAACAACGACTGGCCCATGGCCGCAACGGTGGCGGTGGTGATGGTGCTGCTGATCATTGTCCCGGTGGCCTTGTTCAGCAAATCGCGGGCGGAGGCACGGGCATGAGTTTCAATGATGGTCGTTGGGCGTCGTGGGGCTGGATGTCGGTTGTTTTTCTTTTCCTGTATTTGCCCATTCTGACCCTGGTGGTTCTGAGCTTCAATGCCAGCCCGATGGTGACCCAATGGGGCGGCTGGTCATTGCGCTGGTATTCGGAATTGGCCAATGACGCGGAGATCGTCAACGGTTTTGTGCTGTCGCTGCAAATAGCCTTCCTGACCGCGTGTTCGTCGGTGGTGCTTGGCACCTTGGCGGCACTTTCCTTACACCGCTTCAAACGATTCCCGGGCCGGACGCTGTTTGCCGGCATGGTCAGTTCACCGCTGGTGATGCCGGAGGTGATCATTGGCTTGTCCCTGCTGTTGATGCTGGTGTCGGTCCAACGGATGTTTGGTTTCCCTGAACGCGGGCTTGCCACCATCTGGCTCGGTCATACCTTGCTGGGCATGGCCTATGCGACGGTGGTTGTGCAGTCGCGCTTGCAAGAGCTGAGCCCACAGTTGGAAGAGGCAGCGCAAGACCTGGGTTGCCGCCCGCTGCAGGTGTTTTTCCTGGTGACATTGCCACTAATAGCCCAGGCCATTGGATCGGCATGGTTGCTGACCTTCACACTGTCGCTGGACGACGTGGTGTTGTCCGCGTTCCTGTCGGGGCCCGGGTCTACCACCATGCCCATCACCATCTTCAGTCGCGCACGTTTGGGACTCAGCCCCAGTGTCAACACGGTTGCGACCCTGACCGTGGCTGTGGTCAGTCTGGGCGTTTTGGTTGCCAGCGTGTGGATGTCCCGCGCGGAACGGCGTCGTGCGCAGGAAATGGCTGCTGCTTACCGGGACGCATGAGCGCACGTGAACGACTTTTAGCCTCCATTTTTCATGATGATTTTTTGTATTTCACAATGTGGATTTAACTGCATTTTCGAGTGAAATATTTGCAAAAAAGATGTCTTATATAAGACATAAGATGCTCCGCAAGTCTTATACAAGACTAGAATAAACCCGTAGCCTGTAGCAGCCCAATTGTTCAGGTACTGATTCATTAACTACGGAGTGATACCATGACTACCCAGACCCGTGAACAGCAAATCGCAGCCCTTGAAAAAGACTGGGCCACCAACCCCCGCTGGAAAGGCATCAAGCGCGGATACACCGCAGCCGACGTTGTGCGCTTGCGCGGCTCCTTTCAGGTCGAGCACACGCTGGCTCGCCGTGGCGCAGAGAAGCTGTGGGATCTGGTCAACAACACCCCTTACGTCAATTGCCTGGGTGCACTGACCGGTGGGCAGGCCATGCAGCAGGTCAAAGCCGGCGTGAAGGCGATTTACCTTTCCGGTTGGCAAGTTGCCGCAGACAACAACGAGTACTCGGCCATGTACCCGGATCAGTCGCTGTACCCTGTGGACTCGGTGCCAAAGGTCGTTGAGCGCATCAATAACTCGTTCAATCGCGCAGACGAAATCCAGTGGTCCAAAGGCGTTGGCCCTGGCGACAAGGGTTACATTGAATACCACGCCCCCATCGTGGCCGATGCGGAAGCCGGTTTTGGCGGTGTGTTGAATGCCTATGAACTGATGAAAGCCATGATCCGCGCTGGCGCCGCAGGTGTTCACTTTGAAGACCAACTGGCGTCGGTTAAAAAGTGCGGTCACATGGGTGGCAAGGTACTGGTTCCTACCACCGAGGCTTGCCAGAAGCTGATCGCAGCCCGTATGGCAGCTGACGTCTACGGCATTCCCACTTTGGTGATCGCCCGCACCGACGCAGAAGCCGCTGACCTGTTGACCAGCGATTACGACGCCAACGACAAGCCGTACCTGACCGGTGAACGCACTGCTGAAGGTTTTTACAAGACCAAAAAGGGTCTGGACCAGGCTATCAGCCGCGCAGTGGCGTATGCTGAGTACGCCGATTTGGTGTGGTGCGAAACCGGCACACCCGATCTGGAGTTCGCCAAGAAATTTGCCGACGCGGTACATGCAAAGCACCCTGGCAAGATGTTGGCTTACAACTGCTCACCGTCATTCAACTGGAAGAAAAACCTGGACGATGCCACCATCGCCAAGTTCCAGAAAGAGCTGGGCGCCATGGGCTACAAGTACCAGTTCATCACCTTGGCCGGCATCCACAACATGTGGTTCCACATGTTCGACCTGGCACAGGACTACATGGCGCGCGGCATGACCGCTTATGTCGAAAAGGTGCAGGAGCCCGAATTCGCAGCCCGTGACCGCGGTTATAGCTTTGTATCGCACCAGCAGGAAGTGGGGACCGGTTATTTTGACGAAGTGACCACTACGATTCAGGGCGGCAAGTCCAGCGTGACGGCGCTGACGGGTTCTACCGAAGAGGAGCAGTTCCACTAAGCATCGTTTTCTGTCCATGTCAAGCCGGGCTCCTGTGAAGGGGCCCGGTTTTTTCCGTGTTTAGTGCTTTCGTTTGTAGGTCCCCCATCTTGCTTGCTCAGTGGCAAAGGCGAGCGTGCGCCGGAGAACGTAAAAGCCAGGCCTCCGACCTTACGGCAGGTGTAAAGAAGAGCAGAATCTCGGTATCCTCGACTGCGGTTAAAATTCAGCATCCAACTTTTGTATAAGAGCGAGAAAGGCAATCTGGTTATGACACCGCGAACGACACCGGCGACGTCTTCAAGCCAATAAGGCCGCAAGTCCGCGCGCCTTGTGCGCAGTCAGCAACCAAATTCAAAGTAAAGCGCGGACTGATCCGCGCTTTTTGCTTTTCTGATTGACTCTTTTTAGGCACCACCATGATTCAAATTACGCTCCCCGACGGTTCTCAACGTGAATTTCCTGGCCCGATTTCCGTGGCTGATGTGGCAGCTTCCATTGGCGCAGGCCTGGCCAAGGCTGCCCTGGCTGGCAAAGTTCGAGCCGAAGGTGAGCCAATCGGCTCCGGCAAGGTTGTTGATACCAGTTTCCAGATGATGGGCAACAGTTCGCTGTCCATCATCACGGCCAAAGATGCCGACGGACTGGAAGTTATCCGCCACTCCACGGCCCACCTGCTGGCCTACGCGGTTAAGGAATTGTTTCCGGATGCGCAGGTGA
>CAZMXB010000114.1:0-14540 GCA_964569855.1 uncultured Rhodoferax sp.
AAATCCCCTTTTTTAGCTAAACCCGTCTCGATTTGCAAAGTCCTACATAGCATCTTCCGGGGTGTCCAGCAATCAATGGACCCCTGACTGCTGGACATCGCGATCCGTTCAAATTTCAGTCTGCTCGGCCATCTCAAGGGCATCATCCACCTCAATGCCAAGGTAGCGCACCGTACTTTCCAACTTAGTGTGACCAAGTAGCAATTGCACCGCGCACAAGTTTTTTGTTCTCCGGTAAATCAGGGATGCCTTGGTTCGCCGCATCGAGTGGGTTCCATATTCGGAAGGATTTAGCCCGATTTCAGTGACCCAGGAATCGACAATGCGGGCGTACTGGCGGGTTCCGATGTGAGGTGACTCGTGGATGCGGCTGGGAAATAAGTAGTCGTCCTGCCCGAGTTTGGCCTCCTTGATCCACTCACTGACAGCGTCGCGGGTCGGTTGGGTGATTTCAAACTGGACGGGCCGCGATGTCTTTTGCTGCATCACGGTTGCACGCGGCGATACATGGTCACCGTGGCAAATGTCGCGTACCCGCATCTTGACAAGGTCGCAGGCTCGTAGTTTGCTGTCGAGTCCCAGGTCAAACATGGCGAGTTCACGAATCCGGTGTTGAAGCTGTAGTCGGACTCGAATGGCCCAAATCTCTTTTAGTTTCAAAGGTGACTTTTGACCGACGATCACGCCCTTGTTCCAAGGTGCGTGCTCAACATGTTCTGGGGTGCTTTCCATCATGGACTCCTGGTTGATTGAGGGAGTTCCACTGTGGGCCTATCGCCAGAAAGCGCAAGCACAGTTCTTGTACGCGGCAGGATTGCGGACGTTGGCCAAATTCGGCAACGTGCCCATTGCGGGTGCTCCCGCTTGGGTCAAGCCGACGTTCAAATTCAGACTTGAAGTCAGTAAGTTGACATTGGCAAACCATGTTCGGAATTTCCAATCTCAAGACTCTTGTGGGGCGGTAGGCGTCATAGGGTCTGACGCCGTGGATGTCTCTTGTGGGCTGAAATGGGTAGTAGCACTTAATGATTTACATCCTCCAAAACGTATATGGACGCTCCCGGTTTGCCAAGCTCTCAATCGATGACGACTTGAAGGTAAAGATTGCACCCGTATATCCGGACTCTATGTGTGATCTTCGATCACGTCCCTTAATGGGATTTGCTGGTTGACGCCCCAATCGGGCCTGTGCACTCGAAGTGCTCGCTTTGGAACGGGCTTTGCCAACCACGGTCTTACCTGTCTTGCCATCATTTCTTGATCGCTTGCGCAATCGGTGGTTCAGTCCTCCCTGCTTTCTTTGCTTTCGCTCTACTTTTCAGCCGACCTGACTACGCGGACGCCTTAGCGGGCGTGTAGTCAGGTCGGAATTCGCGGTCATGGGCCAACAATGCCCATACGATCCGGGCATTTTTGTTCGCCAGTGCCACCGCGGCCACATTCTTATTTCGGCGACTGACGATTCTGTTGATCCAGCTACACGTGTCAGGCTTCTTTTCGGCCCAATAAATTGCTGCCCGTGCTCCATGTATGAGCATGGTGCGCAGGTACGTGTCACCTCGTTTACTGATGCCCAGCAGATTCTGCTTGCCTCCGCTGGAATGCTGTTTGGGAACCAAGCCTAGCCACGCCGCTACTTGGCGCCCGTTGTTAAAGCTCATGGCATCACCAATCGAGGCAACCAATGCGCTGGCGGTGATGGGGCCAATGCCAGGGACCTTGGCAAGTTTGCTGCTGGCGTCGCTCTGGCGGTGCCATTTGACGATTTGCATCTCCAGTTCATCCACTTGGCGACCGAGTTCCTTTGGGTGATCGAGCATGCGCTGAACAAGCAATCGAAATGATCCAGGCAAATCGTTGCTGGCATCTTCTATCAACTCGGGGACCCGATTGGCGATGTGCCCAATGCCTTGGGGAACAATCAATCCGAACTCGCCGAGTAGTCCACGAATTTGATTGGCTTGAGCCGTGCGCGCTTTGACAAAGCCCTGGCGCACGCAGTGCAACGCAAGGACCGCTTGTTGTTCGACGTTCTTGACGGGCACAAATCTCATGTTTGGCCGAGTCACAGCTTCACAGATCGCCTGGGCATCAGCTGCATCGTTCTTGTTCGTCTTGACGTAGGGCTTGACGAAGTGCGGAGCCATCAGCTTGACGGTGTGACCAAACTCTTGCAGCTTGCGTGCCCAATGGTGGGCGCTGCTACAGGCTTCCATGCCAATAAGGCAGGCTGGTAAATTCACAGAGAAATCAGCCATCTGATCGCGGCGCAATTGCTTTTTGAAAACAACCTTCCCATGCTCGTTCACACCGTGCAGTTGAAAGAAATTTTTGGCCAGATCGATGCCTACTGTTGTAACCTTCATATCGGACGCTCCTGTCTGTTGAGGTGGATGAAATCGCATCTCCACTGTGGCACATTTCGATGCCGGGCAATAGGTGGGAGCGTCCATCCCATTGGGCGTAGGCTTTGACATTTCTTCTGCAGGTGGGGTCGGCGGTTGTGATGCAAGGGAAGATTGCGGGGCGCAATGTGCGCCAGGCTGGGAGGCTGGCAGTGCACCCGGCACCGGACTTTGAGGTCAACCTGGCCACCAGTGGCTAAAACCACCCAGCAAAAAAAGGTGGAACAATGCCCGGATGGACCAACTGCGCGCGCTTCGTGTGTTTACCCAAGTCATTGCCGACGGCAGTTTTGCCGGTGCGGCTCGCACACTGGACCTCGCCCCGACAGTGGTGACACGTTCATTGGCTGATTTGGAGGAGCACCTCGGCGCTCGGCTGCTAAACCGCACCACCCGCAGCCTGGCGCTCACTGAAATTGGTGAGGTCTATCTGGAGCGGGCCAGGCAATTGTTGGCAGATTTGGACGATGCCGACGCTGTGGTAGGCAATTCCACCGACCAAACCCGCGGTACCCTGCGCGTGTTGTGCCCGCCGGCTTTCGCTACGCACCAATTGGCCCTGCACTTACCTCAATTTCGCGCGCTCTATCCCCGCATTGGTTTGGAACTGGCCACCCCCGGCCCAGTGCAAGCTGCCGATGAAAACTTTGATGTCTCGATTTTGTCGATTGGTCAGCAGCCGCTGCAAGGGGATTTTGTAGCGCGCCAGTTGGCACGCTCTACCTTTTTGATTTGTGCCTCGCCCACGTATCTGAAGCGCTATGGCATCCCACAGGTGCCAAACGATCTGCAGCACCATGAAGGGCTGCTCCCAGCCGTTTCGGCTGTGCGCCGCGAACTCACCCTGTTTCGGCAAACACCCGATCGCAGTGTGGGTGCAGTCAACGTGGCAACCGTGGCGTTGCACCCTCCCGCTTTATCAACCAGTCAACTCGACCTGATCCTGGCCTCAGCATTGGCGGGTCTGGGCGTGGCGGGCCTGCCCTCGTTTATGGTGGCTGACGCCCTGCGCGATGGCCGTTTGATGCGGGTGTTGCCTGAGTGGCGCGGCACCATCCTTAGTCTTTTTGCCGCAATGCCGACCCGAAAAAACGTACCTGCCCGCACCCGGGTGTTTATTGATTTTCTGGTGCAGACTTTTGGTGGCAGTGAAAACGATCCTTGGTTAACCCATTGAGCCGATGCCCCGCGCCGCCAAACTGGCACACAACATCATCCCAAGGATGCAAAGCACTTGTCCAATTGCGACGGTGCGGAGTTGACCAACTTTTGTATCGCTCAAGACCGGCAATTGCCCTTGGTTGAGCGTTTTCTTCCAACGAAAAATTTCAAGCGTCGGTACGATCGAAAGAATGCTGGCCAGTCCATAGAGCGTCAGTTTGGCTAGGAAAGGTACGTTATGGAAATAGAAATCTGCGCCTTTCTCAGTGTAAAAAATACGGATCATTCCGATCAACAGAACCATGGTGGCTGCGATCCCGTTGACCATGTCCGTGTGTTGCAATTGCTTGGCAACCCTTAAATCGAATTTGAGCTGCAGCAACACCAATGACAAGACAGCACAGGCAAATACCATGAATGCTGCGACGTGATGTAGAAACGCTGAGAAGGCACTCGTCATTTTGATTACCGGTAGCTGCTTGCAACCATGGTGTAGTCGACCCGGGCGTCCAGGTCTTTGAGCTTGCCAGCTACGGCTTCCATCGGCGGAACCCGGCCCTCATAGCGCCGAGCGTTGCGGCTTGTGGAGTCGAACACTACACGTAGTGGCGCAATCGCTAACCGAACAATGAAGCTGCTGGGAACGACGGAAAAGGAGGTCTGGCCGTTGCCTTCTTGTTCAAAGCGCGCATCAAAGCCATAGGTCGTCTTCTCGCGCAACACCACCATGCGTACTGAAATGGTATTGCCGGCCTTTAAAGAATCCCAGTTTTTAAGAATGAAACCGAACATCGACGGTCCGGTGACCACTGGTTCGTTTACGTCTTCTTTGGCGGTGCTGATTTTGCCGTTGTCATTCAGGTTGTATTGCAGATGGTGGCCGTCGGCACTCACCAGAACCGAGCCGCTAAAACCGCCCTGCTTGTTAGCAACCTCAAACCGCTGCAACTCATAGCCAGGGTTGTACTCTGCTGTTTCTACAATCAGGAGTTCACCTTTAGGGTCGCTGGTTGCATGTGAAGCCGAAAGTCCACGTGGGGTGGTACCCACCCGTCGTTCGTAGCGGAACAGGGGCTCGGCGGTCGGCGCTTTCAATGAAAAGGTAGCACCGCGGTAGATCAGGGCACCGGTGGACTCAGGCGACTGGCGTGGCTGCGCCAGCTGGGCATTGCCAGCGGCATCCAACTGGGCGTGGCTCAGACCACTGGTGGCCATCAACAAAGCGGCCAGGGCCGCAGCGAGTGGAAAACGGGTGAATGAAGGCATGGTGTATCTCCTGTGGGTTAGCTTGTGGGTGAATCGTTTGGATCGATTCAGCGACTGTAGATTCGCGAGTTCGTCACGCACAGTAGGCGTCTGTGAAGGGACTGTTGCTAAATTTGCAGCAATTTCCAAACGACCATCGGAATGCTGAAAGCAGCGTTGCGCTTTTTGACAACCGAATCACGGGAGTGCTCAAGCAGCTTGAAAAGTCATCTTCTCTAATTTGCGGTCGGCACTGCAGCGATTGCAGACCTACACTATCGGCAGATCACCGGTGCGATAAGGCGTCCAATTGGACTGCCCCGGAACAGGCATTCGTGAGCTACCGCTTCCGTGGGATAAGCGAATTCCACCAATTCCAGCCGACGGCAAGCGCAAAGGACTCCCATATACCTGCCTTTAGCGATCTGCACTTTGCGTAGAGATGTTGACTTCGGATTTTGACCGGGAGCAGCCATTAACTCTGTACCTAAGTAGATAAAGTTCGCAACGGCTGCGGGTACTTACGAACGGTGGGTTACGGGTAGTCCACTGGGGCACCAGTTAGCAGGCGGTCGCAAACTTCACCTTTAACGCGGAGTCAACGGCTTCTATCAGTTTGAAGACAAGCTGTGGCCAGGAAAGGAAAGCCATCGTGGTCACTTTGACGAAAGCCGATGCGGGTATAGGCCGCTTTAACTGGGCGGCTGAAAAGATCTCTCCAGAGGGCCCTCTTCTTCAAAGCCGCTTTCGCAGTGAGTCGTAGCCTCAGGCGCACCTGAATTGTGAGGGCGATGACCCGGTCCAGCGGCGGAAGGCACGGGTGAATGCGCTGGGTTCAGAGAATCCGAGCAAGAACGCCACGTCAGCGGCTGTTGCGCCAGGCCGCGACAGGTGAGACAGCGCCAGGTCCTTGCGCACCTCGTCGACGATTTCGCGGTAAGAGGTGGACTCCTCGGTGAGGCTGCGCTGAACCGATCGTTCACTCATCGCCAGTTCCGAGGCAATTGCGGCTAGGCTGGGCACTTCCCCCTTTAGGCGCGCACCGACGATGCTTTGCACCCGGCCACTCACTGTACCGTGTGATTTGAGTTGTTCGAGGCGACGCTTGGCGTCCCCCTCAAACACCTCAAACAGCGCTGGATCGGCTGACAGCATGCCTGCCGCCAGCGCCGAAGTGGAATACACAACTGCGTTCTCGAGCTGATCAAAACGGACCACTGGGCCCAGCAGCCGCGCATGCTCGGCAATGGACGCAGGCGCGGCATGCTGAAAGGTCACGGCGATCGGCACCGGGGGCCGCGTCGCCAATCGCCCAAGCGTGAGCACGATGCCGGCAGCCAAGGTCTCGATGGCCTGCCGCGGCGAGCGACGCAGATAGCTGTCGAGGTCGTCCGCCGCGCCGAACTGGCAGATCGTCGTGCCCTGCTTGTATTCGACCCTGACTTTCAGACCTTCGTTTAGCAGCGGCGCATAGCATGCAAGGCGCTCCAGCGCCTCACCCGCCGTGCGACAGCTGAGGATCACGTAGCCTACGATGCTCAACGCGCCGGGGTTGTAGGACTCCGCACTGTGCAGGCCCAGATCGGCGTCGCCGGTGAGTTGCTCCGCCGCGGCCCACAGCCGTTCCATCGCCGAGGCGGGGATGCGCGAATTGGGCTCTTCGACCCAAGCCGGGTCGATCTGCGCCGCTTGACATATCGCTGCGGCAGCCAAGCCGCGCCGACCGAGGAAACCAAGTAAGTCAATCAGAAGCGACGTAGCAATCGTGGCCTCGCGCATCGGGGCTCCATCTTAGGAAAGGAATCTGGCGCGCCGGGTCAAGTCGGTGGCGCGTACCGTCATTGCTGATCGGGCCGGCCCATCGCACACTTACGTCACGCCGTTCAAGGTGTCGAAGGAGTATAGGGTGAATCGTGATTCAGATGATTTTTTGCGTGCAGCGACTGTGCTTGGCGGTGGCTCGCTGATCGCCGCAACGCTGCTGTTCTCCGCCGTCTTCATGGTGCTGGCACGCACCTTCGGCTACCCCGATGTGCTGGACCTGCCAGCTGCGCAGGTGTTGCCACGGCTGCTTGCGCTAGGGTCTGGCGGCCGCGCGGTCTGGGTGCTGTACGGGTTGATCCCGCTGCTGCTCTTGCCGACCGCAATAGGGGTCTACGCCGCCGGGCGCCATGCAGCGCCGCTGACCGCCAGGGCGGCCTTGGTCTTGGCTTTGCTGAGTGCCACTGCCATGATGGCGGGTCTGCTGCGCTGGCCGAGCCTGCACTGGCAACTCGCACTCGCCTACGCTGATGCGTCCCCAGCCGCGCGCGAGGCCATCACTGCGGTCTTCGCCGCTTCCAACAGTTACCTCGGCAACTTCGTAGGCGAGTTTCTGGGCGAACTGTTCCTGAACTCGTTCTTTCTGTGCGCTGCCATCGTGCTCACCCGAGCGTCGACCCCTGGACGGCGCTGGCTCTTAGTAGCCGGCGCGTCGGCCAGCTTGCTGGGCGGCCTGGCCATGCTGCGTAATGTCATCGGATGGGTGGAGCCTATCGCAGCACTCAACAACGTTGTGCTTCCGATCTGGATGCTTGTACTCGGGGTGGCGCTGGTGCGGCACCGACCGAGCCCACCCGGGCTGGCGTTACCGCCCCAACGATTGGAGACTCGACCATGAACATCACCTATCGATCCGTGCCGCAGCCAGCAACGCTGCTTTCAATTCACCCTGCACCCTATTTTGTGTCAATGGAGCATTCATGAAACCATCCCTCAATTTTCTTTCGGCCAGCCAACTTGCCGCAATGATTCGTTCCGGCGAAGTCACGGCTCGGGAAACTGTCGAGGCATTTCTGGCGCAAGCCAAAAAGCAGAACCCCACCTACAACGCCATAGTGACGCTCCACGAGGCGCAGGCTCTCGCGCAAGCAGACCAGGCAGATCAAGCCTTGCGCGATGGAAAACCATGCGGCCCATTACATGGGGTGCCGATCACCATCAAAGACACTTATCGCGTCAAGGGCTCACGCACCACTGCGGGTTACCTCCCGCTCAAGGACCACATCCCCGACAGCGATGCGGTGGCGGTCCAGCTCCTGAAAGATGCTGGAGCAATCATTGTCGGCAGGACCAATACGCCCACCCTGGCCATGGACATGCAAACGGACAACCCCATCTTCGGCAAGACCAACAATCCTTGGGACGTCGAACGCACACCAGCCGGCTCCAGCGGCGGATGCGCCACTGCGCTGGCGACCGGCATGACATCTCTTTCGCTGGGCAGTGACCTGGCGGGCTCTATTCGTTTGCCCGCGAGCTTTTGCGGCGTCTATGGATTGAAGCCGACGCATGGCGTGGTGTCGTTTGAAGGACACATCGTGCCGCTCCCCGGGCAGACCAATGGCTATCGCACGCTGGCCGTTGCCGGACCGCTGGCGCGTTCGATAGATGATCTGGCGTTAGCGTTGGAGGTACTCACACAGCCCACATCCCATGACAGAAACGTCGCTCCGCTGCTGGCGGACCTGGGTGAGAAGGTCGACATCTCCAAACTCAAGATTGCCTGGACCGATAACTTTGGTGGGGTTCCGGTGAGCGCAGAGATCAAGGACAAACTCCATGCCTTTGTGAACAAACTGGCCCAAGCGGGTGCCACCGTTCACAAGATTGAACCGCAAGGAATGGACTACAACGAAATCTGGGAAACCTGGGGTAGCTTCGTGGGGGCACAAGGCAATTACGATATGTCGAATTTGAAGCGCGCCATTGGTCACTTATTCTCGAAAGGCATACTGAAGAACATTCCGATGCAACGAAAAATTGTGGGCCCAACTTCTGTGAAGAAACTGATGCAAGCGTTCGAAATTCAAAGCCAATACATCACCAAGATGGATAATTTTCTCTCGGACTACGACGTATGGCTGTGTCCCGTCAGCGCGACCACGGCTTTCAAACATCATGCACACAGCAAATTGTTTGGCGATTACAAGATATACAACACGCCGCTGCAATTGGATGGTGCTGACGTCCACTATTTCGTCGCCACCCAGTCGTATACGACCGTGTTTTCAACCACCAACAGCCCTGTGGTCTCCATGCCCATCGGCTTGGGCCAATCCGGGCTACCGGTGAACATCCAGGTGGCGGGTAAACGCT
The DNA here is from genome assembly GCA_964569855.1 of uncultured Rhodoferax sp. Lineage (GTDB taxonomy): Bacteria > Pseudomonadota > Gammaproteobacteria > Burkholderiales > Burkholderiaceae_C > Allorhodoferax. The sequence goes on from CAZMXB010000114.1 coordinate 8,949, forward strand.
ACAGTGACCGGCGATTGCTCAAGGTTGCAAAAGTGCTGGACTCATACGCGGATAAGTTCCAATATCCGCTGCAATAAGCGCGAGGTTATTTATTTTCACAGCCCATTCATCAAGAACGGACACCAAGAACAAAGAGACCTCTTAACCCATCAAATCCTGCTCGCTCGTCATTCGCATAGCTGCCGTGCTGGCCACTTCGACGCACGCGCTTGCTTACCCCGGTTTGGGAGCGGTTTTAATTGGTCAACAAAGGAGATATGGGCAATCTTGCAAGGTGCCTTCAATCGAACGTCTGCTTTAGAGCGATGACTTCGATGTTCCGTATTACCGCTTTTCGGTCGGAGGCTGCCGGTCAAACTTAGAATTTGTATGCCCGCTTGCAGCCCATCGCGGGTAGACGTTTTGACGAAGTGGCCGCCATAAAGCTGACCGTCGTCTCCTGAACGCCAATGACTGGTCTGGAGCGGGCATATTCCAAACCGCTGCACCCGGTTATGGGCTTGACGCGGGAATTGAGGGAAACGATGGAGCTTTCCATGGCCACTGACTTCTGCAGACGCATTGCTGCCCTTCGCCTACGCCTAAAGAAATCCCAAGGATTTGGGATAGCCGACGTTCGCTCTCTCCGGAAGCTGCCGGTCGCTGACAGTGCCAAAAACTCGTAAGCTGTCATTCGCCGACAAATTTCAATATGTAGGACTGGCGGTCAGCAGCGGGGCGTAACCTGCCGTTCGCTGAATGCAATAAGCATGCTTCGAATTCTCCAAAGCAGTCACAGCGCGTGCCGATCCACTTTCGTGGGTTGCCCAGCCGCAAAACTCGGAAGCAGCCGTTCGTGGTCAACAATGATTTTTTGGACTGTGCGGCCAGCAGTGCAGCGAAAGCGGGCGTCGGCATGCGACAACTAATCGGCATTTGTTGTGAAGGAAGACTCAAAACGCCGGATGTGTTCGAGCACAATCTGATGCGCAAACCAAATACACAAACGGAACCACCCTAATGCGCAAACCTCTTCTGATAACTCTGCTTGTAACGGTCTGTTCGGTAAGTTTGGCCAAGGAGTCGTGTGCGTTACACGCTGCACAGCTTCTTTCTGACGGGAGGAGTGCGGAATTGTTGGCATGGTTCAAGGCGCCGGCAAGCGACACGGCGACAAAACTCAAGGAAGTGTCAGAGTATCTCGGTTCTCTGGAACGCATCGCCCCAGCGCTAAATCAGCATACCGGCCATGTCAACCGCCGGTCAGTGTTTTCCAAAGACTTGCCCTCAGGTTACGCATTCGATGGCAGTTGGGCGGACGCCGTATCTAGCAAGGTCGGGCTGGTACAAATCCAGGCATCTACTGAATTTGGGTCGACCTGCCGCCTGTTGGCACTTCACATCGATACTCAAAACAAGTGACTTGTCCGTTTCGTCGCGGATCACAACGCCAACACCAGCTTGGGTTCGCTGCCTTCAAGTGCGACTTCTCTTCTTAAAGAAATTGCGTGCTGGAGACTACCCAAAGGGTTGTAGGTGCACTATGTTTGGGGTGACAGGTTTGCCGCCGTCAATATTGAATCTCGCAAGGCCGCATTAAGTCATTGACGTTGCTGAGAAGGCAAAACCAAGGACGCTACCGCCATCGTCAAGAACAGACGCATTACCACCGTTCGATACTCAAGAGAGCCGACATTCAGACCCTCTGAGTTTGCCGAGCGTAGCCAACGCACAAATGCTTGAAATGAAGATCTTGAATATCAAACAGTCGCTTGCCATTGTCGTTGCAATTGAAGCAATGAGCATGGTGCTCACCCGCCTGGCCTTACTCCAGTACCCTAATGCTGTTGTTGAAGTTGAAATCTTCCGAACGGCTTTGCGTTTAGGCACTGCTGCTGTGTATTGGTGGCTGCTGAAACCAGTCATCTTGGCAAGACCTAGCAATTTGTCGTTACTCAACCGCATCCATGTATGGGCAGGGGCCGCGCTAGTGTTGCTAGTTCCCGTTTTGGTTGGCAGGGACAATTTCTCGGACAAATCGGTTGCGGCCGTGTTCGCGATAACCAGCATTGCGGTAGGGATCAAGGAAGAGGTTTTGTATAGAGGCATCATTCAAAATCTGCTGGGGACCAGGATGGGAATGATGAAGTCCATCTTTATTACCAGCGCACTTTTCACTGCATGGCACCTCGGTGTGAGGCCCCCGCTGTTTAGTGTTTTCTTGCAAATATTTTTGTTCAGTCTCGCATTCGGACTCATTTACGCTCGATCCGGCAGTCTGCTGGCTGTGATTTTCCTGCACGCACTGCTCGATGCGTTGTTCCCGTTTTCGCCATACCTGTCATCGCCACTACATCCAATCGTGGCGACGTTCATGTTGATTTACGCGGTTCTGCTTCTCTATCATTGGGCTAGCAAGCCGACTGCTTCAAGGTCGGCATAGGCGGATGACGCAGCGGTGCGAGTTTGATCCAAGATTTTGGCACTGCAATCGAGCGGCAGCTTCCGGCCAAAACGATCCTCAGCTTTCGCAAAACCATTGCCAATCCATGGGTAGTCGCGAACACCCGTTATGCGTCTCTAGGAGTCGATGGCGGTTGTGTCGAACGGCTTTTCAACGCGCAAACCTGTTTACGTGACAGGATAAATAGAGCCCAGAGCTGAACTCGCAGGCAGAAATAACTTCCAGTCAGCAGCCTAACTTATCCGCCAGCGCCAGGAAGTCTTGCGCATGCCAGTTGTTGTGCTTGTGGGGCGAGATGTCCTTGGGGTGGGCCGTTCCAAATTCTGCGGGACGTTCAATGTACGCGGTCTGTAGGCCACAGGCGCGTGCAGCGGCTAGGTCGTCCTGATGGGCTGCCACCAGCATAACCTCGGCCGGTGACACATCAAACACCCTCGCCACGCCCAGGTATGTCGCGGGGTCGGGCTTGTAAGCCCGAAACACCTCGGCCGACAAGATGCAGTCCCATGGCAGGCCGCCGTATTTGGCTAGGTCTGCGAGCAGACCGATGTTGCCATTTGATAGCGTGCAGATTGTGAAGCGAGATTTGAGTCGCGTTAGCCCGGCCACCACGTCGGGCCACGGGTCCAACCGGTGCCACGCCTTGTTCAAGTGATGCTTCTCAGCCTCGGTCAGGTCAGCAAGGCCGAACTGCCCAAGAATCTGGTCAAGGATGAGGCGGTGCAGGTCATCAATCAGCGTCCAGCCCAGTTCGCCCGACATGACACGGCGCATCGCTGGTTGGTAGCCAGCACGCCAGGCCAATGCAAACTTTTCGCCGTCCACTGTTGGTCGTAGCGCCCTTACCTCTCGGGCAATGCCACTGTGCCAGTCGACCACAGTGCCGAAAACGTCGAACGCCAAGATTTTGAGATTTGAGTGGGAATTTGTGCGCATTCGTTCATTATTTGCAGAGTAGCTGTCAGCGCCGACCAATTTATTGACCCAACTGCCCGCATTTCACTGACCTGTGCCCGCAAAAGACGCTTAGCGGCCATTCACAAAAAATCCCAAACAACCATCGGAATGTTGAAAGCGGACCTTCGATTTCGCCGGAAGCAGTCATTCGCTGTGGGTGAGCCTGAAGTACCGAAAAGGTCTATCCCCAGGATTTTTACAGGCTCAACTTTGGCGCTGTCCGGCGGGCAGCACACCGCGCGAAGTGGCATCTTGCTGCTGAATGTCGGCGACGAGCAGTCTGTTGGGCCTCATTGTGTCTTGCCCTCTTCCATGTCTTTTTCGGCTTCGGCAATCACCTCACGCAGAACTTCCGTAACTTCCTTCGGCTGAGAGGTCAGTTCCTTTCGGCAGGCAGCCATTACAGGCTTATGCTGGATGGCGTTTGAAATGAGCGACCACCTTGCGGCACCACCAACCAAGAGACGGGAAACATTGCCCCGCACGTTGACCCACGGCAAAGCGGAAATGATTCTGGCGACGGGGGCGTGATCACCGGTTGCCATGAAGTAACCCCAAAGTGCATCAAGTACCCAGGACCCTTGCTCCAAAGGCAGTTCCAACAGACTCGGTCGGTCATTGGCCAAAAGATGATCAATCATCTCCTTGTGTTTCGGCATGGATTTCGTGAGCCGTTCCAAGAGCGGTTTCGCTTCGGGATAGGCCGAGTACCAGACACCCAAGATGAGCACCGTTTGGTCAACTTCTGGTAGGGAGGTTAGTCGTTCGGCAAGAGATTGGGCCATTGATGGGTTCTTGGACACTACGCCGGCGATGAACCCGATGAAGGGCGGAGCTTTCTGTCCGTTCTTCATGAAACCATGGGAACTGGCTGCGTGGATCGCATCGGCGACACGGCGAGGTTCCGGCTTCGAGTAGTAGTACGTTATCCAACTCCCAAGATCATTTGCATCGGAGAAGCTCTCTGTCGCGCCAGATACTGAGGAACACATCAATGCGATTGCGAAAAGCAGCGAGCGGACGATAGCCTTCATGGTGAGGTCCAACGTTGGAGGCCACCGGCACGCAGCAACTGCCGCGCAGCGGCAACCTGCTGCTGTGTGTCCGCGTGGGCCGACCTGTTATACAGATGGGGCATGAAGGAGTCGTTGGTAAACAGCAAGATCACTGTCGGAAAAGCAGCAGAACACAACCTCTTGAATATTGGCGAATTTTCGGGTCGCTGATCTCACTGTGGCGATTGCAACTTCAGCTGCCAGGTCAATCGGATATCCATAAATCCCTGTGCTAATGCTTGGAAAAGCAACACTGGCAATACCATTCTTGGACGCGATCTCCATCGAGCGTTTGTAACACGAAGCCAAGAGCTCAGGTTCACCATTTGTGCCACCACGCCATACAGGTCCGACCGTGTGAATGATGTACTTTGCGCTCAAGCGATACCCTTTCGTGAGCTTGGCATCACCGGTTTTGCAACCACCCAACAGGCGGCACTCGTGCACCAAATCCGGACCGGCCGCGCGATGAATCGCACCATCAACACCACCGCCGCCAAGCAGTGATGAATTGGCAGCGTTCACAATTGCCTCAACCCCTATCTTCGTGATGTCGCCACGAGTGGCGTGAATTTCTGCAGTCATTGGGAATCGGTATAACGTCAAAGCTGCCCGGCAGGCAACATTGGCCGCGAAGTGGCGGCTTCAAGTTGCGTGTCCGTGACGAGCGACCCGTTATCTGTCATGCGCCAACCGGCAGCCACGCCGTTCAACGCAACTACGACAAAAGACGTGAACTGCCGGTCGGCGACCCGGATCTGCCCCTCCCCGATATGGCTGCCGATGAATGCTAGAGCTTCGTCGATGGGAAGAAATGCCCCAAGCTTGCGATGTACCTCAACAAGCACTTCAGGCGCTTCGATGTAGCGCACGATAAATTCGGACAATTCCTTTAACCGTGGTGCCTTGCCGTCGTGCATGTTTTCCCACTCAAAATCCACGGCCTTGAAGGCAGGGAACCGATCGAGCATCAATTGGTGGACGCGGCGTGGATTCATGAAAGATAACGTTGGCGCTGTCCGGCACGCAGCATGCGCCGCGAATCGGCATCCTGCTGCTGCGCGTCTGAGACGAGCAACCTATTAGGTTTCATCGGGGGTATGGGCTGGCTCAAAAGTTCATTTCCTTTCAAAGCAC
>CAZMXB010000115.1:0-14429 GCA_964569855.1 uncultured Rhodoferax sp.
GACCTGCGAAGACAGTCTGCGGCGCTTGCAGACCGATGTGATCGACCTGTACTACCTGCACCGCTGGGACAAATCCGTTCCGATTGAAGAGAGCGTGGGCGCTTTGGGTGAACTGGTGCGCAGGGGGCATATCCGAAGCATTGGCCTGTCCGAGGTGTCGGCCGCCACGCTGCGCCGCGCGCATGCCGAGCACCCGATTGCCGCCTTGCAGACCGAGTATTCGTTGTGGACGCGCAACCCAGAAATTGCAGTGCTCGATACCTGCAAGGCGCTGGGCGTGGCCTTTGTGGCGTTCAGCCCGGTGGGGCGTGGATTCTTGTGCTGCAAGCTGCAACAGGTCGACACGCTTGACGCCAAGGACATTCGCCGCAGCATGCCGCGCTTTGCGCCGGAGAACTACGCCGCCAACCTGCGGCTGCTGCCCGCCTACCGGCAGGTGGCCCAGGACGTGGGCTGCACACCTGCGCAGTTGGCGATTGCCTGGCTGCTGCACCGCAGCGAGCACATCATCCCCATCCCTGGCACCACCAGCGTATTGCACCTGGCCGAAGACCTGGCTGCGGCCAGCGTGCCCCTGACCGCAGCCACCCTGGCCAGGCTGGATGCACTGATCACCCAGTACACGGTGGTCGGCTCGCGCTACAACGCGCAGGCCAATAGCGAAGTGGATACCGAAAACTTCTGATCCCATGGCCTGGATCAAACGGCAACACCGCCGCAGGCGCTATGCTGCACACCATATTCCCGGAGAACATGATTTATGAAATACTTGCCAAAACCCCTGACTCTCGCCCGCATGCTGCTCGTTGCAACCATCGCATCGTCGGCCTGGGCGGCGGATGCTCCAGTCGCACCTGCGGCATCCCGCAGCACCGTGTCCGGCGTCATTCTGGAGGTTCAGGATGTCGACAGTTACACCTATGTCCGCCTGAAGACCAAAGAGGGTGAGACCTGGGCTGCCGTTGGCAAGGCGCCCCTGAAGAAAGGCGCCACGATTGCGATTGAAGACGCCATGGTGATGAAGAACTTCGAGAGCAAATCGCTGAAAAAAACATTCCCAACGATTATTTTCGGTAATCTGGCAGGCAGCGGCAAAGACACATCGGACCCCCATGCGGGTATGGCCAAGACGGTCGATAGCGCTCCCATTCAGGTGGCCAAGGCCACCGGAGCCAACGCGCGTACCGTGGCCGAAGTGGTGACCAAGGGCGCCCAGTTGAAGGATCAGCAGGTTCAGGTGCGTGGCAAGGTCGTCAAATTCAGCGGACAAATCATGGGCAAGAACTGGATCCATTTACGCGACGGTACCGGTTCGGCGACGGACAACAGCAACGATATCCTGGTGACATCATCCGCGAAGGCGCAGGTGGGCGACGTGGTGACGGTGACCGGCACGGTGCGCATCGACAAGGATTTTGGCGCCGGCTATGTTTACAAGGTGCTGATCGATGAGGCCAAACTGCAACCCTGAGACGCCGCTCTGTGCTGGCAGGGTGTTGCTTGCGCCCATGGCGGAACCGGTGAGCATCACTTCTTGCTGCAGCTCTTCTCGATTTCTTCGGCGATGAGGGGAATCCGTTGCTCAATCCCGGCAATTTCCTTCTTGCGCGATAGTGCCTCTTGCGGGTTCAGTCGATCAGTCGATTTCGCCAGAGCCGGTGCCAACTTTCTAAGCTCCGCCAAATTGTTTTTCATCGCTTCGCAGCGGGGCGCATTTTCCACTGCGCGATCCGCTTCGCGCCTGGGCGTTTCGCGAACCTCACGCTTCTCAGTGAGTGCACGTCCAGCAGCTTGATCCACGACCGCACAAATTTCTTTGTACCGGGCCAAGTCGTCCCGCGCCTGCTCTGCCTGTTTGCCCGTTGTCCCGACCACCGGGCCCATGAAATAGTCATCCAACCGGGTTTTCAACCAGAGGCACTCGGGGTATTCGGGACGGGATTTGTAGTCCATCGTGGGCGGCGTTTTATTCGCCCCTGCCGTGGCAGCGGATGCGCCCGATGCAGCTTTTGCATGGAGAGTGGACGACTTCTGCGAAGCCTCACAAGGCTGATCGCTGAAAGCGGTTTTGCCATCCGTCTGCGTGCATTTATAAACCCCGCCGTGTGCAAGTGATGCCTGCAGCATCAGAGCGGCAACCGTGCCCAGCAATTGCGGCACGACGTGGTGCGCAGTGTTTTTGGCCAACATCTTCATGCATTCATTCGGTATCACGACGGAGATGAAAATTCAACCGCGCTCGGCAAAGTATGGCACGGGCTGGGAGCGCCAATAAACGCTCCCCGATTTGCGCCGCTTCATGTACTTGCCCCATTCGCTGCGGGGTCACGTCTGTCATTTCTCTCGGTAACTGGCGTCAGAGTGCAGAATTCGCCCTCATCCTTTATGAATCAATTACAAGAAACCATGCAATTCGAAGCAATCCTGTTTGACTGTGATGGTGTGCTGGTAGACAGCGAACCCATTACCAATGGCGTGTTGCGCGACATGCTGGAAGAGGTAGGCTGGTCGATGACCTTGCTGGAATGCATGCAACGCTTTGTGGGTAAAACGGTGCGCGAGGAACGTGCCGTGATCGAGGCGCACACCGGCAAACCCTTCTCGGATGATTGGCTGCAAGCCTTCTACCAGCGCCGCAACCAGGCGCTGATGGTGGGTTTGCAGATCATTCCCGGCGCGCTGGCGGCGGTGCAGGCGGCGCATGAACACACGCAAGGTCGCATTGCTTGCGCCTCCGGGGCGGACCGGTTCAAGGTGGAGATGCAGTTGCGCCAGGTGGGGCTGGCGGAGCTGTTCGCGGGCCGCGTGTTCAGCGGGCATGAGATGCCCCGCTCCAAACCCGCGCCGGACGTGTACCTGGCCGCAGCCCGACACTTGAACGCACCGGGGGAGCGTTGTCTGGTCATTGAAGACACTAGCGCCGGCATCACTGCCGGTGTGGCCGCCGGGGCCACGGTGTGGGCCTACTGCCCGCAGCCTGAGGCGGGTGCCGCATTGCTGCAAGCCGGGGCGGCGCGGCTGTTCAGCCAGATGGCGGACTTGCCGGGACTGCTCAACACCGCGCCATTGGCTGCCCTATCATGCGGCGTTGCATATTCTTCTGTTTAGAGGTCATCACATGCCGGATTCAACCCCCTACACCCCGCCCAAAGTCTGGACCTGGCAGCAAGCCAATGGCGGACGCTTTGCCAACATCAACCGGCCCATCGCGGGCCCTACGCATGACAAGGATCTGCCGCGTGGCAAGCACCCGCTGCAACTGTATTCTCTGGCTACGCCCAACGGGGTCAAGGTTACGGTGATGCTGGAAGAACTGCTGGCGCTCGGCCACAGCGGTGCCGAGTACGATGCCTGGCTGATCCGCATCCACGAGGGCGACCAGTTCGGCAGCGGCTTTGTGGCGGTCAACCCCAATTCCAAAATACCCGCATTACTGGACTGCAGCGGCCCCGAGCCGATCCGGGTGTTCGAATCCGGCTCCATCCTGCTTTATCTGGCAGAAAAATTTGGGGCATTCATCCCCAGCGACCCGGCCCGGCGCGCCGAATGTCTGTCGTGGCTGTTCTGGCAAATGGGAAGTGCGCCGTATCTGGGCGGCGGCTTTGGGCACTTCTATGCCTACGCGCCCACCAAAATCGAATACGCCATCGACCGTTACGCCATGGAGGTGAAGCGCCAGATGGATGTGCTAAACCACCGCTTATCCGAGAGCCCCTATGTAGGTGGGGAGGCGTACACGATTGCCGACATGGCCATCTGGCCCTGGTACGGTGCCTTGGCCAAAGGCCAGGTCTACGAGGCGGGTGAGTTCTTGCAAGTACACGAGTACACCCACGTGATCCGCTGGGCCGACGAAATTGCCAAACGCCCCGCCGTGAAGCGTGGGCGCATGGTCAACCGCGTGATGGGTGCCCCGGAATCTCAGTTGCACGAACGCCACGACGCAAGTGACTTCGACACCAAAACGCAGGACAAACTGCAGGCAGGCACATGATCACGCCTGAGCCACAACGCACCCGATTTTCAAATCCACTCCTGAATTGATAGCTACCTGCGCATATTTCACGAGGGCTAGCGCCTTATTTCGCTGTGAAGTGTTCCCTTAGACCCCTCAAACGCCCAGGTAGGTCGCCAATGCCGGGCTAGCAGCCACCTCATCCGCCGAACCCTGCAGCACCACCTGGCCTTTTTGCAGCACCAGCGCCTGGTCGGCATGGGCCAGCACACGACGGTAGTCGCGGTCGACGATCAGCGTGGCGATGCCGCTTTTGCGGATTTCGCCAATCACGCGCCAGATGTCGGCCACGATCAGCGGCGCCAGGCCTTCGGTGGCCTCGTCCAGCACGATCAGCTCGGGGTGGGTCATCAGCGCGCGGCCGATGGACAGCATCTGCTGCTCGCCGCCGGAGAGCTGGGCGCCCAGATTCGTCAGGCGTTCCTTCAGCCGCGGGAAGGTCTCCATGACACGCTCCAACGTCCAGTCGTTGCGGCCATCGACACCGCGGCGCGCGGCCATCACCAGGTTCTCGCGCACCGACAGGTTGGGGAACACGCCGCGCCCCTCGGGCACATAGGCAACGCCCAAACGGGCGACCTCGTGCGGCTTGAAGCGCGAAGCATCCTTGCCAAACAGCGTAATGTGGCCGTCGCGCTGCGCCACATGGCCCAGCAACGTGCGGATCAGCGTGCTCTTGCCCATGCCGTTGCGCCCGAGCAGGCCCACGGTCTGGCCACGGGCGATCTGCAACGCGGCGCCGTGCAGTACGTGGCTGGAGCCATACCAGGCGTGGATGCCATGCGCGTCGACGATCAATTCAGGGTTCACGTCAATGTTCCCCCAGGTAGGCAATGCGCACTTCGGGGCTGTTGCGCACGAAGTCGGGCGAGCCGCTTGCAATGACAGCACCGTTGACCATGACGGTGATGCAGTCGGCAATGCGGAACACGGCGTCCATGTCGTGCTCCACCAGCAGGATGGCGTGGCTGGATTTCAGCTCGGCCAGCAGGGTGAGCATGCGGTCGGTTTCCTCTGCGCCCATGCCGGCCAGGGGTTCGTCCAGCAGCAGCACCTGGGGCTTGGTGGCCAGACACATGGCAATCTCCAGTTGGCGCTTCTGGCCGTGTGACAGCAGCCCGGCTTCGCGGTCCAAAAACTCAATCAGCCCGGCACGCGCGGCGGCTGCCCGCGCTAGCGCCATGCTGGCCGTGCACTGCTGCGCATTGCTCCACCAGGCCCAGGGTTTTTGCACCGTGGCCTGTGCGGCCAGGCGGCAGTTCTCCAGCACCGTGAAGCTGGGGTAGATGGTGTTGCGCTGGTAGCTGCGCCCCAGGCCTGCGCGCGCGCGCCGGGGCTGCGTCCATCGGGTCACGTCCTGGCCCAGCAACTCCACTTGGCCACTGGATGGCGGTAGTTCGCCGGACAGGATATTGATCAACGTGGATTTGCCCGCGCCGTTGGTGCCGATGACGGCATGCACGGTGCCGCGTTGCAGATCCAGCGAAACCTTGTTCAGCGCCACCAGACCGCCCCAGCGCCGGGTGATCTCGGTGCCGCGCAACAGCACGTCAGACGCGTCACCCATGGGGAGCCTCCGCTGCTGCGGTGCCGCGCGCGCCGGTCGGGCGTCCACTCAAGCGCGCCACCACTTGCCCGGGCACACCCACCAGCCCGCGCGGCAGCAGCGCCACACTGGCGATGATGGACAGGCCCAGGCCCAGATGCCAGTGCTTGGCAAACTCGCCAAATATCGCTTCGGATTTGAAAAACTCCTGCAGCAGCGCGAAGGCAAAGGCCCCGATCAGCGCCCCACGCAAATGCCCCAGACCGCCCAGGATAATCATGATCAGCACCTCGCCCGACAGGTGCCAGCTGATCAACTCGGGGTTGACATAACCATCTTTCACCGCAAACAAAAAACCCGCCAGCCCGGCGATGCCACCCGAGATGACAAAGGCCGCCAGCTTGTATGGGTAGGTTGAAAAACCCGTAGCCCGCATGCGCTGCTCATTGACGCGAATGCCAGCCAGCGCACGGCCAAAGCGCGAACGCAGCAGCAGGGCCAGAAAGCCGAACACGCCGGCCAGGCAGGTCAGCGTGAAGCCATAGAACACCAGGGGTTTGTCCAGGTCCAGCAAGGTGCCCAGCACCGGTTTGCTCATCAAATAAATGCCGTCGGTGCCCCCGCCCAGCGGTGTGTCATGCACCACGTAATAGGCCATCTGCGCAAAGGCCAAAGTGACCATGATGAAGTAGACGCCCTTGGTGCGCAGCGACAGCGCACCCACCAGCAACGCATACAGCGCCGCCAGCACCACGCAGGCGGGCAATAGCCACAGCAGTGACGGTGCGCCGTCTTGCGGAGTCAAAAGCACCGTGGCATAGGCGCCAATACCAAAAAAAGCCGCCTGGCCAAAGCACACCAGGCCCGTACTGCCCACCAGCAACTCCAGGCTTAGTGCAAACACGGAAAAAATCATGATCTTGGTGACCAGGTCCACACCGTACTGGCCCGCCATCAGGGGCCACAGCGCCAGCAGCACAAAACAGCCGACAACAAAAAGGGAACGGGAAGACGATTTCATATCAAGGCAAGAATGCTCCGAGCGCAATACCAGGAATGCCGCGGAACCGGATTCGCCGGGCCGCCGGCGTTGCCCCCTGCAAGGGGGAAAGCGAAGCGACACGAAGTGCGCGTAGCCGGGGGCTGTTTCATAAGTTATCCGGCTTTGAAGAGACCGTCGGGCTTCCACAAGAGGATCAGCGCCATCAACACATAGACCAGCACGCCCGCGGCCTGCGGAAAGATTACCTTGCCAAAGGTGTCGACCACGCCGATCAGCAGGGCCGCCAGCAAGGCGCCACGGATCGATCCGATACCGCCAATCACCACCACCACAAAGCAGATGATCAGCACCTGGTTGCCCATGTTCGGGTAAACGCTGCTTACCGGCGCGGCCACCATGCCGGCAAGCACGGCTATCGCCACGCCGGCGGCGAATACGACGCGGTAAAGGAACTTGATATCAATACCCAGCGACTGCACCATCTCGCGGTTGGAGGAGCCCGCGCGGATCATCATGCCCAACCTTGTGCGCGTGAACACGAACCACATGCCTGCAGCAAGCGCCAGGCACACGCCGCTGATAAACAGACGGTACACCGGATAGGTCATCACCTCGCCCAGCGCAAACGTGCCGGCAAGCCACTCGGGTGGCTGCACGCCGTGCACGTCGTTGCCCACGAGCAGGCTGCGCATCTCCTCGAAGATCAGGATCAAGCCGTAGGTCATCAACACCTGCTGCAGATGCTCGCGCTCGTACAGAAAGCTGAAGAATGCCCACTCCAGAACATAGCCCAGAAGCACCGCCAGCACCACACCCACGGCCAGCGTGGCAAAGAAGCCACCGCCAATTGTGCTGCCGACGATGGGCGCCAAGGCGTAGGCCATGTAGGCGCCAATCATGTAAAAGCTGCCATGCGCGAGGTTGATGACGCCCATGATGCCGAAGATCAGTGTCAGGCCTGATGCCACCAGGAACAGCAGCAGCCCGTACTGCAGCGCGTTCAGGCACTGGATGAGGAAGGTCGCGAAATCCATCTACATTTTGCAGCCGCGCGCGGGGTCGGGCAGCACCTTCACCGCGATGCCGGTCATCACGTTTTCGCGGCCCTTGGCCTCGCGGATGTAGAAGTCCTGCACCGGGTTGTGGGCGGCGCTCAGCGTGTATTTGCCACGCGGGCTGTCTACCGTCATCTTGCGCATCGCAGCGACCATAACGTCGCGCTGTTTGAAGTCGCCCTTCACGGCGCCCAGGCCAGCCGCCAGAATCTGTGCCGCGTCATAACCCTGAACGGCATAAACGTCCGGCTGGGCCTTGTAGGTCACTGCGTACTTATTGCGGAAGGCGTTGTCGCGCGGTGTATTCAGGCTGTCGGCATAGTGCAACGAGGTCAGCAGGCCCTGGGCCGAGTCACCTTGTGCTTCCAGCGTACCGTCGGTCAGGAAGCCCGAGCCCATCAGCGGGATGCTCTTCTTCAGGCCCGCAGCGTCGTAGTCCTTGACGAACTTGACAGCACCACCGCCAGCAAAAAAGGCGAACACCACGTCGGGCTTCTGCGCCGCAATTTCGGTCAGCAAGGGCTGGAACTCGACGTTCGGGAAAGGCAGACTGAGGTCCTTGATGACTTTGCCGCCGCCCTTTTCAAAGGCCTCGCTGAAGCCCTTTACCGTTTCCTGACCGGCTGCGTAGCCCCAGGTGATGGTCATGGCCTTCTTGTAGCCCTTCTGTGCGGCGATCACGCCGGTGGCATAGCCTGGTTGCCAGTTGCTAAAACTCGACCGGATGATGTTGGGCGCACACAGCGGGCCGGTGATGGCGTCAGCGCCAGCGTTGGGCACGCTTTCCTTGACCGCGCGCGCCATGGCCAACGCCACGCCGCTGTGCCCGGTGCCGACGATGACGGCCACGTTGTCGCGCTTGATGCGCTTGTTGACATTGTCGGTGGCCTTGGATGGGTCGCTCTCATCATCGACCTTGAAGTACTGGATCTCGCGACCGCCAAGCTTGCCGCCTTGTTCGGCGACGTAGAGTTTGAAGCCGTTCTCGATGGCCGTGCCCAGTGCTGCAAAAGTGCCGGTGGCAGGCAACATCAGGCCTACCTTCAGTGCCGGCTGGCCCTGTGCCTGTGCCGGCAGGGTGGCGAATGCCGAGAGGGTCAGCGCTGCGACAGCGGTGCTGATCAGGGTTTTGCGGGAATGGCTCATGGTTTGTCTCCTGTTTGTTGTTTCAAAAAAGCACTGACACAGCTGATCAGGCGTTCTGCCTGGTCACGATGCGGGGAATGGCCACAGTCATTCAATTCGAGCAACTGGGCCTGTGGCACACGCCGCGCAATGCCACGAATCTGCTCTAGCGTACCGTATTCGTCGTCCATTCCCTGAACAGCCAGCAGCGGACAACGGATTGCCTCGATCTCTGATTCTATTGACCAGTCGCTGAAGGGCGGGTGCAGCCAGATATCGTTCCAGCCCCAAAAGGCCGAATCGGGGTCATCGTGGTAGCGTGCCAAGCGCTTGCGCAGGTCAGTTTCCAGGTACGCCGTGCGGGCCATGGCAATGCTGGAAACCGACAGGTCTTCGACCAGGATATGCGGCGCAACAACGACCGCGCCGGCAGTGGCAGCGGGAAAGTGGGCGGCATACAACAGGGCAATCGATGCCCCGTCACTGTGGCCGAAAAGCCAGGGTGGTTGAACCGCCGCGTCAATTTGGAGTGCCGCCAGAAGGGCCGGCAGCACGGCGTGGGCCTGCTGGTGCATGAAGTCCAGCCCCCAGGCTTCTGATGCCGCGCGCGGTGTGGAGCGGCCATAACCCGGGCGGGAGTACACCAGCCCGCGGCAGCCTACTGCATCACACAACTGCTTTGGAAAACCCTTCCACATCGCCAGGGACCCCAAGCCCTCATGCAGGAAGACGACCAGCGCCGACTCGGTGCGTTCGGGTGCAATCCACTGGTGTTCGATGCGCACACTTCGCCCGGCCCAGTCGATATCGACAAAAGCCACGGCCTCTCTCATGGGGCGGCCGACTCCAGTTCACGCAGCTTGAAGCGCTGGATCTTGCCGGTGGCCGTCTTGGGCAGATCGGTGACAAATGCAATCATGCGCGGGTATTTGTAGGGCGCCAGCTTGTCCTTGACGAAGGCCTGCAGTTCGGGCTCAGTGGCGTATGCGCCCGCAATGAGCACCACAAAGGCCTTGGTTTTGATGAGGCCCTGTGGATCGGGCACGCCAATGACCGCGGCTTCCAGCACTGCGGGGTGTTGCACCAGCGTCGCCTCGACCTCGAAGGGTGACACATAGATGCCGCCAACCTTGAGCATGTCGTCGCTTCGCCCGCCATAGGTGTAGCTGCCATCCGCGTTGCGCACGTATTTGTCGCCGCTCTTGGTCCAGCCGCCCTGGAAGGTCTCGCGGGTCTTGGCGCGGTTGCCCCAGTACATCATGGCGGCCGAGGGACCGCGGATAAACAGGTCGCCCGACTCGCCATCGGGGACGACTCCGCCATACTCGCCACGCAGTTCAATGTCGTAGCCCGGCACCGGCCAACCGGTGGTGCCATAACGCACCCGCTCGGGGGTGTTGGACAGGAAGATGTGCAACATTTCGGTGGAGCCAATACCGTCCACGATGTCTACGCCAAAGTGGCGCTTGAAGCGCTCGCCCAGCTCGGCCGGCAAGGCCTCGCCTGCTGACGACACCAGGCGCAAGGCCACATCACCGCCTGCGGGAAGGTTCGGAGCCGCCAGCATGCCGGCAAAACCGGTGGGCGCGCCGTAAAACACGGTGGGCTTCAGGCCTGCAACCTGACCGAGCCAGCGCTTGAACGTGGCGTCGGGCGTGGCGCGCTCGGTCATCAGAATCGTGGTGGCCCCCACACTCATGGGGAAGGTCAATGCATTGCCCAGGCCATAGGCAAAGAAGAGTTTGGCGGCCGAAAAGCAGACGTCGTACTCGGTCAAGCCCAGCACCCGTTTGCCGTACAGCTCGGCCGTCCAGTAGGGGTTGCCGTGCGAATGCACCGTGCCCTTGGGCCGCCCGGTGGAGCCAGATGAGTAGAGCCAGAAGCCTGGATCGTCAGGACCGGTGGTGGCCGGTTTATTCAGTGGGGATTGGGCCTGCACGAAGGTCTCGTACTCCACTTCGGACGGGTGCAGCGGAGCCATGGGGCGCGAAACGATGACCTTGTCCACCTCGTGGTCCGACTTGGTCATGGCCGCCGTCAGCACGGGCAGCAGCGCGCCCGACACCAGCACCGCCTGAGCGCGGGAGTGCTCCAGCATGTAGGCATAGTCATCGGCGGTCAGCAGCGTGTTCACCGCCACGGGCACCAGCCCCGCGTACATGGCGCCCAGAAAACTCACCGGCCAGTCGTTGCAGTCGTGCATCAGCAGCATCACGCGTTCCTCGCGCTTGATGCCCAGTGCGCGAAGACCCGCCGCGACGCGGCGCACCCGCTCTGCCAGGCCGCCATAGGTCAGCGTTGAGACGTCATCCACGAAGGCAGCCTTGGTGGTACGCCCCGTATTGCATGCCAACAGGTGCTCGGCGAAATTAAATGCGTCGCCCGGCGGCGTAACCCCAGGCGCCTCAGCTATGGGAGTGGATGTCTGCATGGTGTCGCCTCGCGCTGTTTCTATAAAACCCAACCTGGGCTGCTATTTTCTTGCTTGGTTCCCGCGTCTGCGCCCAGAGCGGGCCACGAGTTGCGGGAGTCAGTAGGCTTGCACAATCCGAAAATATGAATTATTGTGCAAGCAGGAACCATAAAGAATTCGCCATTTCATGTCAAGCACTATATTGCATGTATCCGGGTTAGCACCTAGTGTAGACACGTTCGATCAGGAACCCAGCCTGGACCTGGCAGGCCCTGGCGAGTCGTCGCAGGTCAGCGAGAAAAACCCTTTTCTGTCGGCGCTTGGCGAGCGCGTGCGGGCATTGCGTGCGCGCCGTGGCATGACCCGCAAAGCCCTGGCATTGAGTGCCAATGTGTCGGAACGGCATCTCGCCAACCTGGAATATGGCGTGGGCAACGCCTCCATATTGGTGCTGTTGCAGGTGGCCGGCGCCCTGCAGTGCTCGCTGGGAGAGCTGATTGGGGATGTGACGACCTCGTCACCCGAGTGGCTGCTGATCCGCGAATTGCTGGAGCAGCGCGACGACGCCACGTTGCAGCGCGTGCGCATTGCCATTGGCGAAATGCTGGGCACGGGCGGCGGCAATGCGGCCTTGAGCCCGCGTATCGCCCTAGTTGGCCTGCGCGGCGCGGGCAAGTCCACGCTGGGGCAAATGCTGGCCGATGACCTGGGTTTCCCGTTTGTGGAGCTGAGCCGCGAAATCGAAAAATTTGCCGGCTGCAGCGTGGCGGAAATCCAGGCGCTGTATGGCGCCAATGCCTACCGCCGCTACGAGCGGCGGGCGCTGGAAGAAGCTATCCAGATCTACCCAGAGGCGGTCATCGCCACGCCGGGCGGGCTGGTGTCGGACGCCGCCACCTTCAACCAGTTGCTGGCCCACTGCACCACCGTCTGGCTACAGGCCGACCCCGAGGACCATATGAAGCGCGTGGCCGCCCAGGGCGACCTGCGCCCCATGGCGGCCAGCAAGGAGGCCATGGAAGACCTGAAGGGCATCCTCACCGGTCGCGCCGCCTTTTATTCCAAGGCCCAGTACAAGCTCGACACCAGCGCACAGCCCCTGGAACCGACTTTTGTAGCCCTGCGGGCGATGGTCCGAAAGGTTCTTCAGCTGCCGACCTGAAATACTTTGCAAAGATGCACAAAAATGCATTGCATCGATCCATGTGATGCACTATCATGCTCAATCTGACATTGATCAATGCATTTTAATGCTTCAAACCGAGGAGAGCTGACCGTGAACAGTCCCAGCCGCGTCGAATACCAAACCCATCCGTCCCAGTACCGACACTGGAAGCTCGATTTCAACGGCGCGGTGGCCACCCTCAAGGCCGACTTTGATGAAAACGCTGGCCTGCGACCCGGCTACAAGCTCAAGCTCAACAGCTACGACCTGGGCGTCGACATTGAACTGAACGACGCGATTCAACGCATCCGTTTTGAACACCCTGAAGTGCGCAGCGTGGTAGTGACCAGTGCCAAGGACCGCGTGTTCTGCTCCGGCGCCAATATTTTCATGCTGGGGGTCAGCAGCCACGCCTGGAAAGTGAACTTCTGCAAATTCACGAATGAGACCCGCAACGGTCTGGAAGATTCCTCAACGCACAGCGGTTTGAAGTTCCTGGCGGCCGTCAATGGCGCCTGCGCCGGTGGCGGCTACGAGCTGGCGCTGGCCTGCGATGAAATCATCCTGGTGGACGACCGTTCCAGCGCCGTGAGCCTGCCCGAAGTACCCCTGCTGGGCGTGCTGCCCGGCACCGGTGGCCTGACCCGCGTGACCGACAAGCGCCATGTGCGCCACGACCTGGCCGACCTGTTTTGCACCAGTGCCGAAGGCGTGCGCGGTGAAAAGGCCGTGGCCTGGCGCCTGGTGGATGCCGTGGCCAAGCCCGCGGTCTTTGCCCAGAAGGTGCAGGATCGCGCTCTGGAGCTGGCGGCCCAGAGCGATCGTCCGGCGGACGCCAAAGGCGTGAACCTGACTCCGCTGAACCGCACGGTGGAAACGGATGCGCTGCGCTACAACCATGTCACCGTTGAGATTGCCCGCGCCAAGCGCACCGCCACCTGGACGGTGAAAGCACCCACCGGCGCTCAGCCCAGCGACATCGCTGGAATTGAAGCTGCGGGTGCCGCCTGGTACCCGCTGGCCATGGCCCGTGAACTGGAAGACGCCATCCTGCAGATGCGCACCAATGAAACTGAAATTGGCACCTGGCTGATCAAGACCGCAGGAGATGCCACCGCCGTGCTGGCGCTGGATGCCACGCTGCTGGCGCACCAAAATCACTGGCTGGTGCGCGAAACCATTGGCCTGCTGCGCCGCACCTTCAGCCGCCTGGATGTGTCCTCGCGCAGCCTGTTTGCGCTGATTGAGGCGGGCTCCTGCTTCGCCGGCACCCTGTTGGAACTGGCCCTGGCCTGCGACCGCAGCTACCAATTGATATTGCCCGACGACGAAGCCGCCACACCCCGCATCACGGTGACGGAAACCAACTTTAGTCTCTACCCCATGGCCACCACGCAGAGCCGCCTGGGTCGCCGCTTCTACGACGAACAGCCCGCGCTGGACGCGGTGCGCGCCAAGATCGGTGAAGCACTGGATGCCGATGCCGCCTTTGCGCTGGGCTTGGTAACATCCAACCCCGACGACATCGACTGGACCGACGAAGTGCGTATTGCGATTGAAGAGCGTGTCTCCATGTCGCCGGACTCGCTGACCGGCCTGGAAGCCAACCTGCGCTTCAATGGCCCGGAAAACATGGTCACCCGCGTCTTCGGCCGCCTGACCGCCTGGCAGAACTGGATCTTCCAGCGCCCCAACGCCGTCGGCGAAAAGGGTGCGCTCAAGGTCTATGGCAAGGGCGAAAAAGCAGTTTTCGACTGGAACAGGGTCTAGCCCTCGTATTTATTACCTTATCAGCTACCAATTTCATAGCAAACATCCACCGGAGAACAGCATGAGTTCAATCACCTACAGCGACAAGATTCCCAACAACGTCAACCTCAGCGAAGACCGCACCCTGCAACGCGCGCTGGAGCAGTGGCAGCCCAACTACCTCAAATGGTGGGGCGACATGGGGCCCGATAACTCGCAAAACTTCGATGTGTACCTGCGCACTGCCATCAGCGTGGACCCCCAGGGCTGGGCGCAATTTGGCCATGTGAAGATGCCCGACTACCGCTGGGGCATCTTCCTCAACCCAGCCGAAAAAGACCGCAAGATCCATTTCGGC
>CAZMXB010000116.1:0-14354 GCA_964569855.1 uncultured Rhodoferax sp.
GAACTTCAGAATCTTGCTGCGTCCGGTTGCGCCCCGCGCGAGACGGATGGCGCTCATCCCGGCTTCCGTGCCACTGCTGACCAGGCGCACCATGTCCATGCTGGGCACCAGGCTCAGGATTTCTTCGGCCAGCTCGACCTCGCGCTCGGTCGGCGCGCCGAACGAGAAGCCGTCCAGCGCTGCCCTTTGCACGGCTTCCACTACGGCGGGGTGACCATGGCCCAGGATCATCGGTCCCCAGGAGCCTATGTAATCTATATAGCGTTGGCCATTGGCGTCCCAGAAGTGGGCACCTTGGGCGCGGGATACAAAACGGGGTGTACCGCCGACCGCCTTGAAGGCGCGCACCGGGGAGTTCACGCCACCGGGTATGACTTTTTGGGCGCGTTGGAACAGTTTCAGGTTGCGGTCAGTGTCGGGTGTCATTGGGGGAGATTTCAAAAGAAGATTCTTGGGGTTCTTGATCGTCGCTGTCGGGGTGACCCCAGAACAAGCGGTCGGGTAACACATTGCCCATGCCGGGTCTGAAGCCGCTTTCCAGGCAGCGATCCAGATAGGCCAATGCTTCCGTAACAGACTCGGAGAGTTCTGTACCACTCGCGATGAGGGCCGCAAGGGCTGCAGACAGCGTGTCTCCGGCGCCTGCGAAAACGGCGTCAAATCGTTCGAATTTGTTGGAGCAAAGGACTGCCGTCGGCGTGCATAACACGTTGTCGATGAACTGGTCCGGTAGCGGGATGCCCGTCACCAATGTGTAGGGCACACCATATTCGTTGGCTGCGTGCGCGATGTCGCGTGCCGTAGGGTTGATCTCGGCGTTCCAGTCGGGCAACAGCCAACGTGACAGTGTGCTGTGGTTTCCAACCAACAATGTAGTGAGTGGCAAGAGCAACTCGTTGGTCGCGTCCTGGTACAGATCGATCTGGTCTTCCTGCCACCAGGATAAATCAGGCATGTACGCAACCAACGGAATATCGGCGTAGTCGGAAGCCAATTCGGCGACGGCGCTGAGGTTCTCGGGTGAGCCGACAAACCCGACTTTGAAGACCAGAACGGGTATGTCTTCCAGAATAGCGCGGGCCTGCTCGGTGACCGCTTCATCATCCATGCAGAAGTGCTCGTGTATCTCAGCGGTGTCGCGAATGTAGACACCCGTCATGACGGGCAACGCATGCGCTCCCACCGACGCGACAGCCTGTATGTCCGCCGCCAAGCCACCGGCACCGCTGGGGTCGTTTGCGTTGAAAATCAAGACGCAGGAATCGGGGCCTTCATCGTCATTTTCGGTACCAAAATCGGGATCGGGAACTGCCGTCATGAAAGGGTCTGTCTTAGGGTTTGTCATCAGACAGAATGGCCACGTTTGGACTCGCGCCAAGCGTTTTGCCAGTGTTGCTTCGATACAATCCTTGCATTCTATTCGAAGGCCCTTTAAGCTGTGAGCGATACTAAAACCTGGATGTGTCTGATTTGCGGGTGGATTTATGACGAAGAATCTGGAGCACCCGATCATGGGCTGGCACCAGGTACTTTGTGGTCGACAGTGCCAATGAATTGGACATGTCCCGAATGCGGAGCGCGCAAGGAAGACTTTGAGATGGTTCAGATTTAAAAGTAAAACGCCGGTGTGCTCGTTTTAGTCGGCAGCAAATGATCAGGAGCAATGCTTTTTGAGTACCGCATCAACCAATGTCAGGGTTCTGGTCATCGATGACAGCAACACCATTCGACGCAGTGCAGAAATCTTCCTCAAGCAAGGCGGGCACGAGGTGATGCTGGCCGAGGATGGCTTCGATGCGCTTGCCAAAGTCAATGACTACCAGCCGCAACTCATTTTTTGCGACATCCTGATGCCCCGCCTGGACGGATACCAAACCTGTGCCATCATCAAGCGCAACATCAAGTACGCCAGTGTGCCGGTGGTGATGCTATCTTCCAAAGACGGTGTGTTTGACAAAGCCCGAGGCCGCATGGTCGGTGCGCAGGACTATTTGACAAAACCCTTTACCAAAGACCAGTTGTTGCAAGCGGTGCGGCAATTTGGATCAACTATGCAAGGAGCGAACTAATGCCAATCCATAAAGTACTCATCGTGGATGATTCCAAAACCGAGGTCATGTTTCTGACGGACTTGCTGCAAAAGAACGGATTCGTCGTGCGCTCTGCCGAAAATGCCGATGAGGCCTTCAAGCGCTTGACCGAGGAAAAGCCCGATCTGATTCTGATGGACGTCGTGATGCCAGGCCAAAACGGATTCCAGCTGACGCGCGCCATCAATCGTACGCCTGAGTACACCGATATTCCAATCTTCATTTGTACCAGTAAAAGTCTGGAGACCGACCGTGTATGGGGCATGCGCCAAGGTGCCAAGGACTACATCACCAAACCGGTGGATGCAGCGGAATTGTTCGCCAAGATCAAGGCACTGGGCTGATACCCTGACCCCATGGCCAATCGCGAAGCACTTCGAGAACTCCAGACCCGACTCGCCAGTCGTCTGCAGGCTGCCCGTACGGAGGGTATGTCCGTGGCGTGGCTGGCCTTGCGTGTCGGTGGTAGGAACTTTCTTTTTCCATTGGGTCAATCCGGCGAGATTTTTCCATTGACCAGTTTGCAGCCGGTTCCCTATTCCCGTGCCTGGTTTCGCGGCGTACTGAATATCCGCGGTGGTCTTTATGGGGTGGTGGACTTGGCCGCGTTTTTGGCAGAAGACGGCGGCGGTGCGAGATCGGAGCCTCCGGCACAGGATCCCAGCGTTGTGACTTTGAACACTGCGTTGGAAGTCAATTGTGCGTTGCAAGTCGACGGTCTGTTGGGATTACGTGGTACCGACGCGTTTGCGTCGTCGTCTCCTCCCGACCCGACTTCACCGGCCTATTTTGGCAACCAGTTTCTGGACACCGCTGGGGAGCGGTGGCAGGAAATCGACTTGCGTATTTTGTCCCAAACCCCTCAATTTTTGAGCATTAGCGCTTAGACCCTCGTAAGGCTTTACCATGTCCGTCGCCGAAAAACTGAAAAACATTTTTGCCAAAAAACCGTCGGAGTCAGAGCTGGATTCCCGACTTAGTCTTGCCATGCCGGAAGAGTCTTCCAATGCTATGGCGGGCGAAACGGTGCAGGATGACGAAGCGAAGTCGGCGGCCCCCATGCCGTCAATCGTCAAAGAAGGAGTGGCGGACTCGGAGGTCGGTAAGCCTCTCGCTGGCGACCTGGTTTCTTTGCCCGGTCTGGGCAGCCGAACGGTCGTTCAACAGCAGCGTACCTTGTTCACTTTACTCGGTGTCTCTCTGCTGATTTTGGCGGGTGTCACGTTTTACGCGCTGAACCAATCCGAAAACGTAGCGCGTCAATTGGGCGCCACGGGTCAGGCGCTGATGCAGTCACAGCGACTGGCGAAGTCCGTTTCGCAGGCTGTGGTGGGCAGCGCCCAGGCTTTTCCTGACGTTTCAGACAGTGCTGGTGTGTTGTCCAAAACGACCCGTGGTTTGCAAAGCAGCGATGACGAGTTGCGATTGAAGGCTTTGGGCGAGAGTTACACGGCCTCACTTGAGAAAATCATGCCCTTGGTGGACCGTGCTGAAAAAAGCGCGAAGGCTGTCATGAGCCAGCAAAAGATATTGACTCAAATTGGGTCTGCTTTGCGCCTGATCAACCGCCAGTCGTCCGATTTACTGGAAATTGCCGAAACGATCCTGGCAATGAAATTGCAGCAAAATGCTCCCTCGGTCGAGATTTCTGCAGTGGGTCAACTGGTGATGCTGACCCAGCGTATTGGCAAGTCGTCCAATGAATTCCTGACGGCGGAAGGTGTTAGCCCCGAGGCGGTCTTCTTGTTGGGTAAAGACTTGAATACATTCAAGGAAATTTCTCAGGGCCTGTTGACCGGTAGCCAGGAGTTGCGCTTGGTCGCTTCCAAAGATGCTGCCACCCGTGAGCAACTTGACGCTCTGATCAAGATGTATGAGGAAACGCGGGTTCAGGCCAGCGCGATTTTGGGCAATTTGCAGGGCTTGGTCTCTGCTCGCGAAGCGCAGGATGCGATTATTGCGGACAGTGAACCCTTGCGTCGTAACCTCGAAGAGGTCCAGACTCAATTGTCCGGCCAGACCGGTATTGGTGCCGGGGCACTAACCATGCTGGTTCTCGCTGCAGCCTTTGCGCTGATTTGCGCAGGTGGCCTATCCTATGTCCAGTTGCAGGACAGTCGCCGGCGCCAGGTGGTGGCGGAAGACCAGCGGATCGAAGCTGAGCGCCAAGAGCACGAAGCCAAGCGCGTAAACGATGCCAACCAGGCCGCTATTTTGCGCTTGATGAATGAGTTGCAGACGGTTGCCGAAGGTGACTTGACGCAAGAAGCGACGGTGACGGAAGACATTACCGGTGCAATTGCCGACTCGGTGAATTACACGGTTGAGGAGTTGCGCTCGCTGGTGTCCAACGTGCAAAATACAGCGTCCCGGGTTGCACAAACAACGGCGGATGTGGATGCTACTTCGACCGAATTGTTGGCAGCCTCCAACGAGCAATTGCATGAAATTCGTGAGACTGGCCGATCCGTTGTGGATATGGCCGGCCGCATCAACGAAGTGTCCGCGCAAGCGCAGGAATCAGCGACGGTTGCGCGCCAGTCGTTGCACGCCGCGGAGTCTGGTCTCAAAGCGGTGCAGGACGCCATCGGTGGTATGAACTCCATCCGCGACCAGATCCAGGAAACGTCCAAGCGCATCAAACGACTCGGCGAGTCATCCCAAGAGATTGGTGAAATTACCGAGCTGATTTCAGACATTACCGAACAGACAAACGTTTTGGCCCTTAACGCCGCTATCCAGGCAGCAAGCGCCGGCGAGGCTGGTCGTGGCTTCTCGGTGGTTGCGGAAGAGGTGCAGCGACTGGCTGAACGTTCTGCGGACGCGACGCGCCAGATCTCGGCGCTGGTGAAGGCGATTCAGACGGATACGCAGGATGCGATTGGCGCTATGGAGCGCTCCACACAGGGTGTGGTTGAAGGAGCGAAGCTGTCCGACAACGCCGGTACTGCGCTGACCGAGATCGACCGAGTGTCGCGTCAGGTGGCTGACCTCATTGAGCAGATTTCCAGTTCCGCGTCGCGCGAAGCTGGCTTGGCCAATGTGGTGGCCGACAACATTCAGCACATCTTTGCGGTGACGGAACAAACAGGAGAAGGTACCCGTGTCACGGCAACCCAGGTGCGTGAACTGTCGCGCATGGCCGAAGAGCTGCGTCAGTCGGTATCGCGCTTCAAGATCAGCTGATAGCGGTCCCGGTCGCATCCCCACCGAATAGAGTTCCCAGGAGATCCCGAATACATGTCATCGAATCCTGCCGCTCCCGGCGACAATGAACTGGCGGCCAGTGATCTCGGTCCCTTGGCTTGGGTGCTGGATGAACTGCGCAAATCTTTGGACGGCGCAACCAAGGCGCTCAAGCGTTTTGTACGTGACGCGGAGATGGCGCGAGGCTCCAATCTGGCTGAAGTGGATGCCAGCCACCTTCGTATCGCACGACAACAGTTGCATCAGGCCGTTGGTGCGTTGGAGATGGTGGGCTTGGGCGCACCCGCAAAAATGCTGCGGGTCATGGAGGGGTTGGCGCAGAAATTTGTCCAGCGGCCGGAACTGTGCAGTGACGATGCGGCCAACAAGGTAGAGCGGGCGAGCTTTGCGCTTACCGAGTATCTGGAGGGCGTTCTCAAGGGCAAGAGTGCGTCGTCCGTTGCACTGTTTCCGCAGTACCGTGCCATTGCGGAGTTGGCTGGCGGTGACCAGGCCCATCCCGCCGACTTGTGGCCGGTTGAGTGGCGATGGCTCGATATCGCGCCGCTGTCGGGGCAACCAGTACTCACGTTTACTCCCGCCCTGCGGGGTCAAATGGATCAAGAGATCCTTCAGGTCATGCGCACCGGAGATGCCAAATCTGCGCGGCGCTTGGGTGAGCAGAGCGCGCGGTTGGCCGCCAGCCAGGCGGTTATAGAGGCGCGTACATTTTGGATGATTTGCGCGGGCTTTTTTGAGGGGCTCGCGTTTGGGGTTTGTCCGGTCGATGTATTTACCAAACGTGCAGCGTCCAAGGTCCTGCGCCAATATGCCAGTTTGTCACGCGGTGATCTGAGTATTTCTGATCGGTTGGCGCATGAGCTGGTTTTCTTTTGTTCGATCTCCGTTCCGAAAGAGGGGCAAGAAGCATTGGCATTGAGGGCTGTTCGCAATGTTTATGGCTTGGCGCGCAGCAACCCGGTTCAGTATGAGGTCGAGCAGTTCGGACGCTTTGATCCGGCGCTGATGGTTTTGGCACGAAAGCGCATCGCCGCCGCCGCAGAAACCTGGTCGGCTCTGGCCGGTGGTGACACCAATCGACTTAAAGTCGCTACGGAACAATTTGGCGCAGTAGCGGAATCAATCGTAAAGCTGCATCCGGAAAGTGGTGATCTGGGTCGTGCGTTGGTGCGGGCGATCGATACAACGGTTCGGACCGGTGGTGCACCCGCAGCACCAGTTGCAATGGAAGTTGCCACGTCCATTTTGTACCTTGAAGCGGCCTACGACGACTTGGATCCGACCGAATCCAATATGGCCGACCGCAGTAAGCGACTGGCCCAGCGCCTGGAGCATGTCAGTGCTGGAGGGCAACCTGAGCCTCTGGAAACATGGATGGAGGAACTCTATCGCCGGGTCAGTGACCGACAGACGATGGGTAGCGTGGTCGACGAGTTGCGATCATCGCTTGCTGAAGTTGAAAAATCCCTGGATCAATTTTTCAGGAATCCGCAAGACAAAGCGCCTTTGCGGGAAGTACCGAGTCAGTTGGCGCAAATGCGCGGTGTGTTCTCGGTCTTGGGTCTGGAGCAGCCATCTTTGGCAGCGCTGCGTATGCGCAGCAGCGTTGAGCAGTTCTTGGTTGACGATATCGATGAGGCCACGGCAAGAACCGGCATATTTGAAAAGCTGGGCAATAGCCTTGGCGCCATGGGTTTCCTGATCGACATGCTGAGCTACCAGCGGGCGCTGGCGAAGAAACTGTTTGTGTACGACGACGATCTTGGTGAGTTCAAGCCTTTGATGGGGCGTGAACGTGTTACCCCGCAAGAACCGGAACGGCAGCTCGATAAAGCTCCAGCACCGAAGGTGGATTCTGGTGCTCAGCCCACGGTGCCCCTTCAAGCGCAACCGCTTGATCTTGAGATATCGGAAAGCCAACCTGTCGCTAAACCAGTTGCCGTGCAAGTGGTACCTTCTGCAACGGCTTCGACCATTGATCTGTCAGACGACGAAGCGGAATTGATTGACATCTTCCTGGAAGAAGCCAGGGAGGTGGTGCAAAACGGACTGATTGCTGCCAAGGCTTTGGCAGAAGAGCCTTCAAACCTCGCTGAACAGACCACTTTGCGGCGCGCTTTCCACACGCTCAAAGGTAGCTCTCGTATGGTGGGTCTCAACGAGTTTGGCGAAGCCGCCTGGTCGTTCGAGCAATTGCTGAATAACTGGCTTGCCGAGCAGCGTCCTGCCAGCGGTGACTTGATTGAAGCGTCGCGGTCGGCCATGCAGGCTTTTGGACTTTGGGTGGAGGACATTGCCAGCCAATCGGCGGTGCCATGGAATGCACAGGAGTTCCGGCGGGCGTCGGATGGTCTGCGCCTCCAAGGGCAGTGGGTACCCATGCAAACACCTGCTGCTTCAGCAACGCAACAGCCGCCTGACGGACCTGAACTGTCGATGCCAGCGGCTGAGCCTGTGGCGGTTAGCGCGGAACTCGCGTCCACTCAAGTCTCTGTTCACTTGCCTCCAGAGCCTTTGGCGCAAGCCGTTGGACAGGATGACGGCGCTGGTGAATCACGCCCGGATTTCGCCGCCACACAGACTTTTGGCTTTGAATCCACACAGGCGTTCCAGGCAGACGAGGCGCGCCAGGCAGCCAATGCCTTCCAAAGCGCAACCGAAGTCACTGAACTCGACTTTGGAGATTTCGATTTCGGTCAGGGATCGGCGACACCCCCCCTGGAACCGACGCCAGAGCCAGAGGCCCGTGTCGAAGCACAGGACGTGTTGGAGCTTGGTGCCATCGCGGAATCTGAAGTTGCGGTTACAGCTCCTTTCTCGCCAGACGCGGAACCTGGTGTGCCGGAAGAAACCCTGGAACCCGCCGAAATGGTCGAGGCCTTACAGCCAGAGTCAGTGGCCGAGTTTGGGGGCGCGGTGGCGTCATTGCCGGACGATGTGGCGCTGGAACTGGATCTAACCGAAGATTTCTCGCTGTCCTCATCTGACGCAATTTCTGAGGACCAAGGTGTCGAGGTGGTACCGACTGACGAAATGCCGGAAGTGATCGGGGTGACGCCAGACCATGCGGTAACGGATATGCCGCGCGATGTGTCGGCGGAAGTTCCCCAGGTGTCTGTGGATTCCGAACTGGAATGGAACTCCGATTTCGTGACGGCAGGGACCGCAGAAGAGACCGTGGAAAAATCCGAGCCCGCGACCGAAGCGCTTGCGGTTGATGTCGAAGCGCAAGAGCCCGTTAGCGAATTGGCAGAGGATGCAGTCGAAGACGAAGAGCCGGTCAAGATAATTGGCAACCTCCGCCTCGGCATCCCGCTTTACAACGTTTATTTGAATGAAGCGGATGAGTGGTCGCGGCGCTTGCAAGTGGAATTGAGCGAGTGGGCCATGGAGTTGCAACGGCCACTGCCAGACTCGCTTGTTACATTGGCGCACTCACTGCTGGGTAGTTCCGCGACAGTGGGTTTTGTTGCCCTGTCGGATATGGCTCGCTCACTTGAGCACGCATTGCAGCATGTGCAGTTACACCGCCAGGGAACACCCGAACAGGCCTTGGTGTTTACCAATGCCGCAGAAGATATTCGGCGTTTGCTCCACCAGTTTGCGGCCGGTTTCCTCAAAGAACCAGATGCAACCATTCTGGTGGCATTGCAGCAAATCATCGAGACCGAGTTCCCGGCTCCCACCATCGATTCCGTTGCGGATGCGCTGGATGACGATATCGCCAGCCTCGAAGAAGAAGTATTTGAAGAGCCAGTTGCAGTTCAGACTACCACGCCCGAGCCAGTGTTGTTGGTCGCAACGTCAGTGCCGGATATGCCAAGTGCCGCACCGTTGGCAATCGTCGCCGCGCCGCTGAACATTGCACAAGCGCAGGACGACGATATCGACGCTGTCGATCAACTGGACGAAGACCTGTTCCCGATATTTGAAGAAGAGGCCCTGGAACTGATGCCCAAATTGGGCGCGGCATTGCGGCAGTGGGTCGCGCATCCTGACTTCCTGGGTGCGCGAACCGAAATTCTGCGCGTGCTGCACACGCTAAAGGGCAGTGCACGCTTGGCTGGCGCGATGCGATTGGGAGAAATGTCCCACAACATGGAGTCCAGCATTGAACAGATTGGTACCGAGCAGGTGCAGTCTGTTCAACTCGAACCCCTGCTGATCCGGTTTGATACCCTTCAGGCTACCTTTGACCATTTGGGCAAAGAGCCAGTGCAGGACGAGCCAGTGGTCTCAGCACCGGTCACTGCAACCGAGACACCCCTTGTTGCTGCATCTCAGCCCGCGCCTCAGGTTGACGCGGAGTCTGCACCCGTTGGTACGCCGGTTGTGGTACCTCTACCCGTGCCGGTCAAGGTATCGCCGCGTGGCATGCCGGTCGCACCGGTGCGCCAGGTTGTCAACCAATCGGTTCGGGTGCGTTCGCAACTCCTGGACCGCTTGGTCAATCAGGCCGGTGAAGTGATGATTTCCCGCGCACGAATGGAGGCGCGGCTGACCCAGCTTCGCTCATCACTGGGCGATCTAACCGGAAATCTCGACCGCTTGCGTCATCAGTTGCGCGATGTCGAACTGCAGTCCGAGTCGCAGATGCAGTCTCGTTTGGCGCAAACCAAGGACTCCGCACAAGCCTTTGATCCGCTCGAGTTTGACCGTTTTACCCGGGTGCAGGAATTAACCCGGATGATGGCCGAGTCGGTACACGATGTGGCTACCGTCCAGCGCAATTTGCAGCGGTCCATTGAAGGTGCCGAGGACGATTTGATTGCACAAGGACGACAGGCACGTGAATTGCAGCGCGACCTTTTACGGACGCGCATGGTCGAGTTCGAAAGTATTTCCGAACGTCTTTACGGCGTGGTTCGCCAAGCGGCAAAGGACGCTGGCAAACTCGTCAAGTTGGATATTACCGGGGGCTCCATCGAAATGGACCGCGGTGTGCTGGAACGCATGGGTCCGGCTTTCGAGCATATGCTGCGCAATTGCGTGGGGCATGGAATCGAAAGTGCTGCTGAGCGGTCCCAGGCAGGAAAACCGGCGATAGGAACCATCACGATCCGCATCAGTCAAGAAAGCAATGATGTCTCGGTCTCCTTCAGCGACGACGGTGGCGGTTTGCAACTTGACAAGATTCGCGCCAAGGCGATCGCGAGCGGTGTGTTGGGAGCGAACGATGTGTTGAGCGAAGACGACGCTGCCAATTTGCTTTTCATGCCTGGCTTTTCAACCGCCGAACAGATCACCGAATTGTCAGGCCGTGGCATTGGCATGGACATTGTTCGTTCCGAAGTGAACGCGATGGGTGGCCGCATTGAAACCACAACCCAGCAGCACCGAGGGACCACTTTCAAGCTGATCCTGCCTTTGACCACTGCGGTCACGCAAGTGGTGATGCTGCGGGTGGGAGATTTCACCATCGGTGTTCCCTCGGGATTGGTCGAGACGGTTTTGCGGACACCGGCTGCGACACTGGATCAGGCTTACCGGCAGGATGGCTTTGACATCGGAGGTCAAACCCTGCCGTTTTTCTGGGCCGGCGCATTGCTGCAGGTTTCCGCCCATAGCAACGAAGCCTTTGGAAAAACCAGATCGGTAGCGATTTTCCGAAGTGCAGGTCAACGCTTGGCCCTGCATGTGGACGAGGTATTGGGTAACCGAGAAGTCGTGGTCAAGAATCTTGGTCCGCAGTTGTCACAATTGCCTGGTTTGGCAGGCGTCTCTGTCTTGGCGTCCGGTGCCGTAGCGCTTATTTACAACCCGGTGGCGTTGGCCGCAGTCTTCGGTGAACAGGCTCGCCAGATGACCAAGCGTGCTGATTTGGCCGCCGTCCAAGCGGCGGACAACTTGACTACCACGACGGCGGCGAGTGTTGTCAATCTCGTTCCGCTGATCCTCGTGGTCGATGATTCCATTACGGTCCGCCGTGTTACGCAACGTTTGCTCAAACGTGAAGGCTACCGCGTGACCCTGGCATCTGACGGATTGGATGCGCTGGAGAAACTGCAGGAAGAAAAACCCACCGTGGTGTTGTCCGATATTGAAATGCCACGCATGGATGGTTTTGATTTGGCCCGAAACATCCGCTCGGACGCACATCTCCGTGATTTGCCCATCATCATGATCACTTCGCGTATTGCCGGTAAACACCGCGAACACGCGAAGGAACTCGGCGTAGACCACTACCTTGGAAAGCCCTACTCAGAAGATGAATTGCTGGGCTTGGTGCGCAGCTACTGCTCCGCAGCGGCCGTGGTCTGAGGGGCCTTACGTACCACGCCGTAGCGCTGAAGTGTGAGCGCCCGTGCGGTGGCATGGTCAACGATAGGGTGAGGGTAATCGTGCCCCAGGGTTAAGCCCGCTGCGGTCAGTTCGGCGGGTTTAGCCAGCCACGGGGCATGGATGGCCTTTGCGCCCAAACCCGCAAGCTGGGGAAGGTACCGTTTGATGAACTTGGCGTTGGCGTCAAATTTCTCGCTTTGCGTGACAGGGTTGAAGATGCGGAAGTAGGGTTGTGCATCACACCCACTTGAACTGACCCATTGCCAGCCACCATTGTTGGCGGCGAGGTCAAAGTCGTTGAGTTTTTCGGCGAAGTACCGCTCGCCCCAGCGCCAGTCAATGCCAAGGTGTTTGACCAGGAAACTGCCAGCGACCATACGCAGGCGGTTGTGCATGTAGCCACTCTGGTTGAGCTGCATCATCGCGGCGTCCACGATCGGGTAGCCCGTTGCACCACGGCACCACGCCGAAAACAAGGCCTTCGCATGTTCACCCTGTTCCCACAGGATGTGGTCGTATTCAGGCTTGAAGGCGTCATGGGCCACAAACGGGAAGTTGGACAGGATCTGGAAATAGAAGTCGCGCCAGACCAGTTCAGCCAACCAGACCGATGCTCCGGCGCTACCGGCAAGCTTGCGCTGCAAGGCCAGACCAACAAGCTGCCGAATGGAAACCGTGCCAAAACGAAGGTGTACGCCGAGGTAGCTCGGACCCTTGACGGAGGGAAAATTCCTGGTCTGGTCGTAGTCGTCCATGCGGTCCCAAAAGTCATCGACCAAACGAGAGGCACCCTGGGCTCCGGGGACAATCCCCAGTTCCCGTAGATTGGTTGACTCGAAACCTAAAGCTTCCAGGTGGGGTACAGGTTCTGCGAACGGTGCTGGGCGTTCCGCCAAGGATTTGGCGACGGACTCAGGTCCGTGCTGAATCGGCGGTGCATCCCCCAATCGCTGGAGCCAGGCTCGCAGATAAGGTGTGAACACGCCGTAGGGCTTGCCGGTCTGTGTCAAAACCTCACGGCACTCAAAGATCACATGGTCTTTGACCGTCAACAGTGCCGTCTGGCCTTGCGCCAGGCGGGACTTCACCTCTGCATCCCGCGCAATGGCCTGCGGTTCATAGTCATTTGCTGCAAAAACGGCCTGAGCACCGAGCGCATGGGCCAGCGACGGAATTTCGTCGACTGCAAATCCGTGGCGCACGATCAAGCCAGCACCAGACTTGCCGGCCTGTGTGCGCAGGTCAGCGTCCAATTCAACCAGCGATTCACGGATGAATTCGACCCGCCGGTCACAGCGCGGAAGGCGGTCCAGAATGTCCCGATCGAAGACAAAAACGCAGTGCACGTGTTGACATGACCGCAAAGCAGTGCTCAGCGCTGCATTGTCATGAGCGCGCAAATCACGTCTAAACCAAACCAGGCCCGTTTCAAATTTCATATCCATGGCAGCCGCTAAAATCGGGTAATGTCCGGCGATTCTGCATCCATTGATCTCACAAACCACTTTTTGATCGCAATGCCCGGATTGGAGGATGCGATATTCTCCAAAAGCGTTGTTTATGTCTGTGAGCACACGCCACGTGGTGCCCTTGGACTGGTCATCAACAAGCCCGCCGACATCACGATGGTGACTTTGTTCGGCAAGGTGGAACTCACCCTGAATCGCACCGATCTGACGGATACGCCCGTTGTTTGCGGGGGGCCGCTTCAGGTTGAGCGCGGTTTTGTGCTGCACGATTCCGCAGTTGCCGACGCCGCTCAGTCAGAAAAAGTCCCCTACGCGTCCAGCATGGCGATTCCAGGTGGATTGGAAATGACAACTTCCAAGGATGTCCTCGAAGCCTTGGCGACCGGATCGGGCCCGCGAAAGGTATTGGTGTCACTTGGCTATTCGGCCTGGGGTGAGGGCCAGCTGGAAACCGAAATCAGCGAGAACAGCTGGCTGACGGTGGATGCCGACCCCAGCATCATCTTTGATACCCCGGTCGAACAGCGCTACGACAAGGCCTTGTCCCTCCTGGGTTTGCAGTCATGGATGATTTCAGGTCAGGTGGGTCACGCATGAACGTTCTACGGCCAATGGACGCTGTAGAGGCGGTGGCCTCAACTCTGAACACCTTTCTGGCCATTGATTTCGGACTCAAGCGCACCGGTATTGCAGTCGGCAGTCGCCTGATCCGCTCGGCACAGCCGGTGGGAACCGTGCGCGCAGAAGGCGACGCGCGCTTTGCCCACATTGAGAAGCATTTGAAGGATTGGCAACCCGACGCGATTGTTATTGGTGTTCCCTATCACCCGGACGGCGCAGCGCATGAAAACACGGCGCGTGCCAGGAAATTTGGCCGCCAGTTGCACGGCCGCTTCAAACTTCCGGTGTTTGAGGTGGACGAGCGCTACAGCACTACCGAGGCCCTGGCCAGCGGTGCCAAAGACGCCGATGCCGCTTCGGCCTGCATTATTCTGGAACAGTTCTTGAGGAGTTTGCCGTGAGTCCATTAACGAGCGTGGGTGCGCTGCTACTTGACGCGGAAGCGTTGTACCGCGAACTGTTGCGGGGTGTGCAACAAATCGGTGGCGCAAATACACGCTTGGTCGGCATCACCTCCGGCGGCGCGTGGCTGGCCGAACGCCTGCAAAAGGACATGAATCTGCCGGGTCAGGCCGGCAAGATTTCGTCCGCCATGCACCGCGACGACTTTGCCCAACGCGGGCTCTCCAGCGGTGGCCAGACCGTGTTGCCCTTCGACGTCAACGGTGCAGATATCCTGATCCTG
>CAZMXB010000117.1:0-13431 GCA_964569855.1 uncultured Rhodoferax sp.
GCCCTCCGGTTGCCGTCCAGCGGATGAAATCCCACCTGGGAGGCCGTCACATTGCCCCGGCTGAGCTTGGTCCAGGTGGCACCACTGTCAACGGACTGGTAAGCCCCGTTGTAGGTGGCTGCCAACAGCACATCGGCGCCCCCCACCCCGGCGGGATGGATGGCCAGGTGCGTCACATACTCCCAGTCCGGGTGCTGTGCCGGGTTGGTTTGGGCCAGTTGCGTCCAGGTAACGCCCCCGTCACCGGACTTCAAAACGCCAAACGGCGAATAGGTGTGACTGCCATAGGGGTTGGTGGACGCATACATGTCCAGGGCATTGCGTGGGCTGCGCACAATCTTGCCAATCGACAGTGAACCGTTGAAGTCATTGACGGTAGACCACGTGGTGCCGCCATTGCTGGTCTTCCAGATGCCGCCGCCGTCCGTCGCCGCCCAGATGGTGCGGGTGCTGGTGGTACCGCCCTTGTCGATCAGCACATCGTTGATACGCCCGACCGGGTGGATATAGGACGTCAGGTTGGTCCAGCCGCTGGCGCTGGTGGGCAAACCTGCGAGCAGGGGTGCGACGCGGCCATTCCCCGCACCGCGGGCGACCTGTCGCAGGACGGCCACCCCGTCATGCACCAGTTGGCGACGTTGCTCCAGCGCAGCGGCGTAACCACCCGGTGCGATTCGTCCCGAAGCGTCGGCCAGGGTGTAGGTGAGGTATTCCCGGTTGGCGCTCGCCTTGCCGGGGTCATGCATTTTCTTGGGGCTGAGCGCAATGCTGAGCGCCTGCTGGAGCGCCGCGTCAGACAGGCCACACCAGGAGTCGCTTGCGACGCCGTTAAGAACGTTGTAACGCCCCAGCCCCTTGTGCACATTCAAAACATGCACACCCAGGTAACTGGCCAACGGCGCGGTCAGCTCGGCGGCCTGGTCCTTTGCGCAGCGCGAAGCGACGAAGGCCGCGGCACAGGCAAGCCTGGGTTTTTCTCCCTTGCCGTTGGCTGTGCGCTCTGTCGGGCTCATGCAGTACAGTGCAAGCGGGCTTTCTACCGGCGGTGCTGAAGCAACTTGTGCACGGGCCGCAGACAAAAGACCCAGTGTGAACAACACAAAAATGCTGACGCGCTTCATAGACCCTCCCCCATTTGTGTGACAAGCGTGGCACTTGCCGGTCTCTGGACCGCTGCATCCTAGCAAACCAGGCGCGTCCTTGATAATCGACCCCATGTCCGCTCCACCCACAAACCCGCCTGCACGCCTGTCGCCCAAGACGATTGGAATCCTTGCAGCCGTCGTCACGGTGCTGATCTGGACCTCGTTCATTGTGATCGCCCGCGCGTCGGCGGACCCGGCGCGGGGCGGCCTGCTCAACCCCTTTGACATTGTGTACGCCCGTATCTGGGGTGCCAGCCTGATTTTGCTGCCTTGGGGCTGGTGGCTGGTGCGGCGGGACCGCCGCACCCAGCCCTGGGCGGGTTCCCTCATGGGCTTTTCACCGCTGCCGCTGCGGCAGACCTTGATCGCCGGTGTGTTTGGCGGCCTGCTGTACGGCATGTTTGCCTACAGCGGTTTTGTGTTTGCACCTGCCGGTCACGCGTCCGTGCTGATGCCCGGCAGTTTGCCATTGTGGACTGCCCTGCTGGCGGTGTTCATCCTGGGGGACCGCATCACGCCGACGCGGGCGCTGGGCCTGGTCCTGATCGTGGCGGGCGACCTGCTGGTGGGCGGCACCAGCCTTCTGCATGCGCTGGATGGCAGTGGCGTCTGGCGGGGCGATGTGTTGTTCATTCTGGCGGCCATGGTCTGGTCTACCTACAGCGTGCTGGTACGCCGGTTTGCGCTGGATGCGGTGCGGGCCACCATTGCCATCACGGTGCTGGCCTTTTTCACCTATGTACCGGTGTACACCGTGTTGTTGTGGCTGCAGTGGGTGCCCGGGCGGGTCTGGATCGCGCCCTGGCGGGACGTGGCATTCCAGATGTTTTTCCAGGGTGTGGGCTCGGTGGTGATCTCGGGCATGACGTTTACCAAGATGATTCAACACTTTGGCCCGGTGCGCTCCACGATGATCACTGCTCTGGTACCCGGCCTTTCGGCTGTGGCGGCCGTCATCTTCCTGGGCGAACCGCTGGCCTGGAACCTGCTGGCCGGCCTGGCCCTGGTGACCACCGGCATTGTGTTCGGGGTTCGCAAGGCCACCCGCGTTGCTACAAAATCAGTAGCTGCTCACGCAATCAATTCGAGGGCCGGAGGCTGATTAGCCTACAAGCCATCGCTGGAAACCATGAATCTGCTGGCCTTTGACACCGGAACCGAAACAATGTCCATCGCGGTATGCCGCACGGTCAATGGGCAGGTGCAGCAGTGGCAGCACACGACCGCCGGCGGCGCCCGGGCGTCGACCGACCTGATTCCGTCGCTTTTGAACCTGATGCAGCAGGCCGGACTGCGGCTGCAAGCGCTGGATGCCATTTGCTTCGGTTGTGGGCCAGGGTCATTTACCGGTCTGCGCACCGCCTGCTCGGTGGCCCAGGGCCTGGCCTTTGGCGCGAACGTGCCGGTGCTGCCGGTAAATTCCCTGCTGGCGGTTGCCGAAGAGGCGCGGCACAGCGCGTTGGGCAAGCAGCCTGCCGGTGTGGTGACGGCCCTGCTGGACGCCCGCATGGACGAGTTGTATGCAGCCACATTTGCCTTTGAGGCTGGTCAGTGGACCGAATTGCAGGCCAGCGTGCTGGCAAGGCCGGAGCAATTGGCGCCTGTTTTCGGTCATGGCGTCTGGGTAGCCGCACCCTGGGTGATGGCCGGCAACGTGTTTGCGGTATATGGCGAGCGGGTCGCGGCCCCGGCGGCACGGGTCACATCAGCCCTGCGCGTCGACGCCCTGCCCACCGCGTCGGCCATGTTGCGGTTGGCGCCGCAGTTGATCGCCGCAGGCAAGGCGGTAGCGGCCGAACAGGCCCTGCCGAGTTATATCCGCGACAAGGTGGCCAAGACGACTGCCGAACGCGCAGCCGAGAAAGCCGCTGTCACATCCGGAGCCGGCGCATGAGGGCGACAGAGACCCAGGCCGTGGAGGTACGGTTTGAGCCCATGCTTGCGGCGCAGATCGAGGCCGTGGTTGCCGTCGAACAACGGGCTTATGCCCATCCCTGGAACCGCACCAATTTTCTGGACGCGTTGCAATCGGGCTATGAGGCTCAGATGCTGCTTGCCGATGAGGTCCTGCTGGGTTATTTTGTTGCCATGCGGGGTGTGGACGAGGTGCATCTGCTCAACATCACGGTGACACCCGAGTACCAGGGCCAGGGTTGGTCCCGCGTGATGCTGGACGCCCTCACGCTGTGGGCCCGGGGCCAGGCGGCCCAGTGGGTGTGGCTGGAGGTGCGGGTTGGCAATCTGCGCGCCATGCGGATCTACGAGGCCCACGGTTACCGCCGGGTCGGCCATCGCAAGGATTACTATCCGGCAGGCCACGGCCAAAGGGAAGACGCGGTGGTCATGGGACTGCGCATCTGACCCCAACTGTTCAAATCCATGCCACTCGAACTCGACACCCGCCAACGCGCCATGCTGCGCGAGATGGGTGTGCATGTCTGGCTGCCCGAGACGATGCAGCAACCGGATTCTGCGCCGTTGGCACAGACCGCCGATTCGGCCCCAAGGGCAAAGATCAGCCAGGCACCACCTGAAGCATCATCACGCACTGCGCCCGTCACGCCCCAACGTGCTGTGGCTGTGCCACCCATGCACGCACAAACCTCCGGGGTCCAGACGGGCGTGCCGCTTGCTGTTGCGTCCATGGACTGGGACACCTTGGCCCAAACCGCCGCTGGCTGCCGGGCCTGCGGCCTTTGCGCAGGCCGCAAAAACGCGACCTTGCAACCACCCGAAACGCCGCTGCAATCGGACTGGTTGGTGCTGGGTGATCCCCCGGATGAAGAAGAGGACCGGCTGGGTCAGCCATTTGCCGGGCAAGCCGGGGTCTTGCTCGACAACATGCTCAAGGCCGTGGGGGCACGCCGGGGTGGCAGCGCACGCCACGGCGCTTACGTCAGCAGTGTCGTCAAGTGCCGACCGCCCAATGGGCGTTTGCCGCAAATGGCAGAGTTGCAGCAATGTGCGCAGTACCTGCAGCGTGAGCTGGCGCTGGTGCAGCCCAAGCTCATTGTGGCCATGGGGCGCTTTGCCACCCAGTTGCTGCTGCACGAGCATCCACAAGAGGCCGCGCTTCCCTTGGGCAAGCAGCGTGGCGCGGTCTATCACTACCAGGGCATCCCGGTGGTGGTGACCTACCACCCCAAGGCACTTATGCGCACCAGCGCCGACAAGGCCAAAGCTTGGGCCGACCTGTGTTTGGCCATGGACCTGCTGGACGGCCAGAAGATATAGCCCCCACGCTTGTCGCTTCGCGTACTGCGCTGCCCCCCGAGGGGGAGCATTTTGCCTTGGGGCGGCCCAGCGGCAAAACCAGCCCCACGCTTGTCGCTTCGCGTACTGCGCTGCCCCCCGAGGGGGAGTGGTTTGCCTTGGGGCGGCCCAGCGGCAAAACCAGCCCCAACGCTTGCCTTCAGCTACTTCGCTCGGTTAGCCCGAAGGTGTCAAAGGGCCTACCTACAATAGCTTCATGACGTTTCTCGACCAGTTGCGCAACGCCGAGCGCCAAAACGGCTCCCTCCTGTGTGTGGGACTAGACCCCGACCCCACCAAATTTCCCACCCACCTGCGGGGCGACACCAGCCGGATTTTCGATTTTTGTGCGGCCATCGTCGACGCCACGGCCGACCTGGTGATTGCCTTCAAGCCCCAGATCGCTTACTTCGCAGCCCACCGTGCCGAGGCCCAACTGGAGAAATTGATTACGCACATGCGCAGCACAGCGCCCAATGTGCCAGTGATTCTGGACGCCAAACGGGGCGACATTGGCAGCACGGCAGAGCAGTACGCCATCGAGGCATTTGAGCGCTATGGCGCCGATGCCGTCACGTTATCGCCCTTTATGGGCTTTGATTCGGTGGCGCCCTATCTCAAGTACCACGGCAAGGGTGCTTTCCTGCTGTGTCGCACCTCCAACCCGGGCGGTGACGACCTGCAGTCCCAACGTCTGGCTTCCGTGGACGGCACACCACTGCTGTACGAACACATCGCCCGCCTGGTGCAGGGGCCCTGGAACCTCAACGGCCAGCTCGGTTTGGTGGTGGGCGCGACTTACCCGGCCGAAATCGAGCGGGTTCGGGCACTGGCCCCAACGGTGCCGCTGCTGATTCCGGGTGTGGGTGCGCAGGGCGGTGATGCGGCGGCGACGGTCAAGGCTGGTTGGCGCGCTGAGGCAGGTGAGACGGTAGCGCCGATTGTCGTGAACTCGTCCCGCGCGATCCTGTATGCCGATGGCGGGCATGCTTTCGCCCAAGCCGCCCGCCGCGTAGCCCTGCAAACCCGCGATGCCTTGCAGGCCGTTACGGGCCGTAACAACTGACTTGATTTGTCACGGCGTGTCCAGCCGCCCTGACCGAAAATTGAATTAAGCTGCGTCCTTTCCAGGCAAAGGATGTGTTCATGACTGCGACACTTGAGGCGGTGCCAGCGGTGGACCGGACGGGCTCAAAACCAAGACCAGACGCAGTGGGCGTGGCCGCCATGCTCGGTGCGGCGGCCTTGCTGAGTGCGTGCGGAGGTGCCGACCCTCAGGGCGCGGCTGAGTTGCCGGCCCAAATGCTCGCGTTTGAGAACGCGACGTCCAACCCAACGCTTTTGCGGGTATCGGCACAAACGACAGGCCCGCGCGCCATCGTTGGGGGCGTGGCTTTGCCGGACGCGACGGCATTCATGGACTGGGCCGAGCGTTTTTACCCGGCGTATTTTCCCGGTCATCAGTCCAACATCAGCAGCAACCCCTACGTCTACCGCTACTACGCTGGCACTTCAAACTATCTGGGTGTGGTGGGCAGCGACATCTATCTCCTGGGTCCGGCAACCAGTGGCCAACTGATCAAGGCCGGCAACCTGGCGGACTTTGCCACGGCAGTGAACTCCAACTACGCAACAGCCAAGCCAGCGAGCGCCGAGGAGGCCGTCCGCTTTTTGCTGCAGGCGCAGTTTTCCGCATCCGACTACGACATCGGGAACCTGCTGCAAAAAGGCTACGGCACCTGGCTGCAGGAACAAATCAACGCACCCGCCACCACCACCGGTTTTGACTGGCTCAATGCCCGGGGGTACAACACGATCAGCAGCGACACCACCTACTACGACAACACCTACCCCGGCGACTACATGATCTGGAACCAGCTCATGACCTCGGGCGATGCCGTGCGCAAACGCATGGCGCTGGCCCTGTCGGAGTTTTTTGTGGTGTCACTGGAAGGCGTGGATTTCAGCTGGCGCAGCCACGCCATGGCCGCCTGGTGGGACATGCTGGTGGCCAACACCTTCGGCAACTTCCGCAAGCTGCTTGAAGATGTCACGCTCAACGCGGCCATGGGCTACTACCTCAATACCAAGGGCAATCTCAAAGAAGACGTGGCCAGGGGCCGACTTCCAGACGAAAACTATGGCCGCGAAGTGATGCAACTTTTCACGCTTGGCCTGTACCGGCTCAATATTGACGGCTCGGAACAGCGCGACAGTGAAGGCCGGAAGCTGGAAAGCTACACACAGGCTGACATTACCAACATCGCCAGGATTTTCACCGGCTGGGATTTCGACCAGACCCAGAACGTGAACACCGTGGAGCCTGTGCAGAACCGCAAGATTCCCAATACAGCCTTCACACGTTTGCCGATGCGCCTCAACGCGAGCAACCACTCCACCCTGGCAGCGAGCTTTCTTGGAACCACCGTTCCCGCCAACACCGATGGCATGAGCGCACTGAAGACCACGCTGGATGCCCTGTTCAACCACCCCAATGTGGGACCATTTTTTGGCAAGCAAATGATCCAAAGGCTGGTGACGAGCAACCCCAGCCCGGCCTATGTGGCACGCGTGGCCACCGCCTTCAACAACAACGGTGCCGGTGTGCGCGGAGATTTGAAGGCCGTCTTTACCGCGATCTTGCTTGATGAAGAGGCTCGCAGCCCGCTCGGCCTGACCCAGAACACTTTTGGCAAGCTGCGCGAACCCATGTTGCGCATGGTGCAGTGGGGCCGCAGCTTTGGCCTGATTTCTGCCCAGGGCAGCTGGAAGATAGGCGATCTCAGCAACCCGGCCACTCAGTTGGGCCAGAGCCCCTTGCGCTCACCGTCTGTTTTCAATTTTTTCCGGCCCGGCTATGTGCCTCCGTCCTCGGCACTGAGCATTTCACAAACCGTGGCGCCAGAGTTTCAGTTGGTCAACGAGTGCAGTGTGGGTGGCTACCTCAACTTTATGCAAAACGTGATTCGCAATGGCATTTATGTGAATGCGCCGGATGTGCCCAACAGCGCCAGCAATGCGAGCAATGGTTACGACATCACCCCTGCCTATTCTGCCGAACTGGCACTGGTCATGGACGCCACGGCCCTGGTCGCCCGGCTGAACCTGTTGTTGTGTGCTGGCCAATTGTCCAGCGCCAACCGAACCTTGATCATCAATGCCCTCAACGCCACTCCACTCACGGCCAGCAGCAATGACAGCGCCCGCCGCAACCGCGTGGCAGCCGCCGTGCTGATGGTGATGGCATCCAGCGAATACCTGATTCAAAAGTAGGAATCACCATGCACCCTTTTGAACCCGAGATTCACAGCCGGCGGGCGTTTCTGCGGCGCAGCGCACAACTGGCGCTCAGTGGCACGGCCCTGCCCTTTGCGCTGAATCTGGCCGCCATGGGCGAAGCGGCGGCATTCACTGCCAACGACTACAAAGCCCTGGTATGCGTGTTTCTGTATGGTGGCAACGACTATGCCAACACCGTGGTCACCTATGACGACGCCAGCTACGACCAGTACAGCGCGGTTCGCGGTGGTGGTGTGGGCCAGAGCGCCGGTGGCATTGCATTGGCCAAGTCCAGCCTGGCGGCGACCCTGCTCAGCCCAACCACGCCACTGCCCGGCGCACGCCAATATGCGCTGCACCCCGCCATGCCAGGTCTGGCCAATTTGTTCAATAGCGGCAAGGCTGCGGTGCAGCTCAATGTGGGGCCGCTGGTGGTGCCCTTGACCCGGGCCCAGTACAGCAGTGCGGACCGCAAGACCTACCCGCTACCGCCGAAGTTGTTTTCCCACAATGACCAGACGTCAATCTGGCAGTCCTCTTCACCCGAAGGATCCACCATCGGCTGGGGTGGCAATCTGGGCGA
The DNA here is from genome assembly GCA_964569855.1 of uncultured Rhodoferax sp. Lineage (GTDB taxonomy): Bacteria > Pseudomonadota > Gammaproteobacteria > Burkholderiales > Burkholderiaceae_C > Allorhodoferax. Next base: position 8,260 of record CAZMXB010000117.1, read on the forward strand.
CCTGGCCTTGTCCAGCAATACCAATTCGCTGTTCACCTGCATCAACGTCACCGGCAATGCGGTGTTTCTGTCCGGCGACAGTGCGCTGTCCTACCAGGTCAGCAGCAGCGGGGCCGTGCGGATCAATGCCGCCAAGAGCAATGTCTACGGGTCGAGCGCCGTCAAGACCGCCATGTACCAGCTGGTGCAACAGACACGCACCCACCTGCTGGAGAACGAATACAACCGGGTGACCGCCAGAGCGATTGGTGCCGAAGAGCAACTCAGCGCAGGACTGGCCAGCGTGACGCTGGCAACACCGTTTCCGACCGCCAACCCGCTGGCAGACCAACTCAAAACCGTGGCGCGGCTCATTGGCGCGCGCACGACGCTGGGCACCAAACGCCAGGTGTTTTTGGTGTCCATCGGTGGCTTTGACCTGCACGACAACCTGGTGCGTGACCAGGCCACTGTACTGGGCCGGGTCAGTGCCGCGATGACCGCGTTTTACAACGCCACCGTGGAGCTGGGGGTGGCCAACAACGTCACCGCGTTCACAGCCTCGGATTTTGGCCGTACCCTGTCATCCAACGGCGACGGCTCCGACCACGGCTGGGGCGGTCACCACTTTTTGGTCGGTGGAGCGGTGAGGGGCCAGGCCTTCTACGGCACTGCTCCTCCGGTCAGTGTGGGCAGCACCACAGCGCCGCAGGACCAATGGCATGTAGGCCAAGGGCGTTTGTTGCCATCGACTTCCGTGGACCAGTATGCGGCGACACTGGCCAGCTGGTTTGGCGTAGCCGATGCCGAGATGGCCAACATCTTGCCCAACCTGCGCCATTTCGGCACGACGGCTGGCCGCCCGGACTACCCGACCAACCTGGGTTTCATGGGCTAATATGGGCCCATGATTGGTCTCTACACCGCCGCCACACCCCACGGACGCATTCCGGCCTTCATGAACCGGGACGCGGATCCGGCAGTGCAAAAGGGCATCAAAAGCCCGCGTTCACCGGTGCGCGACAACGAGGAATCGGCGCGTCAGTTCTCGCAAGCCGCCCGCAGCATGGTCGAATTGGGCCAATCCACCAAAGCAGGAGTCTAAGGCGATGAAGTTATACATGTCCCCTGGTGCACCCAGCCCCCGCCGCGTGATGATGTTCATGGTCGAGAAAAACATCACCGGCATCGACTTGGTCCCGGTTGACCTCAACGCGCAAGAACACAAAGGCAAGGCTTACCGTGCCAAGAGTCCCTTGGCCAAGGTCCCCGCGCTGGAACTGGACGATGGCCGGGTTCTGACCGAGACCCGTGCCATTTGCACCTACCTCGAAGGCCTGTACCCGGAGCCCAACCTGATGGGCATCGACTCCGACGAACGCGCATTTATCGAAATGGCCGACCGCCGCGCCGAGTTGTACCTGCTGGCGGGCATTGCCAACACGGTACGCCACACCCACCCGGGTCTGGCGCCGCTGGAGCAGCCCCAGTTCCCGGAGTTTGGCCAGTCCCAGGCGCAAAAGGTGCGCGAAATCGCCGCCTGGTTTGACCATGTGCTTGAGCAACAAGCCTGGATTGGCGGACAGCGCTTCACCATTGCCGACATCACGGCTTTTTGCGCCATCGAATTTGCCCGGCTGATGAAGTTTCAACCCGAACGGGAGGGTATGCACGCCTTGCAGGCCTGGCGTGACCGGGTGGCTGACCGTCCCAGTGCAAAAGCCAAGTGAAGTAAAGTGCGTGGGGGCTACGACAGTGGGTGTACAAACGGATTGTCAACGGCGTGTTGGGGGGCCTCCAGCGGCAGGCGCAGAAGGAAACAACTACCCTGGCCCACGCTGCTGTGAACCTCGAACTCACCGCCGAAAAGCGTGGTGACAATGTTGTAGCTGACGGACATGCCCAAGCCGCTGCCGCCCTGGCCCAGCTTGGTGGTGAAAAATGGGTCGAAGATGCGCGACAGGTTCTCCGTGGCGATGCCCACACCATTGTCCGTGAACCGAACCTCCACATGGGACGTGCGCAACCGCGAAGCCTGTAGTTGCATCGTGCCGCCCTTGCGTTTTCCGAAGGCATGCAGCAGGGCATTGTTGATCAGATTGGTCAACACCTGGCCGTAGGGGCCGGGGTAGCCATCCAACAGGATTCCGGGCTCAATATCCACCACCAGTTGGTGACCGGCGATGTGAATCGTGCGCTGCAGGGTCGCAATGACCTCCTGGCTGGTGCGCAGCAAATCGAAAGGTCGCCGCTGCTCGGTCGCCCGATCAACCGCCACCTGTTTGAAACTTTGCACCAGATCGCCGGCTGAACGCAAACCCCGCACCACCAGATTGAGCCCTTCATGGCAGGACGCAATGTAGTCCGTCAAGGTGCTGCGGCGAAGGGTTCCGCTGGCTGCGGCAGCATCCAATGCCAGTGTGTTTTCCTGCAAGGTACTGGCCGTGAGCAGGCTGTTGCCAATCGGCGTGTTCAGCTCGTGGGCTACGCCGGCCACCAGCGACCCCAGTGCGGCCAGTTTTTCCTGCGCAACCAGTTGGTCCTTGGCGTCCCGCAGATGGCCGTAAGCAACGGCGTTGTCCAGGGCGATGGCGGTGTAGGCACACAAGGTCCGGAAAATCAGCCGTTCGTTGTCGGCATAGGCCTTGGGTCGGGTCGACTGAATGGTCATGGCACCCAGCACCCGGTCGGCAATGGCCAAAGGGGCGAACAGTGCACTGAGTGTCATCAGGGTACCGGGGACGTAGCTGGGAGTCAACGCCGGATCGGTAAAGTCGATCAGCAACTCCCTGCGCTCACGGACACACCGGGCGCAGAACGATTGTTCATCATCCAGCCGCAACCGGTCGCTGGGCAACCGCTGCCCTTCTTCGATGTCGTACACCGAGGTCAAACCCAGACCATCCGGGTCCATCAGATAGATCGCAAAACTGGACGCATCCAGCAGTCCGTGCACATGCCGTTCAATCGCCGAAAACACGTGTTCCTTATCCAGCTGCGAAGTGATTTCCTGGCCGATCGTGCCCAGTTTCTCCAGTGTGTCGCTGGTACGCTGCAAGAGCGCGGCGCGGCGCGCCTCGGCCTCGGCCTGACGGCGGTGGTGTTCGCTCTCGGCCCGCGAGCGCTCTGTTCCCAGGCGCACCTGGATCGCAGTGGCGCGGTTGGACGCCTCCTGGTTGAGCACCCGCTCACGCGCCGCGTTGGCCTGGATCGCCATGGTGTAGGCATCGTCGTAACGCCCGGCCTTGGCATATTCGTCCGCCAGCGCAAACAGCATCTCGCTGGGTATCAGGTAACCCTCGACCGTGCGCGCAGTATCGAGTGCCTGCTCCAGGCAGGTCATGGCCGAGACCCGATCGGCACGACCACCATGGATGCGCGACAACAAGCGCAAGGCGGTCACTTCCTGCAATACGGCGCCCTGGTCTTGCGCCAGGCGCAGGGCAGTGGCCGCAGACTCTTCGGCTTCATCGTCTTGCCCCAGATGCAACAGGGCAGTGGCAATGCCAATATGGCCTTCGATCGCCGCATCCGTTTGGGCCAGGTGTTTTGCGCGTTCGGCCTGCTGCCGGAACAGGCCCAGGGCCGTGGGATAGTCGCCTTTGGTTTGGGCCAGGTCGCCCAATGCGGTCAGCACCATCGCAAAGTTGCGTGAATTGCGCAAGGGTTCGTAAACCCGAAGGGCCTCGTCCAGCAGGGATTGCGCGGCGTCCAGGCGCCCCATGGCGCGCATCACCTCACCCATCTGGCGCAGACAAGGTCCCAACGCGACCGCCCAGCCCGTCGGACGCGCCAAATCCAGCCCCCGTTGCAGCCACTCCAGAGCGGCATCATGGTCGTTTAGCACCACGTAGGTGCCACCGGCGTTGACGGCCGCCACCACAGCAGAGACCAATTGACCCGATTGAACCGCGGCTTCAAACGCCAGGTTGAAATGCTCCAGGGCTCCGCCAAAATTTCCGGTGTTGTAATCCCGCGAGCCGAAATACGTGTAGATGCTTGCCGCCACACCGGGATGGGCGGTCCCCGGGTCTTCGGGGAACCGTTGGCCCCACAGTGCAATGCTGCGTCGCACATCCCGCAACGCGGCGTAACGTGCTTTGTTGGCTTCAAAATAGTCGATTCGTTGCGAATCGTCGGCCAGCCTGGCGCTCTCAACTGCCAGGTCGAGACATCCATCGCGCTCGGCCAAATTGCCGGAGCTGGAATGGACCGAAACCAGTATGCCTTGGCTGTCAGCACAGCCTGCATGGTCGCCCATGGATTGAAACATGGCCATGGCCGTCCGCGCGGCAGCCGTCGCCTGCTCAAACTCGGACAGCAGCCACAGCGTCTCGGCAGCCACCAACATCAATCTTGCGCGCAGGCTCTGCATCACTGCGTTGCCGGGCTCTGCAACCAGCTGGGCGCTGGCCAAGGTAGCGAGCTGTTGCGCGCGAACATTGTCACTCTGCCGCAAGTACCACGCCAATCGCACCTGGAGCGACAAGACTTTCTCGGTCGCACGCGTTCGCTCCAGCAGCGATGCCAGGCGGTCGATTTCGGTGCTGCGCTCAAACAGTTGCATGGCAGATGGCTGCAGGGTTGCACTAATGTGGCAACATGATAATTCCCGCGACAAGCGACGCACAATAACACGGTCTGCAGTGCTGGCCGGCATCCGCGGACCACCCATCGCCAAAGTTACAGCAGCCGCCGCAGGTAACGCCCCGTGTGGCTGGTTGGGTTGGCCGCAATATCCTCTGGCGTGCCTACACCCAGCACGTTGCCGCCCCCTGAGCCACCCTCGGGTCCCATGTCGATGAGCCAGTCGGCGGTCTTGATGACATCCAGATTGTGCTCAATCACCACGATGGTGTTGCCGGCGTCGCGCAACTGGTGCAGCACCTTGAGTAACAAATCAATGTCGGCAAAATGCAACCCGGTAGTTGGCTCGTCCAGGATGTACAGCGTGCGCCCGGTGTCACGCTTGCTGAGTTCCAGCGCCAGTTTGACGCGCTGCGCCTCGCCACCGGACAGCGTCGTGGCAGCCTGGCCGAGTTTGATGTACGAGAGACCCACATCCAGCAGGGTTTGCAGCTTGCGGGCGATGGTCGGCACAGCCTGCAGGAATTCGTAGGCGGCCTCCACGGTCAGTCCCAGGATCTGCGCAATGTTCTTGCCCTTGTAGAGCACCTCCAGCGTTTCGCGGTT
>CAZMXB010000117.1:13441-14284 GCA_964569855.1 uncultured Rhodoferax sp.
AGGAAGTGCATCTCCACCTTGACCATGCCGTCACCCTGGCAGGCCTCGCAGCGGCCGCCGGCCACATTGAAGGAAAAGCGTCCGGGCCCGTAGCCGCGTTCACGCGCGGTCGGCACCTCCGCCATCAGCTCGCGGATGGGGGTGAACAACCCGGTGTAGGTGGCTGGGTTGGAGCGCGGCGTACGCCCGATCGGCGACTGGTCCACGTTGATGACCTTGTCGAAGTGTTCGATGCCTTCAATGGCTTCGTGCGCTGCCGGCTCCTCGTGGGCACGGTAGATGGTGCGCGCCACGGCGGCGTACAACGTGTCGTTGACCAGCGTGGATTTGCCCGAGCCGGATACACCGGTTACGCAGGTGAACAAGCCCACCGGGAAGTCTACGCTCACGCTTTTGAGGTTGTGACCGGTGGCGCCGACCACGCGCAAGGTCTGCAGTTCGCCCTGCGTAGCCCTGTGGTGCGCTTCGCGCTCGGCGCGACGCACGGCAGCGGGACTGGGCGCATGGCGTGACTTGAATCGATCCTCATCCCCTGGTCTGGGGGCTACCGTCGGCAACCAGGGCGTACGGCGTTTGGGCACGGCAATTTGCAGCGTGTGTGCCAGGTACTGGCCGGTCAGCGACTGTTTGTTGGCCTTGACTTGGTCAAAGTTGCCCTGCGCAATGACGCGCCCGCCATGGATGCCCGCGCCCAGCCCCATGTCGATGATGTGGTCGGCCGCGCGCATCATGTCCTCGTCGTGCTCCACCACGATCACGCTGTTGCCGATGTCGCGCAGGTGCTTGAGCGTGGCGATCAGGCGGTCGTTGTCGCGCTGGTGCAGGCCGATGCTGGGCTCGTCG
>CAZMXB010000118.1:0-14200 GCA_964569855.1 uncultured Rhodoferax sp.
TCACATCCACGCTGGGGCGCTGGGTGGCCAGAATCAGGTGAATACCAGCCGCACGCGCCTTTTTCGCCAGGCGGGCGATCAGTTCTTCGATCTTCTTGCCGATCACCATCATCAGGTCGGCCAGCTCGTCGATCACCACCACGATATGCGGCAAGCGCTCCAGGGGCTCTGGAGATTCGGGCGTCAGGCTGAAGGGGTTGTAGATGAACTCGCCGCGCGCTTTGGCCTCGGCGATCTTGACGTTGTAGCCAGCCAGGTTGCGTACACCCAATTTGCTGAGCAGCTTGTAGCGTCGCTCCATTTCGGCCACGCACCAGGTCAGGCCATAGGCGGCCTGTTTCATGTCCGTCACAACCGGTGCGATCAGGTGCGGAATGCCTTCGTAGACCGACATTTCCAGCATCTTGGGGTCTATCATCAAGAAGCGCACGTCGCTGGCCTCGGCCTTGTACAGCAGGCTCAGAATCATGGCGTTTATACCCACCGACTTTCCCGAACCGGTGGTACCCGCCACCAGCACGTGGGGCATCTTGGCCAGATCGGCCACGATGGGGTTGCCCACAATGTCCTTGCCCAGGCCCATCGTCAGCATGGACTTGCTGTCGTTGTAAACCTGGGAGCCCAGAATCTCGGACAGGCGAATGGACTGGCGCTTGGCGTTGGGCAATTCCAGTGCCATGTAATTCTTGCCGGGAATGGTCTCTACCACGCGGATGGAAACCAGGCTTAAAGACCGGGCCAGGTCCTTGGCCAGACCGACGATTTGTGAACCTTTGACGCCGGTGGCGGGCTCGATTTCGTAGCGCGTGATCACCGGGCCAGGCTGGGCCAGCACCACGCGCACCTCCACGCCAAAGTCCTTGAGCTTTTTCTCTATCATGCGGCTGGTCATTTCCAGCGTTTCGGGGGCTACCGTCTCCTGGCGCGCCAGCGCGCCATCGAGCAGATCGACCTGCGGCAGCTTGCTGTCGGGCATCTCGGTGAACAGCGGTTTTTGGCGCTCTTTGGCGACCCGTTCGCTGGGCGGCGCCTGCGTGAGTGTCGGCTCCACAATCACAACCGGTTGCGGTTGATGCTCCACCGTTTCTTCCCGCTCTTCCAGCAAGATCTCTTCGCGCTCACGCATGGCTTGTTGGCCCAAGACGCGGTCCTGCGCGGTCTCGCGTTTGCGCCGCAGGGATTTCACCTGCGCATCGACCCAGGCACCGATACTTTCGGCGACGCGCATCCACGAAAATCCAAAAACCAGCGCCGCACCCACGACCCCCAACGCAATCGACAACAGCCCGGAACCCGAAAATCCCAGCCATTTGACACTCAGGGGCCCCATTAAGTAGCCCAACACGCCACCACTGTGACCGCCAGGTAGGCGTGCCTCCAAGCTGTACAGGCGCGACCACTCCAGTGTTGTGCTGGCATACAGCAGCAAAGCCAGACCGAGCCAAAAGACAAGACGAAGCGGGGTTGAACGACCCGACACGTCGCCGCGCAGGCGATTGGCCAGCAGGGACAGCCACAGCCGAACCGCTATGGCCACACACCACCAAACCGAAAAGCCGAAAAGAAGGTAGCTGACATCTGCTACCAAGGCCCCGAGCTGCCCGGCCCGATTGACCAACGGCGCGCCGCTGCCTGACGTGGTCCAGGCCGCGTCCATCGGCGAATAGCTGATCAGGGCGATCAACCAGAGCACCAAAAAAACCAGCCCCACAATCAATGCGATTTCGTTGGCGAAACGCCCCATACCGCTAGGCGGACGGGAATCGGAGGGGGCTGACGATTGAAGCGTATGGAGTGAATAGGTCATGCAAGAAAAAAGACAGTCGGGGCAAGCTTACCGCATGCCCCGCCGCGCGAACTAACGGGGGAGTATGCGCCCCTCAAATACCCGCACCCTACCGCCTTCGAGCAACTGGATGAAACCCTGCTCTTCGAAGTCTTTCATGACCTTGCTTACCATCTCGCGTGACGCACCCACCATTTTGGCGATGTCCTGACGCGACATTTTCTCCCGGATGACCATAGCACCGGTTTCATCGGCGACAGCAGAATCCTGTAAGACTTTGGCCACCCGACCGTACACCCCAACCAAGGCCAACGAACTGATGTTTTGACTGGCTTTTCGTAAACGCCGAACCAGAACGCGCATGACGGAGTGGGCCATTTCAATGTTCTCATTCAGGCAGGACATGAAACTGTCGCGGCCGAGGACAAGCACATCAACTTCCTGGTCTGCAACCACCGTCGCGGAATGGGGTTCGTTATCGATCAGACTCATTTCTCCGACATAGTCGCCCGGTGACAACGTGGCCAGGATCACCTCACGGCCCTTTTTGTCCGTCATCAACACCCTCGTACGCCCAACCAGAATAATGTAGAGCGCATTGCATTTCTTGCCTTGCTCGACGAGAACTTCACCACGCTTGAAGCGCTTTTTGGACACCGCTTCGGCCAATGCTGCAGCCTGCGCGGGTGTCAGCGTGGAAAAAAGGGGCACCCTGCGAATCAAATCGAGGTTACTCAAAATAGGCATTCGGCCACTCCACGAAAAGATTGCCCGGCGTTTCTTACAATCGCCTTTGTATTGAAACGGCCTGCATTGCCCAGAATGTACACGGCCACGCTTTCGCTGTCAGCAACCAGAGGTTCCCCCAATGTCCGATTCCAAACACGCCAAGGTCCTGATTCTTGGCTCCGGCCCAGCCGGTTACACCGCGGCCGTCTACGCGGCCCGCGCCAATCTCAACCCGGTGCTGGTCACCGGCATGGCCCAAGGCGGCCAATTGATGACCACCACCGAAGTTGACAACTGGCCCGCCGACGTGCACGGCGTGCAGGGGCCGGAGCTAATGCAGCGCTTTCTGGAACATGCTGAGCGTTTCAAGACCGAGATCCTGTTTGACCACATCAGCGCAGTGGACCTGAGCAAGCGCCCATTCACCCTCACCGGTGACAGCGGCCAATACACCTGCGACTCGCTGATCATCGCCACCGGCGCTTCTGCCAAATACCTGGGATTGCCATCCGAGACCGCCTTCATGGGCCGTGGTGTTTCGGGCTGTGCGACCTGCGATGGCTTCTTCTACCGTGACCAGATTTGCTGTGTAGTCGGTGGCGGCAACACCGCCGTGGAAGAGGCGCTGTACCTCTCCAATATCGCCAGCAAGGTTTACCTGGTACACCGCCGCGACAAGTTCAAAGCCGAACCGATTCTGGTCGACAAGCTGATGGAGAAAGTCGCGGCCGGCAAGATTGAGCTGAAGACCTTCCGCACGCTCGATGAAGTACTCGGCGATGCTTCCGGCGTGACCGGCATCCGGGTCAAGAGCACCAAGGACGGCTCCACCGAGGACATCACGCTCACCGGTGGCTTCATTGCCATTGGCCACGCACACAATACCGAAATCTTTCAGGGTCAACTGGAGATGACTGGCGGATACATCGTTACCCAGGGCGGCCTCAAGGGCTTTGCCACACAAACCTCGGTACCTGGCGTTTTTGCCGCCGGTGACGTGCAGGATCATGTGTACCGCCAGGCCATCACCAGTGCCGGCACTGGCTGCATGGCGGCACTGGATGCCCAGCGCTTCCTCGAACAAGAATAGGTGTCGCCCCCACGCTTGGCGCTTCGCGCACTGCGCTACCCGCTGCGGGGGTGCTTTCCCCCTTGGGGCGGCCCCGCCGTGAAAATGGCTATAATACTAGGCTTTGCCGGACTCAACTCGTGAGGGTTTGGGCTCTGTTGCAAGTACTGCCAAGCAATTGGCAGGGGGTTACCGCCACCCTTTTTCATTGGCGAGGTGAGGCTAGAGCGAGACGCAGGCAGCCGGATTTTCCAGGCAGTTTGTGTCGCCAGTAATAGCCGTTTAAGAAGTATCGGAGTGTCCTTATGGCACGCGTATGTCAAGTCACGGGTAAAGGCCCGATGGTCGGAAACAATGTTTCCCACGCCAACAACAAAACCAAGCGCCGGTTCCTGCCGAACCTGCAATACCGCCGTTTCTGGGTCGAGAGCGAAAACCGTTGGATTCGTCTGCGGATTTCTAACGCAGGTCTGCGTTTGATCGACAAAAACGGCATCGATGCTGTGCTCGCAGATCTGCGCGCACGTGGCCAAGCTTAAGGAGTAGCACCATGGCAACCAAAGGCGGACGCGAAAAAATCAAGCTGGAATCCACAGCCGGCACTGGTCACTTCTACACGACCAGCAAGAACAAGAAACTCATGCCCGAGAAAATGTTGATCATGAAATTTGATCCCAAAGCTCGCAAGCATGTGGACTACAAGGAAATGAAGCTGAAGTAATTCAGGTTCTGCTTCTTGCAAGAAGGCCCGCTTTTTGGCGGGCTTTTTTACGTCTGGCCTTTGTGTGTCTGGCCCGCCGTTGGTAAGGGCTATGCGTTTTGCGCAGGTCAAGGAGGAGCCCGCGCAGCGGGCGGGGGACACGGAGCAAAACGCATAGCCCGGCTGATCTGGAGCAAGCAAGACGACCTAAACCATGCACACGAAAAAAAGCCCGCTCAAAAGCAGGCTTTCCAAAAAGGGCAAAGGATCAACTAAACGCGCGCCGCCCGTAGCCGCAACGAGAACTCGCGCAGCGCAGCAATACCACTTTCTTCCGCGCGATGGCACCAGGCTTGCAGGTCTGTGGTCAACTGCTCACGCGACACGGATGTGTTGAGCCACATCTGGCGCAGTTCTTCACGCATGGTCACCATCTTGTCCAACAAGGGGGATGCGGCACGTGCCTTGGCCAGTTCGGGCGCGGCCGAAGCCGGCACCATCTCCACATCACGGTGCATCCAGCGCTTGGCTGCCCTGATGACGGCGGCATCCGCACTGCGCGCGCGCATGGCCGCCAGTTCGACCCGCGCGGCCATGCGCATGTCCTTCGCATAGGTCGCCATCAATTCATAACGGTTGGCGATCAACGCCTCCAGGGTTTTTTCGTCCGCGACCGGGCGAATCGCGCCAAACGCAGCCCTGGGCGGCCGCTTCTTGACCTTCGCTAATCCCACGGTCTGCATCACGCTGATGTACACCCAGCCAATATCGAACTCGTAGGGTTTCACAGACAGCTTGGCCGACGTAGGATAGGTGTGGTGGTTGTTGTGCAGTTCTTCACCAGCAATCAGAATGCCCCAGGGCGATATATTGGTACTGGCGTCCGGCGCCTCGAAATTGCGATAGCCCCAGTAGTGGGCCGCGCCATTGATGATGCCCGCCGCCATCACCGGCGTCCACATCATCTGTACCGCCCACACCGCCAAACCAGCGGCACCAAACAACACAACGTCAAGCACCAGCATCAATACGACGCCAGTCGTGGAAAACCTTGTGTACAGATTGCGTTCCAACCAGTCGTTGGGCGTGCCGTGGCCATAGCGGGCCATGGTCTCGGGTTTGACAGCTTCCGCCCGGTACAACTCATAACCCTGCAACAGCACAGTGCGGATGCCATGGATGTGGGGGCTGTGCGGATCTTCGGCTTGTTCACACTTGGCGTGGTGTTTGCGGTGGATGGCAGTCCACTCTTTGGTGACTTGCCCCGTGGTCAACCAGAGCCAAAAACGGAAAAAATGGGATGCGATGGGGTGCAGGTCCAGGGCGCGGTGGGCCTGGTGGCGGTGCAAAAAAACCGTCACACTGATCATGCTGACGTGGGTCAACGCCAAAGTAAGCAGGGCAATCTGCCACCAGCTTAAATCCCAAACGCCATGGGCCAACCACTCGATGGTTGCAATCAGCACTGGCGAATCGGGTAACAAATTCATTGCGCTTTTCTCTCTAAAAAATAGGGGGGGTGTCGCCGGGCGCCAAGTCACGCCGGGTGACGCACCCATTTTAGGTGCGTGCACCTAGTTCCAGCGAAAATTTCTCTACTTCTTCTGCCACACCGCAGCAAAAAAACCATCCGTACCATGGCGATGTGGCCACAGACGCAGGTACAACTGGCCGTTGTCGCCACCACTACACAAGGTCAAGGCGTTTTCTACCTTCAACTCGATCAAAACCTCGCCCACCGGCAGGGCCACCCAATCCGGGTTGGCTGCGGAAAAGGCCTCGGCAATGGCTTCGTTTTCCTGTGGCAACACGCTACAGGTGGCATAGACCAGTCGCCCACCCGACTTCGTCATGCGCGACGCACTCTGCAAAATGGCTGCCTGCTTGACCGCCATTTCTTCCACTGCCAGCAGATTCTGGCGCCATTTCAGGTCCGGGTTGCGCCGCAGCGTGCCCAGACCGGTACAGGGTGCATCCACCAGTACCCGATCCATCTTGCCGGTCAGCCGCTTGACCCGGTCGTCACGCTCATGTGCAATCGCCGCAGGATGCACGTTTGACAGCCCGCTGCGTTTGAGCCGCGATTTGAAGGCGTCCAGCCGGTGCGCCGACGTATCAAACGCATACAGGCGCCCCGTGCTGCGCATGGCCGCACCGATGGCCAGGGTCTTGCCACCCGCACCGGCGCAAAAGTCGACCACCATCTCACCGCGCTTGGCGTCCAGAATCATGGAAAGCAACTGCGAGCCCTCATCCTGCACTTCAAACTCGCCACGCATGAAAGCTTCATTCTTGTTAAGTGCGGGCTTTCCAGCGATTCGCAAGCCCCAGGGCGAATACGGCGTGTTGACGGCCTTGATGCCCGCCTTGGCCAATTCCTTTTGCACGTCAGCGCGCTTGGCCTTGAATGTGTTGACCCGCAGGTCCAGACCGGCGCCCTTGTTCAGGGTCTCCACCATGGGCCAGAATTCGGCTCCCAGCTGGTCCTTGAGCGGCTGTACCAGCCATTCGGGCAGGTTGTGGCGGTGGCGCTCCATCAAATCGTTGGGGCTGACCTTTTCGCACTGGTCCAGCCAGTTGATTTCCTGCTCGGTCAGCGCACTGCGCAAAAAATCACCCGGCCCGTAAAAGCCCAGAATCGCCAGACGCCGCTCCTTGGGGCCGCTGCCGGACGGCGCCAGGTGGTCAAACAGCAGCTTTTTGCGCAGCATGGTGTAGACGGTTTCCGCCATCGTGGCGCGCTCGCGCGGCCCCAAGCCCCGGTTGTCGCGGAAAAACCGGGACACGATGGCGTCTGCCGGGTGATCGAATTTGAGGGTGAGCCTGACCAGTTCGGCGCAGGCGTCAAGGAGAGCTTTTGGATGCATAACATAGGATTGTCCCATGCGCACTGAAAATCTGCCCCCAATGATCTCCATAACACCAGGCCTATACCGCCATTACAAAGGCAATTTGTACGAAGTGATTGACACCGTACGCCACAGCGAGACGCTCGAACCCATGACCTTGTACCGGGCGCTGTATGGCGAACGCGGGTTGTGGGTGCGGCCCGCTGCCATGTTCGCGGAAATGGTGCTGGTTGACGGACAACCTCAGGCCCGTTTCACCCTCCAGCCCTCGTGAAATGTGCGTAGGCAGCTATATTTTTTGTAGCAAATCGGCAATGGCACGCGGATAGATCAGGTGTTCCTGGGTTAACACACGGGCCGCCAGAGCGTCGGCCGTGTCGCCGGGCAGCACGGGTACCACAGCCTGCGCCAGGATGGGACCGTGGTCCAACTCGGCGGTGACCAGATGCACCGTAGCCCCGGCAAATTTGCAGCCTGCATCGATGGCGCGTTGGTGCGTATGCAAGCCTGGAAAGGCAGGCAACAGTGACGGGTGGATGTTGACCAACCGACCGGCATAACGGTTCACAAACGCCGGGGTCAAAATGCGCATGAACCCGGCCAAAACCACCAGAGTCGCCTCCCCGGGTTGCGCAAAGCCGTCAATGCGTGCGGCCAAGGCATCGTCAAACGCTTGGCGCGTTTCAAAAGCCCTGTGATCGAGAACTTCGGTGGTTATGCCTTTGGCACGCGCAAACAGCAGGCCCCCGGCATCGGCCTTGTTGCTCAACACGGCCGCCACCCGCGCGCCGTACCGGTCAGCCCAGCCGTCGCACTGCGCCCTCCCGACGATGGCGGCCATATTCGAGCCGCCGCCAGAGATCAGGATGATGATGTTTTTCATGGTCGAGCGAATTATCGCCGTGGCAAATGACCTTTGTGCGCTGGCGCACGGAGAAATCCGGCCGAAACAACTACCGTCCAGAAGTCGCTTCGATATCGCAGCCTCGACGCCACGCCTCCTACCGCGGCACACAGGCTCGGCACGACGCCCAATCAATTCAACAGAAGGAATCGCCATGAGTCTCGGAACAATTTTGATCATTATCTTGGTATTGATGTTGGTGGGAGCACTTCCCACGTGGCCACACAGCGGCAGTTGGGGCTATGGCCCCAGTGGCGGTCTGGGCCTGATTTTGGTCATTGTGGTGGTGCTCTTGCTAATGGGCCGCTTGTAGTCCAGTCCATAGCGCGGCAACGGGTTTGCGACCGCAAACCCAAACATCCCGATCCGGGCAACCGGTCTCACCCAAGCAATTCCCAATCGGAGTTGCATCTCCCCAAGGAAAAGCAATGTTGAAACAATCCAGAATGATTCGTGCCGTGGCTGGTGGCTGCTTGGTGGCCCTGACTGCGGCTTGCGGCAGCAACCTGAAAACGCCGGCTACGGCCGATGTCGCGGTATCCAAAGCAGCCGTTGAAAGTGCTGCAGGCGCTGGCGCAGTACAGTACGCACCCGTCGAAATGAACGCAGCACGTGACAAGCTGGCACAAGCCAACCAGGCGATGGCCAACAAAGACTACGAACGCGCAACAACACTGGCCAATCAGGCACAAGCCGACGCCAAACTGGCACAAGGCAAGGCCGACTCTGCCAAGGCGCAAGCGGCCTCAGATGCCCTGCAAGAAGACATTCGGGTACTGCGTGAAGAGCTCGCACGCAGCCGCAAATAGAAACGCCTACGTTTTCCAAAGGATACTGTCATGAAAATTTTTCACCTGACCCCCACACTGTTGGCCATTACATTGCTATTGGGTGCCTGCGGTTCCGTGCCCACCAAGACTGGGATGCTGGACCAGGCACGCGCCGACTATGCAAGCGCACAGAACAGCCCCAATGTGACGCGTTATGCACCGCTCGAATTGAAGCAGGCGGGCGAGGCCATGGACCGCGCCAACGGCGCAGCCATCAACCGCGACAGTGCCGAGAGCGTCAACGACTTGGCCTATGTCGCCAAGCAGAAGATTGCGTTCAGCCAGGAAGTGACCCGACAGAAAATGGCCGAGGCTGACATCGCGCAATCCGCGAAACAGCGCGACCAAATGCGCCTGGATCAGCGCACGGCTGAAGCGAACCGCGCTACCGCCACTGCGCAGCAGGCACAAATGAACGCCCAATCAGCACAAATGAGCGCGATTGCCGCCCAGGCATCGGCGCAATCAGCGCAGGCTGAATCTGCCGATGCCAAGCGCAAGGCTGACATGGCGCGCGATGAAACCAACGAAGCCCAACGCAAAACTCAGGAAGCACAGGCCCGCTCGGCCCAGCTCGAAGCGCAATTGAGTGACTTGGCCGCCAAAAAAACCGATCGGGGATTGGTGATCACGTTGGGCGATGTGTTGTTTGGAACCGGCTTGGCGCGCCTGAACGCCAATGGAATGCAAACGACCCAAAAACTGGCGGCCGTTTTGCAACAAAACCCGCAACGCGCGGTTCTGGTGGAGGGCTTTACGGACAGCACGGGTAATAGCGCGAGCAACATGGAACTTTCGGAGCGTCGGGCCGAGGCCGTTCGCACCGCGCTGATGGAGCAAGGCATAACACGCGAACGGATTTCGATCCGGGGCTATGGTGAATCCTTCCCGGTCGCAGCCAATGACACCGTGACCAACCGGCAACTCAATCGCCGCGTAGAGATCGTGTTATCGGACGAAAGTGGACGAACCATCGCTCGCTAAGGCGGGTATCGAGCTGCGCCTGGCCGAAGCCGACGGCGCAGCATCAGCACCGCCACCCGAGCCCCGCGTGGTATTGCACACCACGGTGGACGTGCGCAGCGTTTCGCTGGTGGTATTGGCGACTCTGGCCAGCGTCTTCATGCTGCGCTGGGCGAGTGCAGTTTTCATTCCTGTCATGCTGGGCCTGATGCTCAGTTACGCCCTGTCTCCCATCGTGGACTGGCTGCACCGGCGCAGGATTCCCCGCGCCATCAGCGCTGCCTTCCTACTGCTGGGCATCATCGGCGGCCTCGGCAGCATTGCGTATGCGCTGAGTGACGACGCGGGCAAATTGGTTGAAATGTTGCCTCCCGCCGCTCAAAAATTACGCAATACCATTCACGCACTGCCCCGCGATTCCAACAGTACGCTCATCACGGTACAAAAGGCAGCGGCTGAACTGGAGCAAGCCGCCCAGGAATCCACCGGCGCTGCGCCTGTCACGCGTGGTGTGCAGCGGGTGCAGATCGAGAAAGCCAGATTCGACATCAAAGACCATTTGTGGGACGGTACCCTGGGTTTGATGACAGTTGCCGGGCAAACCGGCATGGTCGCATTGATCAGCTTCTTCCTGATGGCTTCCGGGGACAGCTTCCGCCGCAAGCTGATCAAACTCACAGGGCCAACACTGAGCAAAAAGAGAATCACCTTGCAGGCGCTCAACCAGATCCACGACCAGATTCAACGCTATATGCTGGTGCAGTTGTTCACCAGCACGCTGGTGGGCGTGGCCACCTGGTTGTGTTTTCTGGCAATCGGCATGGAGCATGCCGCCGTATGGGGCATCGCTGCGGGCGTGCTGGACCTGGTGCCCTACATTGGCAGCGTTGTCATCACAACGGGCTCCATGCTGGTCGGTTTCCTGCAATTCGGTACGCTCAACATGGTTTTGCTGGTGGGCGGTATATCGATGCTGCTCCACATCCTGGAAGCTTTTCTGTTGACGCCATGGCTCACCAGCCGTGCCAACAAGATGAACCCGTTTGCGATTTTTGTCGGTGTGCTGGCGTGGGGCTGGTTATGGGGAATCTGGGGTTTGTTGTTGGGCGTGCCCATTTTGGTCATTACCAAGGCGATCTGTGACCGGGTAGAGGACCTCAAACCCGTTGGTGAATTTCTGGGGGATTAGGTTGTTGCAGACAGGCGTTGCGTGCGCCACCGCACGGACTTTTTGACTGCCAAACCCTACAGTCTGACTATCAGGTCCGAGCAATGACGCAAGGCTCTGTTCACCTTTCTGGTCCAGGCCAAGAAGAACCTCAATCCACTGGAGATTTACCATGTTTATCCGTACCACCATTGCTCTTGCCATGACCGCCGCTGTTCTGCTCACCACACCTGGTTGTGCCGTTACACGTGGCCAGGAATCCGTCGGCAACTATGTTGACGACGCAACGATCACTACGCAGGTAAAAAGCCGCTTCGTTGAAAACAAGCTGGTTGACGCCGCATCCATCAGTGTCGAAACCATGAAGGGCACGGTTATGCTGTCCGGTTTTGCCAAGAATGGTGCCGAGCGCAACACGGCCGAAAACATCGCACGTGGTGTGAAGGGCGTGACTGCGGTCAGGAACGAAATCGCTGTCCGTCCTTGACCTGACGACAACCGCAAGTTGATTGCGGGCATATGACATGCGAATTGCATGTGCGATGCCTGGTTATCGATGGGCACTGCTGGCGCTGCTTGCCCTGGGAGCCTGCACCAGCTTGCCGACTGTGGCGACCGACGCCCCACACCAAGGCGCCGTGGTTCGCCTCGCGGGGCCTCGCGGCCCGCTGACCGCGATTCAAAGTCAGGCCATCCTGGCACGGCTGCGCAATCGCAGCGCCAACACCAGCATTTTTGATCACCATTTGGCACGGGAAGAAGCCATTGTGGGCAGCCCGTTGACGACGGGCAACACTGTCAATCTGCTGCAGGATGGACCCGCCACGTACCAAGCGATGTTTGAAGCCATCGCGGCGGCAAAGGACCATATCAATATGGAAACCTACATCCTCGAAGACGACGAAATAGGTCGCCAGTTCGCGCAAACGCTGATAGCAAAACAACGCAAAGGCGTTCAGGTCAACATCATCCGGGACGGAGTTGGAAGCTTCAACACCGCACCCGCCTTCTTAAAGTCCTTGGGCGACAGTGGCATCCGGCTACTGGAGTTCAATCCGGTCAATCCGCTGGCCTCCCGAACCGACTGGGAGTTGAATCAACGGGACCACCGCAAACTGTTGATTGTGGACGGAGGCACTGCGTTCCTTGGTGGCATCAACATCAGCGATGTGTACTCGGGCGGCTCTTCGCACAAAAAGCCAGCACCCGCCAGAGCGAACGCAGGGCTGGCCTGGCGTGACACCGACTTGCAATTGCGAGGCCCGGTGGTGGCTGAATTGCAGAAACTTTTCCTGGCGACTTGGGCAAAACAAAATGGCCCGCCACTGGTGGCTAGCAACTTCTTTCCCGCGCCCGGCAGCCCGGGCACACAGTTGGTCCGTGCGATTGGAAGTTCGCCCGACGACCCTTTCAGCCTGATCTATGCCACATTGTTGTCGGCCATTGGCAGTGCCGACTCCAGCATCCACCTCACCAGCGCCTATTTTGTTCCCGACCCCCAATTGCTGAGTGCCTTGGAAGCTGCGGTTGCACGCGGCGTTCGGGTCACACTGATTCTTCCCGGTGAGACCGATTCATGGCTCACCCTGCATGCTGGCCGAGCCTCTTTTGACCGCCTGCTCAGCGCGGGGGTAGCGATCCATGAACGTCGTGGCGTGCTTTTGCATTCGAAGACTGCGCTGATTGACGGCGTATGGTCTACCGTGGGCTCGACCAATCTGGACTGGCGCAGTTTTCTGCACAACGACGAAGTGAACGCCGTCATTCTGGGCGCAGACTTCGGCAAGCAGATGCAAGCCATGTTCGACAAGGACCTGATCGGTTCGCACCCCATCACTCTGGAGCAGTGGCGCCAGCGCTCTTTGGAAGTCCGCCTGAAAGAGTTCTTTGCGCGGATGTGGGAATACTGGCTCTGACCACCACAACGATGCCGACCCGCAGGACGACGCACTGATGGCTTGTTATGTTCGGCACCGAACTGTCTTTTCTTTCCCCCTTCGCCACACTCAAAGCCGCAATGCACGCGGCGCGAGCCGCGTTGCACCGCATAAACGTGAGCACCGGCCTAGAAGACGGATGCTTGCACCGATGGTGTTCTTCGACTTTTTGAAGAGGCAAGCAAATGAAAAAATTGGAAACCTATTACAGAGTCGTGCCGTGGATCATGGCATCAATTCTGGGAGTGCTCGCGGCTGGCTGTGGAGGCAGTGGCGGTGGCAACGGTCAAGAACCCATTCTGGGCTTTGGCAACGACATTGCAACCATCGCGCCGGCGGTGACGGCCGTGTCGCCCGCGTCGGGCGCGCTCGGCGTCCCCCTCAACACCAAGTTGATTACCGCGGCGTTCAACAAGGCCATGAATCCGGCCACCATCGGCAACGGCAGCTTTACGCTGGCTTGCCCCGGTAACACGGCCGTCGCGGGTGCAGCCGTTACGTACAACCCGGTGGGCAACGTCGCAACGCTGACACTGCCCGCCGCCACCAGTCTTCCCGCAAGCTCGGTCTGCACGGCAACGGTGACAACCGCCGTCAAAGACACCTTTGGCATCGCACTGGCAGCCAACTTCACCTGGCTGTTTACCACTGGCCCTTCGCTCGACTCTACCGCACCCACCGTGACTGGCACCAACATTGCCAACGGGGCGACCGGTGTTGCTGTCAACACCAGCGTGGGTGCAACCTTCAGTGAGACGATGGACGCAGCCACGGTCAACGTTGGCAGCTTCACGGTCAAGCAAGGCGCAACCGCTATTGCCGGCACCGTGAGCTATTTAGGCGTCAGCACCGTGTTCACACCCAATAATCCACTGGCTCCCAACACCACCTACACCGCCACCATCAAGGGCGGAGCTGCGGGGGGTGTCAAGGACGTTGCTGGCAACGCGATGGTCAAGGACTATGTGTGGTCCTGGACCACCGCGTCCGCGCTGGATCCCAACGCCGGCCGTGACACCACGCCACCCACCATTACGGGCACTGTCAATGCCAACGGTGCAACGGGCGTCGCCATCAACACCAAGGTGGGTGCCAGCTTCAGCGAGTTCATGGACCCACTGAAGATGACCAACGCCAACTTCACCCTCAAAAACACAACAAGCGGCGCGGCTGTGGCCGGCACGGTGAGTTATTCCGGCCTCTCGGCGGTGTTCGCCCCCCTGAACAACGTGTCTGCCAACAGCCGTAACACCACCGTCGATCTC
>CAZMXB010000119.1:0-14171 GCA_964569855.1 uncultured Rhodoferax sp.
GTCAGCCCCGGTACAGTCTGCGCGCCCGCAACAACGAATTCAAGCTGGAGCAAATTGGCATCGGCATTACCGAGGCCCACGCCCGTGGCAAGAAATTTTTTGTCACCAGCAACCTGCTGCCGCACAACGACAAGGTGCGCACTTACCTGCGCGATATTGAACCCGTCATTGCGCTGAAGCCCGATGCTCTCATCATGGCCGACCCCGGCCTGATCATGATGGTGCGCGAAGGCATGGACAAGGGCAACTTTGCCGACGTGCCGATCCACCTGTCGGTGCAGGCCAATACGGTCAACTATGCGGCGGTGAAATTCTGGCAGAAGGTGGGCGTGGCCCGCATCATCCTGTCGCGCGAGCTGAGCCTGGACGAGATCGAGAAAATCCGCCAGGAGTGTCCGGACATGGAGCTGGAAGTGTTTGTGCACGGCGCACTTTGCATTGCCTATTCGGGGCGCTGCCTGCTGTCGGGCTACTTCAACCGCCGCGACCCGAATCAGGGCACCTGCACCAACGCCTGCCGCTGGAATTACAGCACCCAGGACAGCGCGGTGGACCCCAATAGCGGCGAGGCCATCGCCATCAAGATGGAAACCGACTTCAATTTCAACGAAGCCCAGGAAGAAGCCGAACAGTCTTTCGCCGCCTGCGGTGGCAGCGCCCGCCACCCGGCGGCGGACAACGTCTACCTGCTGGAAGAAGCCGGCCGCCCGGGCCAGCTCATGCCCATCATGGAAGACGAACACGGCACTTACATCATGAACAGCAAGGATCTGCGCGCCGTGGAGCATGTGGAGCGCCTGGTCAAGATTGGTGTGGACTCACTGAAGATCGAAGGCCGCACCAAAAGCCTGTACTACGTGGCCCGCACGGCGCAGACCTACCGCCGTGCCATTGACGATGCCGTGGCTGGCCGCCCATTCAACCCCAAGCTGATCACCGAACTCGAAGGTCTGGCCAACCGCGGCTTTACCAGCGGCTTCCTGGAGCGCCGCCCCGCGCAGGACTACCAGAACTACGAAACCGGCCACTCCGACATCGGCCACAGCCATTTTGTCGGTGAGGTGCGCACCGTTGCTGACGGTTGGGCCGAGGTGGAAGTGAAAAATAAATTTCTGGTGGGCGATCAGATCGAGGTGATCCACCCCAGTGGCAACCACACCGTGACACTGGAGCAGATGCGCAACCTGGATGGCGAATCCATCAGCGTGGCGCCGGGCAGCCCGCTGCAGGTGCGCATTCCGCTGGAAGACCGTTATGCCGGCGCGCTGTTGGCGCGGTTGATTCCAGCTTGAGGGATCCCGGTATGCACGAGAATCACGCCTTGTCAGATTTCAGTAGAACACCATGAACACAACCGTCACCCCCCCACCTTTGCCCGATCACCTGTCCACCGATGCACGCAGTCCGCACTACAGTGCCACCGTGTTTGAACACGATATCGGCATCCGCTTTAACGACAAGGAACGGGTTGATGTGGCCGAATATTGCATCAGCGAAGGCTGGATCAAGGTGCCAGCAGGCAAAACCGTTGATCGCAAAGGCAACCCCTTGATGATCAAGCTCAAAGGCAAAGTTGAAGCGTTCTATCGCTAGAACGCCGTAGCCGCTGGTCAGTAGGTGATGCTCAGGGCGTCTGCATCTACATTGATCACCGACTTGCCCAGCACGGCGCTGGCCGCCTGGGCAAAAGCCAAAGCCCATTGTGCGTCGGCAAACTTGACCGGGCCGGCGGCCTGGGCCACCACCACCACGCGGTCGGCCATCAACAATTTGCCGGTGGCACGCAGGGGCTCGCACTCCATCGCAATGAACTGATCGTCCAGCCATTTACGGGCTGCATCACGGTCCAGGGCTTGCTCAGGGCTGAGTTCGATGCGCACGGGGGCGGTGTTTTTGAAGGTGACGCTGACTTGGCTACGCATGGTATGCCTCCCGACGAGCCGCCTCCAGGGTGGCATTCGCCCCCTTGGGGGGCAGTGAACGAATGTGAACTTGGGGGTACATAGTTTCTCCTGTTGACACAATCATAGCGAGAGTCATGCTGAAATTTGTCCCATATCCCACTCCGCTTGACCTGTAGCAAAGCGCCGCACCATTCGACCCGTGATTGCAGGGGCATCGATGGCCACTGCCGGCCTGTCTGGATTGTTAGCGGTTGGCACCTGGGCGCAGAGATGCCAGCCGGTAGCGGGCGGTGAAATGGGCAGACCTGACCGGGCCGGGCGGGGCCACGCGGGTGCGGAGTCACTTCTGTACTGGACAGTGATTTTTCTCCGTGCGTAAATACGCTCCCCGCCACTTTGCTCCCTGAAGACGCCATGACAGCCACCACCACCCACCACCGCATCTGCCCCTTGTGCGAGGCCTGCTGCGGGCTGGAAATCAAGGTTCAGGCCGACAAGGTCACCAGCATCCGCGGCCACGAGGCCGACGTGCTCAGCAAGGGCTACATCTGCCCCAAGGCCGTGGCCCTGAAAGACCTGCACGAAGACCCAGACCGCCTGCGCACGCCGCTGATCAAGCGCAACGGCGTGTTCGAGCCCGCCACCTGGGACGAGGCCTACGCCGAGATCGCCCGGCGACTACCGCCATTGATGGCGCAACATGGACGCAACGCCACGGCTGTTGTGGTGGGCAACCCGTCGGCCCACAAGATCGGCCTGCTGACCTATTTTGGCAAGCTGGCCCGCGCACTGGGCACCAAGAATGTGTTTTCAGCTTCGACGCTGGACCAGATGCCCAAGCAACTCGCAAGCGGCCTGATGTTTGGCCATTGGTTGTCCGTCGCCCTGCCCGATATAACCCGCACCGACTACCTGCTGGTTCTGGGTGCCAATCCGCTGGTCAGCAATGGCAGCATGTGGACCGTGCCTGACTTCCGGGGCAAGGCCAAAGCGCTGCAGGCGCGTGGCGGCAAGCTGGTCGTCATCGACCCCCGTCGCACCGAGACCGCCACCGTGGCCGATGCCCACCACTTCATCCGCCCCAACTCGGATGTCTTCCTGCTCGCGGCCATGGTTCACACCCTCTTTGCCGAAGGGCTGGTCACGCTGGGCACGGTGGCAGAGTGGGTGAACGGCGTGACCGAGGTGCAGCAGGCGGTCGCTTCCTTCACGCCAGAAGCTGTGGCTGCGCGCTGCGGCATTGCTGCGGACACCATCCGTGCACTGGCGCGTGCATTGGCCGCAGCGCCGCGTGCCGCCGTATATGCCCGCATCGGCACGTGCACGCAAGAGTACGGCACACTGGCCAGCTGGCTGGTGGACGTGCTCAACACACTGACCGGCAACCTGGACAAAGCCGGTGGCGCGTTGTTCGCCAAGTCTGCCGCGTTTGCCTCCAACACCGCTGGCAAGCCCGGCACGGGCAAGGGCGTCACCACCGGCCGCCACCACGCCCGCGTCAGCGGCGCGCCCGAGGTGTACGGCGAATTGCCTATCACCTGCCTGGCCGAAGAAATCGAGACGCCCGGAGAAGGCCAGATCCGCGCGCTGTTCACCGTGGCCACCAACCCCGTGTTGTCCAGCCCCAATGGCCCGCGCCTGTCCAAGGCACTGGACACGCTGGACTTCATGGTCAGCATGGATATCTACCTGAACGAGACAACACGCCATGCGGATGTGATCCTGCCCGGTGTGTCGCCACTGCAAGATTTCCACTACGACGTGGCTTTTCCCCAACTCTCCTGGCGCAACCACGCACGCTACAGCCCGCCCGTATTGCCGCCCCTGCCGGGTCAGCCCGAGGAATGGCAGACGATCCTCAAGCTGGCCGCGATCGTCCAGGGCAAAGGTGCGGACACCGACGCCGATGCGCTGGATGACGCCCAGTTTGCCGAGGACGCGCAGCGCCTGTTTGGTGAACACGCTGATGCCGTCGTTGAGGCAACCAGGGGATTGAAGGGCCCGCAGCGCAACCTGGAAGTGGCTTTGCGCAGCGGTCCCTATGGCGATGGCTTTGGCCGCAGGCCCGACGGCCTGACGTTGGCCAAGGTGCAGGCGTCCAACCCCACCGGCGGCATAGATCTGGGTGAACTGCAACCCCGCATCCCCGAAGTGCTGCGCACACCCAGTGGCAAGGTGGAGCTGGCGCCCCCCGCGTTGCTACAAGATTTGCAGCGCGCTGTGCAGGATCTGCGAGGGCTGGCGCCCGATTTGGTCATTATCGGTCGGCGCGACGTGCGCACCAACAACAGCTGGATGCACAATCTGCCGGTGCTGGCCAAGGGCCCGTTCCGCTGTACCGCGCTGGTCCACCCCGTGGACGCGACACGGCTGGGACTGACGGACGGCGCGTTGGCCGACATCCGCAGCGCCAGCGGTCAGGTGCGCGCGCAGGTCCACGTCAGCGAGGAGATGATGCCCGGCGTGGTCAGCCTGCCGCACGGCTGGGGCCATGACGCACCGGGTGCGCAAATGCGTGTGGCCGCCGAGCGACCCGGCGCCAATGTGAACGCCCTGCTCGATGACCAACGGCGTGATCCACTGTCGGGGAATGCGGTGCTGGGTGGCGTGGCGATCACGATGCAGGCGGCGCTGGTCTGAATTTGGGGAGAGAGGCTATTGGTCAAATTGGCCTCCAGCCCTCGAATAGATTGCGTGAGCAGCTATCAAAACCGTAGCGCGTTGGGCTTTGTGGCAGCAGGGTTTGGAGCCGGAGTCCGCGCCTCATGGTGTCAAATGCCCACAAATCGGCGCGAAACCCGGCCCCAAACCCTGCGGGTGGCGGTGGTGGGTTGCGGTGCAGGTTGTGGGGCAATCAACCTCGTTCGGGTCTGCGAGAATGAAGTCGGTTAGGCCACGTACGGCAAGGCATCGCACATGACCATCACCCTCGGCAGCATCATCCTCTACGCCCGCGACATGCAGAAGTCGGCGGAGTTTTATCGCCAGCACTTCGGGTTCAGGACAACCGGCGAAGTCGTTGAGGGCCTGATTGAGCTGTCTGCGGTGAACGGTGGCGCCAACATCTTGATTCACCAGGCGGCCAAAAGCGTCAAGCTGGGCCAAGTGGGTGTCAAGCTCAGCTTTCACGTCGCCGACATTGAGTCATTCAAAACCCATGCCGCGACACAGGGCTTGATGTTTGGCGCGACACACCAGGCCAACGGCTACACGTTTGCAAACGCCAAGGATCCTGACAAGAACTCGGTCAGCATTTCCAGCCGCGCGTTCCGTGCCGCCGGTCAACATGGGGCATAAGCCGGCATACCAACACGCCACATCGCAATGAAAGCCGAGCGAATCCCCTTGGTCGAAAGCCAGCGATGGAAGCTTTGGCTTGTGTTTGCCATGGCGCTATTCAGTGGTTCGCTCAAGTGGTTCGATCACCAAATTGCAGCATGGCTGGGTGTCTCTCAGTATTTGCCGAGGCCAGTGGGTACCTTGCTTGGCTTCGCAGCGCTGGCTGTCGCTGTGGTAACGGTGCGGTAACGGTGCGGTGTCCAGCCTGCGGCACCAGTCTCGTGTGGTTCGCGCTGTCTCAAAAGCAAGACGGTAGTTGGTTGCCATGGCTCCTTGACGAGACCACGTGTCCTAAATGTGGCCATTCGTCCAGCGATGCCGCCGGTCCTTCCAAGTGAGCGCGCAGCGAAAGTAGCGCCGCCTATGAAACCTGATGTGCTCACAATTTGTGAGCACATAGCCGTCCGGTATTCAGATCAAGCCAACGCATCCATAGCAACACCAAACCGCTTCGCCAGCGCTTGAACTTGACGCAAATTCAAATCCCTTTTGCCCGACAGCACCGCAGACACCACGCTTTGCGCACCCACCTCGGGCAGATGGCATTGGCGCAAGCCGTGCTGCTCCATCAAAAAAGCCAGCCGGGTCGCGGGTGTGCTGGTGTCGGGCCGGGGTGCACACGGTCCTCATACAGAGGTTCATTTCCATGCTCCTTTGTCGTAGTCGCCGTACGTTAGTACCGCTTTGACCCACACCAAGCCAGGGTGAAACGCGATAGCCGCAACCAGCCGGTACTTTTGGCCGCCAATGCTACTTTCAGCAAGCACCCGTGTGCCATGCTGAATAGGCTGCTCGATGACCAACTGCACGACCGCGTCGTCGGGCAATGCGGTGCGGGGGCGTGGCAATCGCGAAGCAGGCGGCTATCCCCTGAGTTTTGGCAAAGACTATGAGACGAATTGGCCTTCAGCCCTCGAATAGATTGCGTAAGCAGCTATTAAAACTGTAGCGCGCTCCACCGTGTCACGGGCCGAGTTTGGGTCCGGGGTCCGCGCCGATTTGTGGGCATTTGACACTATGAGGTGCGGACCCCGGACCCAAACTCTGCGGGTGGTGCTGCCTTCGTCTCGGTTGACTCCACCAACAGGGGTCCGTCAAACGCGTAGCCTTCTGCAGCGTGCAGCTCCCAAGCGCCGGCACCTACCAGCCGCAACACGTGGGTATGGTGGCGCAGCACGGTGGGGCGGTGGGCGATGCTGATGAGGGTGGTGCCGACGCTGCGCAAGCGTTCGTATAGCGAGTTCTCGTTGTTGCTGTCCAGCGCGCTGGTGCCTTCGTCAACAATGACGATGCTGGGTTGGCGCACCAGCACGCGCCCAAAGGCCAGACGCTGCTGCTCACCCACGGACAGCAGCTTGCCCCAGTCCTGCACGGCATCCAGGCCACCCACGCGCTCGGCCAACGCTTCCATGTGCACCTCGTCCAGTATTTCGAGCAATCGCGCATCGCTCAAGGTGGTCTCCAGACTGGGGTAGATAAGTTGGCTGCGCAAACTGCCAACCTGCATGTACGGCTGCTGCGGCAGAAAAAAGACATCGTGCAGCGGCGGTTGGTGGATCACGCCGGTGCCAGACTGCCACAGCCCCGCGATGGCACGCAGTAGCGAACTTTTGCCGCAACCGCTGTCACCGGTGATCAGCAGCCCGTCGCCCGGCTTCAATATCAGCGACAGTTCCTTGACCAGCAAACGTTCGTACTGGGGCGTATACAGTGTGAGCGCGTCCAGCGCGAGATGCTCACCGACTTTGGTCTGGATCTTTGGATGCTTTTCATCCTGCGCTGCGGGCTGCGCCGCCGGGTCGGTCAACACCAGTTTCGACAAGGCCTGCAGCCGGTCGATACCGGCCACAAACCGGCTCAGGCTCTCGAAGTTATCAACAATCAGCGCCACTGCCCCGAGCACCGCAACAAAGGCGCCGGTTGCCTGCACCGCCCGGCCTACTTCCATCTCGCCTGACAACACCGCATTGGCCAGAATCACACTGGGCAATACGATGGTGAGCTGGTTGAAGCCGCGCTGAAAAATATTGAGCGCGCGCTGCTGCTTGATCAGTCGCGCAAAATTGGTGAACACTTTTCCAAATTTGGCGTCGATTTGCGCGCGCTCCTGTGCCTCCCCGCGGTAGAAAGCGATGGACTCTGCGTTTTCGCGCAGGCGCATCAAGCCGAAGCGAAAGTCCGCTTCCCGGCGGATTTGCCAGAAATTCAGCTGGATCAGCGGCTTGCCGAATACGTAAAGCGCGACGAAAGTGCCCAGGAACGCATACACCGCCAGTACCCCCACCAACAGGTGCGAGATCGACCACAGCACCGTGCTGAAGGCCACCAACTGCATCAGCGAGCTTAAGAATATCAGCAGAAAGTGGATGGACCTGCCGGTGAACGTGTTGATGTCTTCGCTGATACGCTGGTCCGGGTTGTCGATCTCACCCATGGAGCCCAGCGCGTAGTATTTGCGGTCGCGCAGATAGCCATCCAGAAAGCGGCCGGTGAGCCAGCGCCGCCACTGGTTGGCAAACGCGTCGCGCATGTAGTAGTAGAAGGCGTAGATCGGCACGGCGAACACCAGGATGCCCAAACAAGCGTAAACCGAATTCCAGAACCGGTCGGCCTCCTTGCCCGCCAGCGCGGATGCCAGCTCGCCACTCTGCTCGTTCAGCATCACCGCGAATTGGGTCTCGGCCAGCATCAAAACGATCAGCAGGGCCAGCAACGTCCATGCTGCTTTTTTCTGGTCACCCAACCAGTAGGGCTTGGCTACCAGGACGAATTGTTTCCACGCTTCCAACGAGAAGGGCGACGGGCGTCGCCGCGACAGGGTAGGTCCGTCCGGTTTTTCAGCGGCTGCGGAGGTTGGCATGGAAACACTTTCAGTGAGGCAAATATAGCGCAGCCCGCAGTGCTCCCTGGATACTTTCCGGGGCATTGATCGGGGCAGCCCGGAATCACGCCGAATCTGTTCAACGTTTCTCAAAGAATATTCAAGCAGTCCCACAGAGTCTGTTCGCTGCCGCACTCAGGACCTGGCGGGGTCGATCAACCCTCACGCAGTCGATGCCAGGTCGCCAGGCGCTCGCGGCCATCTCAAGGCGGGCCCGGCGCAATCGGTTGAAGATTGGCATCGGCCATGCCGACCAGAAGTGCCTGGCCGTCTGGTAACACGCGAAACTCGCCGAATTTGGCGGCCTGCCAGCGTTGTCCTTGGCCTTCTTTGAAAAACCAGGCATCGGTCACTACCACCCAGGCGCCGTCTTTGGGTGTGAGCTCCAGCAGCATCTCGTCAGATGCGAGGGCCTGCCCCGCTGTCTGCCATCGCTGCAGCGTAGCCACGCCGCGGTCGTCCAGACGCACGACCATATGGGGACGTTTGCCGCGCAGATCATCGAGCAAAGGCAACTGAGAGCCATCCAGGGCAGAAAAGCGCAAGCGCATATAGTCTCCCTGCATGAGCGAGCGAGGGTCGGCTGGTAACAGGGCCATGAACACCGGCTTGCCACGCGCAATGAGGTCTTGTTTTTGCCAAATTGCCAGATTGGCCACCATCAGGGTGAGCAATGCCCCCGCCAGCATTGCCAGGGCGCGCACACTGCGCCAGCCAGAGGGAGAAGCGCTGTTGCCGGCCGGTTTGGCAGCAAGCGTTGCGGCCCGAAGGTGCATCCACGCCAGCCCACCCAGCAGCACCCCGGCCCCAACCAGCAGCAGGGCTTTCTCGGCTAAAGGCCAACGCAGTTGGTAGTAGAAGGCTCCCATGATCCAGATAGCCGCCAACGCACAGGCGCTGGCCAGGCGCCAGCGTCTCGTGGTGACGGTCACCATCAACGCCAGCAATACGCCACCGAGCAGGGGCATAAACCACGCCAGCGCTGCCAGCACCAGAGCCACGGCCAAGGGAAATCGCTGACGCAATGTGGGCCATGCCAGCGCACCCACACCGGCACCCGCCAACACCAGCGCGCTGGCGCCGGTCTGGATGGCACTGGCTTGCCAGCTATGACGCTCGAACCCGGCGATCCAGCCCAGCATGGCGCCCATCGCGTTGGAACCCACCGCCCCACCGACCAGAAACGTGGCACCCGACATCCAGGTCAGGCCGGCCAGGGTGGTCAACAGCCAGCCGGCCGCCATAGCTTCCAGCATGGCGGCCAGGGAAACCACGCGTTGCTGCAGCCATAGCGACAGCAGCCACACCGCGAGCATCCCGTGCAGGACCAGCAACACGGTGCCCTGGTTGCGGGCTGAAAACCAGTTGGGCAGCAAGGCATTGGCCAGCAGGCCCGCAGCCAGGGCACCCAGCAAGACCCTCAGCCATGTTTTGGATAGAAGCAGCGCCAGCAGCACCACCACGGCCAGCAAAATCGCAGAGCCGCCAGAGCGGTGAAAGTCCCGGTACAGCCCCATGGCCAACGTGCCCCCACCCACCAAAAGTGCCAATGCGGCCAGTTGTTCAACGAAAAGCGGCGGGGTTCTGGAGCGCATCACCACGGTTGCGGCACCCAGAAGCAGACAGCCAACGACGTACGGGCCGACCCCGGCGCGCACCAAATCGCCCAGCAGCAGGCCTATGGCGATCAGCAGTGGAACCGCGCCAAACCAGACGCCCAGTGCGGTCAGCAGAATCACTGGCCAGGGGCGTTCACTGGAAGGCGTTGGCTGCACACCGGCAGGCAACAGCCCGCCCCGAATGCCTGCGTCGACAGCGTCCTGCAATCGGTCATTCGGACGGGCGGTCATGCGGATGCCCCTGAACGCGAAGCCGAAAACGCTGACCGGCGCGACAGCCACAGAATGGTGCTGACCGATGCGGCCAGCAGTGTGGCCGCAAACAGCCCAATGACCAGCAACCGACCCAGCCAGTCCTGGCTCCAGGCCCCCTCGCCCAGCCAGCGAACCAGCCCGCACACCAACAAAGCATTGAGGCCCAGAGCAACGGCGCTCAAAGTAAACACTTCAAAGTAGCGACGCGTGCCCAGCACCACCCCGCACACCCCAAGGAGCGCCAGCCCCAGGGGGTACTGGGCGCTGACGGGGCGGGAAAACAGCCCGCCCAGCGCAGTCATGGTGATCGCCCCGACGGCCAGTGTGGCAGCCGTTCGAAATGTCCAAACACCGGCACCGGTATAGCGCCGCAGCCCACTGCCCAACGCCCCGACCAGCAGCAGCAAGGCGCTCCAGGCCAGCAGATGCACACCCAGTTGATCCGGTTCCGCGCGCCAGCTGTGCCCGCTGTAGGTATGGGTCCACAGCGAAATGGCCGTCACCGCCACCAGGGCCCAGGGCGCCCACAACACGTCGGAGCGGGCGCCCAGGCACAGCGGCAAGGCCAAGACCGCCCACAGCGCAAACAATTGCCACGCGTCGGCCCCGGTTTGGTAGGTCTGTCCAAAATAGGCAAACAGCGCGCCAATTCCCAGCAGCGACAGCAACCCCAACGGCGCCCTCGCGGCTGGGTTCATTCCCGCCGCCAGACCGGTCGCCAGCACCAGGCCTTGCAAGAGCGCAAAGTGGCCCGCACGTCCCAATGACTGCCAATTGGCCGCAATCCACATCACGACCCCCAATCCACCCAGAGCGGCGGCCAGCACGGCCACACCGCGCGGTAACCAAAGGGCCAGCGCTGCGGGTTCATCCAACAGACCCGCAGCATGCAACAGGTCGTGCGTATTCTGCTGGTTCAGGTGGTGGCGCGCGGCCAGTTCAAGCAGGCTTTGTCTCGCGTTCATGAGTGCTCCAAAGTGCAGACGGGTGACGGTGGGCAATGCAGCGCACGATACCAGCTTGACCCCCCTTTGCGAAGCAGTTCAGGTGCAAAATCGGCCATCGGCCCCTTAAAAACCTCACGCCATCGCTATCTATTTTATAGCGTCCTGGTTTGCCACCCGGCC
Source organism: uncultured Rhodoferax sp. (assembly GCA_964569855.1). Taxonomy (GTDB): domain Bacteria; phylum Pseudomonadota; class Gammaproteobacteria; order Burkholderiales; family Burkholderiaceae_C; genus Allorhodoferax. The sequence goes on from CAZMXB010000119.1 coordinate 11,126, forward strand.
AAGCCCGCCAGGTAGGCTTCCAGCGCCTGGGAACCCACCACCTCCAGGTCAAAGGCCTCGGGCTGCAGCAGCCAGTTGGCCATCAGGCCATCAAGCAATGCGTGTAGACCCACGGCCGCGGGGTGGGCCTGCAACTGCGGTGGCAATTGGTCCTTGGCCTGGGCATGGGCCAACACGCGTTCCAGGTCGACCACACGCTGGCCGCGTTCGGCGATATGGCGATCGCGCACGGCTTGCAGTTCGTCGCCATACTCCACCCGATGCGAAGCGATTTCAAACACCCGCCGCACCTGCAGGTCGTTCACGGTTTGGTAAAAGGCCAACGCCACGTTTTGGCGCAGGTGCTGCAACGGGTTGTCCGACTCGGCCTGGGGCTGGCTGTTGAGCCGGGTCACCATCGGCAACTTCACCCGCTGCAACATGGCGTCAAACACGTCGGCCTTGTTCTGAAAATGCCAGTAGATGGCGCCGCGCGTAAGTTGGGCCTCGTCGGCAATGTCTTGCAGCGCACTGCGTGCCACTCCCCGGCGCAGAAACACCCGCTCCGCCGCATCCAGTATCTGGTCACGGGTGATCAGGGCGTCTTCTTTCGATCTGCGGGCCATAGGGTTGGTTCGATGTTGGAAACAGGAATACCTGAAGACTGGGCCGAGCACGCGGGCTGCACTTACATTCAGTTATGTATGTATACTAATTCAGATTCTTGAGATTGCCAGCTTCTGATGCTGCGCCTCCACCAGTTCCCGTTTTTGCCTTCCAAAAGGATTCGCCATGTCCTCATACCGAACCGTTTCTGACTTTGCGCGCACCCATTCCTGGCCACTGAGCAGCCGGGCATTGGCCGGCACATCCTTGCTCCTTGCGCTGCTGCTGGCCGCGACCCTGGTGGGTTGTGGCGCCAAGGACAGCGCGCCCGGACCCGGCGGTGGTGCTGCAGGCGGGCCACCACCTGCCACCGTCGGTGTGGTGACGGTGGCCAACGAGACCGTGGCCCTGCAGACTGAATTGCCTGGCCGGGTCAGCGCGCTGCGTGTGGCGCAGGTGCGCGCACGGGTGAACGGCGTGGTGCTCAAACGCCTGTTTCGCGAGGGCAGCGAGGTCAAAGCCGGGCAAGCCCTGTACCGGATCGACGCGGGACCGTATCGCGCTGCACTGGAAAGCGCCCAGGCCAGCCTTGCCAAGGGTCAGGCCAATCTGGCACAGGCTGCCGCGCAGGTGGAGCGCTACAAGCCATTGGTTGAGGCCAACGCCATCAGCAAGCAGGAATACACGACGCTGCTGACGACCCAAAAGCAGGCCGAGGCCGATGTGGCCACCGCCAAGGCCGCCACACAAACGGCGCAGATCAACCTCGATTACGCCAGCGTCAACGCCCCCATTTCAGGCCGCATAGGCCAGTCGCTGGTAACCGAAGGTGCCCTGGTCAGCGCGGCCGAGGCCACGCAGTTGGCGGTCATCCAGCAGACCGACACGGTGTATGTGAACTTCACCCAGTCCACCACCGACGTGCTCCGTCTGCGCAAAGCGATTGCCGCCAAGCAGGTGCGCAGTGCCGGTGATGGCTCGGTGCCCGTGCGGGTGGTGCTGGAAGATGGCAGCGAGTTGCCCCGCCAGGGAAAATTGCTGTTTACTGATTTGACGGTGGACGCCACCAGCGGCCAGATCACCCTGCGCGCCGAAGTGCCCAACCCCGATGGCCTGTTGCTGCCCGGCCAGTACGTTCGCGTGCGCCTGTCGCAGGCCGAGATTCCTGCCGGTGTTTTGTTGCCACAACAGGCCGTGACACGCACCAACCAGGGCGACACCGTGCTGGTGGTGGGAGCGGACAGCAAGCCCACACCGCGCCCGGTCAGGATCGGCAATGCCCAGGGCAACCAGTGGGTTGTACTGGACGGGCTTAAACCCGGTGAGCAGGTGATTGTGGATGGCTTCCAGAAGATGATGGTGCCCGGTGCGCCGGTCAAGGCCGTGCCGTGGACGCCCGGCGGCGCTGCGGGCGCCAGTGCGCCGGGGGCGTCCGCGCCGTTTGCCTCTGCGTCGGCACCAGCGTCCGCGCCATCGGCCGCGGCCAGCAAGTAAGGGGCGCTATTCATGGCCCAGTTCTTTATCGACCGCCCCATCTTCGCATGGGTGATTGCCTTGTTCATCATGGTGATGGGCGGCGTGGCGATCACGCAGTTGCCCGTTGCCCAATACCCGCCGGTGGCGCCGCCCACCATCATTGTTTCGGCTGGTTACCCTGGCGCATCGGCCCAGGTCCTGGAAGACAGTGTGCTCTCCGTGATCGAGCGCGAAATGAACGGCTCGCCCGGCATGATCTATATGGAGTCGGTGGCGCAGGCCAATGGCACCGGTTCCATCTCGATCAGTTTTGAGCCAGGCACCAATGCCGACCTGGCGCAAGTGGATGTGCAAAACCGCCTGTCACGCGCCACGCCGCGCCTGCCTGCTGCCGTCACGCAGTCCGGTGTGCGGGTGGACAAGGCGCGCTCCAACTTTCTGCTGTTCACCATGTTGTCGTCCGACAACCCGGACATCGATATTGTGGCCCTGGGCGACTACGCCTCGCGCAACGTGTTGCCCGAAATCCAGCGCCTGCCCGGCATTGGTCAGGCGCAGCTGTTTGGCACCGAGCGCGCCATGCGCATTTGGGTGGACCCGGCCAAACTCAGCGGCTACAACCTGTCGGCGGCGGACGTCAACGCCGCCATTCGATCCCAGAACGCGCAGGTGTCGCCCGGCTCGATTGGCGAACTGCCCAATATTTCCGGCCAGACGATCGCGGCCACCGTGGTGGTGGACGGCCAGTTGAGCGACAGCACACAGTTCGGCAACATCGTGTTGCGAGCCAACACCGATGGATCCACCGTGCGATTGAGAGACGTGGCCCGCATCGAGCTGGGCGCCCAGACCTATGCCACCTCGGCCCGCCTCAATGGCAAACCGGCGGCCGGTATTGGCGTGCAGTTGGCACCCACCGGCAATGCGCTGGCCGCTGCGCAGGCCGTGCGTGAGCGCATGGCGCAGTTGCAACCCTACTTTCCCA
>CAZMXB010000120.1:0-239 GCA_964569855.1 uncultured Rhodoferax sp.
CACTCAGCTCCAATGGGCTGCAGGTCTTGCTGATGCCCGAGCATTCCAGTCCGACCCTGACCTTTATGGTGACTTACCGGGTGGGGTCCAAGAATGAGGTGACCGGCACCACCGGCGCCACGCACATTCTGGAACACCTGATGTTCAAGGGCTCCAGGTACCATACCCGCGAGAAGGGCAACAACGTCGACCAGTTGCTCGAACGCACCGGCGCCCGCTACAACGCCACCACCTGGCTT
>CAZMXB010000120.1:249-14141 GCA_964569855.1 uncultured Rhodoferax sp.
CGAGCACCTGGGCACGGTGATGTCCATGGAAGCCGACCGCATGCGCAACCTGCTGTTGCGTGAAGAAGACCGCAAGCCCGAAATGACGGTGGTACGCAACGAGTTTGAGCGCGGCGAGAACTCGCCCATCCAGGCGCTGTACAAGGAGATCTACCAGGCCGCTTTTGTCGCCCACCCCTACCATCACAGCACCATAGGCCACCGCAGCGACATCGAGAAAGTGTCCATCCAGAAGCTGCGCGAGTTTTACGACACTTATTACTGGCCCAACAATGCCACGGTCACCATCATTGGTGACTTCCAGCCGGCCCAGGCCCTGGAGATGGTCAAGAAGTCGTTTGGCGTCTACCCCCAATCACCCAAAGCCATTCCCGCCCTTTACACGGAAGAACCAGTGCAGAATGGCGCGCGCCGTGTGACGGTCAAGCGCCCCGGGCAACTGGGCGTGGTGGCGGTGGCGCACAAGATCCCGGCTGCTACCCACGCGGATTTTGCTGCGGTGGCCATGATGAGCGCCATTCTGGCCGACGGCAAGAACAGCCGCATGTACAAGGCCATCACCAACAAGAACCTGTCCACCGGCGTGGAAGGCGAGATGGGCATTTTTTCCGACCCCTCCATGCACATCGTTTTTGCCCCGCTGGCGCCTGGCGCCAAGCATGAGGAAGTGGAAACCATCGTCCTGCAAGAGATTGAGCGCCTGAAGAAAGACGGCGTGACCGAAGCCGAACTGCAAGCCGCAGTTGCCAAAAACACAGCGGATTCCGCCTACAAGCTGGATGGCTCGTTTGGCATTGCAGGCAATATCAACGAGTTCATATCTGCCGGTGACTGGACACTGTTTTACGGCCTGGACGAAGCGATCAAAAAGGTCACCGCCGCCGACATCCAGCGTGTGGCGCAAAAGTATCTGATCGAAGACTCCAGCACCACTGGGTGGTTTGTACCCGTTACCGCTGCACCCGCCACTGCGGCAATGGCGGCACCCGCAGCGGGCACAGGCGCCGCTGGTGCCAAGGCTGGATTCAAAGACACTCTGTCAGATGGTCCCTACTATTACCGCGACCCCAGGTTGAACGCTACTTCACAACCTGTGTTGGCCGCGTCCAAAGACGACGCCGCAGGCGGAGCGGTCGCCGCGCCCAGCGCCAAGGTTGCGCCCAATGTCAAACGTAGCAAGATTGCCGGTGTGGATGTCATTGCCTACCCTACAGGCGTCAAAGATGTGGTGACCCTGCGCGCCAGCCTGCCTGCAGGCCGTGCCCAGGGCGCCAAGGGCAACGCTGCCGTCCCCACGCTGACGGGCATGTTGCTGGACCAGGGCACCAAGACGCAAGACAAGTTCGCCATCGCGGAAAAGCTGGAAGCGGTGGGGGCGGCTATCAATTTCCGTGTCGGCACCGACTTGCTTGACATCAATGCCCGTTTCTTGAAGAAAGACACGCCCCTGGTGCTGGGCCTGATTGCCGAGCAGTTGCGCTCACCGGCCTTTAGCGCCGAAGAGTTCATCAAGACCAAGAAGCAAATGGCCGGCGGCATCAAACGCAGCCTGGAGAGCACGGACTACCGCGCCAGTGATGCCTTCAACCGCGCTGCCTATCCGGTGGGCCACCCCAACCGCAACGTGGCACCCGACGACATGCTGGCCGCCATCGAGTCGGCCACCCTGGACGACGTGTTGGCCTTTCACAAGGCCAACTATGGCCCAGCCGCCATGACCCTGGTGCTGGTGGGTGACCTGGATTTGCCGGCCCTGCAGACCGAGATTGGCAAGGCCTTTGCCGGTTGGACCGGTGGTCAGGCGGTAGTGCGTGCGGCCCAACCGGCGCCCATGGGCACAGCCGCCAGGCAGGACGTTGTGATGGACGGTAAAACCAGTGTGTCGGTTGTGATAGGCCAGGCCAGCGGGCTGCGTTACAGCGATCCTGACTACCAGGCGCTTCGTCTGGCCACCGCCATATTGGGAAGTGGCTTCACCGGACGTTTGATGGCCAATGTGCGGGCCAAGGAAGGCCTGACATACGACGTGGGGTCAATCCTGCAAGCCGACGTTTTCAACGATGGGGATTGGCGCGTCTATGGCAGTTTTGCACCTGCCTTGTTGGACAAAGGCATTGCGTCCACACAACGGCAGATCAAGCTCTGGTACGACGCAGGCGTTACTCCCAACGAGCTCAGTGCCCGCAAGAGCAACCTGGTTGGTGGCTTCAAGGTCGACCTGGCCACTACGGGCGGAATGGCCAATGCGCTACTGACCGCGGTAAATCGGGGTTATGACGTGACCTGGCTGGACGACTTTCCCGACAAGGTGAATGCCTTGACCACTGAGCAGGTCAACGCAGCCATCAAGAAATACATCAAGCCTGAAAACATGGTGACGGTGCGCGCAGGCAGCTTTGCTGGCGCAACGGGTGCAACTGCCGCCAAGTAAGCCTCCCATGCTCCCGCACAGCGTGCGGGGCGCCCTCTCACTTGGCGGGCTTACCCGAACCTCTTGTCAGAAGGCGCAAATTGCTGCACAGTTAGGCTCTGTCATGGAACGTTCGACATCCCGCAAACCCAAGTTGCTGGTCGTAGACGACCAGGCCTTCAATATCCAGATCCTGTATCAGATATTCAAAGGCGACTACGAGGTGTTTATGGCCACCAGCGGCGCTCAGGCGCTGGCCCTGTGTGCCGACCAGTTCCCTGACCTTGTCTTGCTGGATGTGGTAATGCCCGACATGGACGGGCACGAGGTTTGTCGGCGGCTGAAGGCAGACCCGTGCACCCGGGATATTCCGGTCATCTTTATAACCGGACACAATAACTCGGAAGAGGAGTCGCTGGGCCTACAACTGGGCGCGGTGGATTTCATTTCCAAACCGGTGAATGCCGCCGTAGTGCGGGCTCGCGTGCACTCCCAGTTGATGCTGCGCGAGACTTTGCGTCAGGTGCAGGAGCTTAACGAAACCCTGGAAGAGCGTGTCGCCCAGCGCACCGCCGAGCTTGAGAAGGCGCTGGAGAATTTGAAGCAATCACAAGACAACTTGGCCAACAGCGAAGCCAAGGCCACATTGAGCACCTTGTTTGCCAGTGTTTCACACGAGTTGGGTACCCCACTGGGCAATAGCAAAATGGTCGCCAGCGCCATGGCAGAGCAGACGCTCAGTATGGCCCGAGACCTGGAAAGCGGCCATCTGAAGCGTTCCGCGCTCAGCGCCTTCATGGTGCAACTCAAAGACGGTGTAACTCTCTTGCAACGCAACCTGGAGCGGGCCGTGGAATTGCTGGGTGACTTTCGCCAAGTGGCGGCCGACCAGGCCAGCGAGCAGCGCCGCGTGTTTAATCTCAAGCTGGTGGTCCAGGAGATACTGCACACCTTGAGCCCCAGCCTCAAACACCTGCCGCACCAGGTTGTGGTGGAGATCCCAGACGAACTGATGATGGACAGCCAACCGGGGCCGTTGGGGCAAATCGTCATCAACCTGGTGAACAACGCCTACCTCCATGCTTTTGAGGGACGCAGAAATGGCGTGTTGACCATCAGCGCGCTGCTGGATGGCGACCAGGTGCTGCTGTGTGTGCGGGATAACGGCGTTGGCATGGGTCCCGAGGTGGTCGAGAAACTGTTCGAACCCTTTTTCAGCACCAAGATTGGCAAGGGCGGCACGGGTCTGGGCATGGCCATCGTTCGCAATCTGGTCACCAAGACCCTGGGTGGACGCATTTCGGTGCTGACCACGGTGGGAGAGGGCACTCAGTTTGACATCGTACTGCCACGGGTTTTGCCAGGCTAATCTTAAAACGCTATAAAAACGATAGCGTGTCACGTATGATTTGCGAGGGCTAACACTCGATTTGACTTAAAGGATCTGGCGGAATCGGGCACGGTCTCATTGGAATATTGTATTTATACCAAGCAAATGCTTGCTATAAATAGACCAATTTGGTATCGTGTCTGCATGACCCCTGAAGTAGCGCAGACCCCCATTGAGGCCAGATCCAAACGGCCACGGGGGCGCCCGCGCAAAACGGTGGATGAGCGTGATGACGGTAACCGTCGCCAGGCTTTGCTGACCGCGGCAGCGCAGCTCTTTCGCCGCAAGGGTTTCGCCGCCACCACGACCCGGGATATTGCCGCCGCAGCGGGCATGCAAAGCGGCTCGCCGTTCTACCATTTCAAAAGCAAGGGGGCATTGCTTTACGCAGTGATGGAAGAGGGCATGCACTCTGCTTTGGCGCGCCAGCGCGCAGCCGTGGTTGCCCCTGGGCAGGCGGATCTGCCGCCGGCGGCCCAGTTGCACACGCTGGTGCGGGCCCACTTTGACGTTCTGCTCGGCCCCGGCAGCGACTTTGTGCCGGTGATGTTGTACGAGTCACGTTCGTTACCACTGCGCCAGCAAAAATCACTTGGCAAGTTGATTGCCGATTACGAGGCACTTTGGCTACCCGTGTTGACCGCATTGCATGCCAGCGGCGAACTGAACGCGCCTGTACGACTGGCCCGGCTGCTGATCCTGGGTGCCTTGAACTGGTCGGTACAGTGGTTTGACCCCCAAAAGGAGGCATCACTGCAGGAACTGACCGACGCTGCCATGGCCTTGTTTCTAAAAACTACTGATTGAGGATTGATGTTTATGGTTTACGGTTCTGTTTTCGCACCCGGCCTGTTTGCGGGCAAGGTCATCATCGTCACAGGGGGAGGATCGGGCATCGGGCGTTGTGTGGCCCATGAGCTGGCGTCCCTGGGTGCCCAGGTCGCCCTGGTGGGGCGCAAGATCGAGAAGCTGCAAAAGGTGGCAGACGAGATCACGCAGGATGGCGGCAAAGTCAGTTTCCAGGTGTGTGATATCCGCCAGGAGGAGGCGGTCAAACAGACGGTTGCTGCCATCATTGGTGAACACGGCCCGGTGGACGGCCTGGTCAACAACGCCGGTGGCCAGTTCATGACGCCTCTGGAAGCCATCACCGCCAAGGGCTGGGAGGCGGTCGTCAACACCAACCTGACCGGCGGCTTTTTGATGGCGCGCGAGTGTTTTGTGCAGGGCATGAACAAGACCGGCGGCGCGATTGTCAACATCGTTGCAGACATGTGGGGTTCCATGCCCGGCATGGGTCATAGTGGCGCAGCACGGGCTGGCATGGTCAGCTTCACCGAAACAGCGGCGGTGGAATGGGCTGGCAAAGGCGTGCGGGTGAATGCCGTAGCACCTGGTTACATCGCGTCGAGCGGAATGGACAACTATCCCATTGAGATGGCGCCAATGATCCGCGAGATGGCCAAGACGATTCCCGCTGGGCGCTTTGGTACCGAGGCCGAGACTGCTGCCGGCATTGTGTTCCTGCTGAGCCCGGCCGCGTCGTTCATCAGCGGCACCACCCTGCGTATTGATGGCGCTCGCCCGCAAGCCCGAGCCGGCTATCCGATGCGGGTGCCGGATGCCGCTGTGCAGGCGCGCGATGCCGTCAAACCCTTCAACGGTTTCCACCGAGCCCACACGCCCAAAGTGTTTCAGGTCTGAGCCGCCCCATCTTGTTCGAAATCGACACCATGCAATTCACCCACGAACACCTGGAAATCCAGAACACCCTGAAACGTTTTATCGACGCCGAGATCAATCCCCATGTGGATGAGTGGGAGGCTGTCGAGCAGTTTCCGGCTCACGAGGTCTTCAAGAAACTGGGCAACCTGGGACTGCTGGGGCTGACGAAGCCCGAGGCCTATGGCGGCGCGGGGCTGGACTATTCCTATGGCATGGCCATGGCCGAAACCCTGGGACATATTGACTGCGGTGGTGTGCCCATGGCCATTGGGGTGCAGACCGATATGTGCACCCCGGCGCTGGCACGCTTTGGCAGTGAAGAGCTGAAGAAAGAATTTCTGATTCCAGCCATTTCCGGTGACACCGTGGGGTGCATTGGCGTCAGTGAGCCCGGTGCAGGCAGCGATGTCTCGGCCATCACGAGCCGGGCGCGCAAGGATGGCGGCGACTATGTCATCACCGGCCAGAAGATGTGGATCACCAACAGCCTGCAAGCCGACTGGATGTGCATGCTGGTCAACACTGGCGACGGCCCCGCGCACAAGAACAAGAGCCTGGTCATGGTGCCGCTGCGCGAGAACGGCAAGCTGCACCCGGGCATCGAGGTGGCGCGCAAGATCAAGAAGATCGGCATGCACTCCAGCGACACCGGCTTGTTGTACTTTGACGATGTACGGGTGCCCCAGCGCTATCTGATCGGCCAGGAAGGAGCCGGCTTCGTCTACCAGATGCAGCAGTTTCAGGAGGAGCGCATGTGGGTGGCTGCCAGCGGTCTGCAGGCCTTGAACAACTGCATTGCGTGGACGGTGGAATGGGCGCAGGAGCGCAAGCTGTTCGGCGCCACGCTGGCGGACCAGCAATGGATGCAGTTCAAGCTGGCCGAAATGAAAACCGAAGTTGAAGCCCTGCGCGCACTGACCTACCGCGCCTGCGAGCTCTATGTGGCCGGGCAGGATGTGCTGGAGTTGGCCTCCATGGCCAAGCTCATGGCTGGCCGTCTGAACCGGCTAGTCCCCGATGGCTGTCTTCAGTTCTGGGGAGGCATGGGCTATACCTGGGAAAACAAGGTTTCGCGCATGTACCGCGATGCACGCCTGGGCTCGATTGGCGGCGGTGCCGACGAAGTCATGATGGGCATCATCGCCAAGACCATGGGCATTGCCAAACGGCCAGCAAGCTAAGTGACAACCTTCGCGCTTTGTGGCGACCCTGCGTCGCTCACCTATTGATTCAGGAAAAATACATGTCCTCAGACGCCATTGACCAGGAAGACATCACGCAGATCGAAGGTTCGGTTCGACGCTTTGTGCAATCAGAGGTCAGGCCCAATCTGGAGGCCTGGGAAGAGGCGGGCCAGTTTCCCCGAGAGCTTTACCAGCGCGCTGCGGATCTGGGCTGGCTGTCCATGGGGTACCCCGAACCGTTTGGCGGAACACCCGCCCCCTGGAGTCTGCGCAATGCGATGACGATTGCGCTGGCAAGACATGGCGGCAGTGGCGGCCTGATGGCCAGCCTGTTCAGCCACAACATTGGCTTGCCACCGGTGGTGCGCCACGGCAGCGCAGACTTGCAACAAAAAGTCATACCCGATGTGTTGGCCGGCAGGAAGATTGCGGCGCTGGCCATCACCGAGCCCGGTGGCGGCACGGACGTGTCGGCACTCAAGACAACGGCGCGCCGTGAGGGTGAAGAATACGTGGTTGACGGCGAAAAGGTATTCATCACGTCCGGCGTGCGGGCCGACTGGCTGACGGTGGCTGTGCGCACGGACATGAAAAACAAAGGCCCCATGGGTATTTCGATGCTGATGGTTCCAGGTGATGCGGCTGGGCTGAGCCGCAGCCCGATCAAAAAGATGGGCTGGTTGTGTTCGGATACGGCGCAGATTCGTTTTGACGGCGTGCGTGTGCCACTTGGTAATCTGGTCGGTGAAGAGGGCTCGGGTTTCAAGATGATCCTGACCAATTTCAATGGCGAGCGCCTGTCGATGGCCGCCATGGCGCTGGGCTTTTCCGAGTGCTGTTATGACGAGGCCTTGGGCTGGGCGCAACAGCGCAAGACCTTCGGCAGCGCGCTCGTGGACCACCAGGTTATTCGCCACAAGCTGATGGATATGAAGATGCGCATCGAGTCCACCCGTGCGTGGCTCAACGCAGTATCGGCCCGCGCCGATGCCGGTGATCGGGGCGATAAATCCGCCAAGGGTGCGGAGTGGGTGGCCCAGGTTTGCCTGTTGAAGAACCACGCCACGCAAACCATGCAGTTCTGCGCCGACCAGGGCGTGCAGATTCTGGGCGGCATGGGCTTCATGCGCGGCACAGCGTCTGAGCGCATCTACCGCGAGGTCAAGGTCATGATGATTGGCGGGGGTGCGGAAGAAATCATGAAAGAGTTGGCGTCCCGTCAGCTCAATATCTGATACTTCGTGAGTCGGACTGTTTGTTCTGGCTCCAACAAACCTGGAACTTTGCGGGACAGACCTATAGCTCTGTCTCCAACTGAAAAAAATGCCTAAAACAACCCACAACCCCGCTGTCAACCTTCCCGTGGAGTTCGAACCCGAATTTATCCAGGGACTGACCAGGATTTTTGAAGAGTTCATCGTCTTCAACACCGTGCTGGGTCTGAAGATCGCATCCATCAAGCCCGAGCGCGTCGTGGCCCACATCGCGATGAAGCCTGATCTGGTAGGGCATCATCTGTTCAACCGCCTGCACGGCGGCGTCATCAGCGCCGGGCTGGACGCCATGGGTGGCCTGGCGGTGATGGCTGCCATTGGTGCGCGCCACATGGACGAGGCACCGCTTCAGCGGCTGCACCGCTTCGGCAAACTGGGCACCATCGACCTGCGAATCGATTACCTGCGCCCCGGCATTGGTGAACGCTTCGAGCTGCGGGCCGAGGTCATGCGCCTGGGTTCGCGCGTGGCCTCCACCCGTATGGAGTTCCTGGGGGCCGACGGCAAGCTCTTGTCCACGGGGGCTGGGGCCTATATTGTTTCCTGATACAAACGGGGTCTGTATATTTCAGCCCCCAGTTTGCAGGAGACTCCATGCCCATCTCTGTCCGTCGCGCAGGCCTGCAGGACGCAGCGGCCTTTGCTCGCATCATGGGTGACCCCGGTGTTTTTCCGGGGCTGATGCAAATGCCCCATACCAACGAGGACCTGTGGCGTGCCCGCCTGACCGAACTGACCGTGCCAGGAAAGGCCGATCTGATGCTGGTGGCCGAACGCGACGGCACGGTGTTGGGTACGGCGGGTCTGCATCCGGCGGGGGCATCGGTGCGGCGTCGCCATGCGCTGATGCTGGGCATTTCGGTGGCCTCCGAGGCGCAGGGACAGGGTGTGGGCTCTGCCCTGATGGTTGCCCTGTGCGACTATTCCGACCGCTGGGTTGGTGCGCTGCGCCTGGAGTTGAGCGTTTACACCGACAATGCCCGCGCTATAGGACTGTACCGAAAGTTCGGCTTTGAAATTGAGGGCACGATGCGCGGCTACGCCCTGCGTGACGGCCAGTTCACCGACACCCACGCCATGGTTCGCTTCCACCCCCATCCGCCCCGTATCGCTGACTGCTGAAGGCCCCATTCGGGACAGTAGGGTGGCATGAAAAAAGGCCACCGCGTGGTGGCCTCTGGTGATGGATGACGACCTACTTCGTGGCTTTCGCGGTGCTGCCAAAGTAGTCCGACACGGTTTTCCACTTGCCGTCCACGATTTGTGACAGTCGCGAAGCGTCACTGCCCAGGCGTTTGGTCGCGCTGAAGGTCTGCACGGCGCCTCCAAAGAAGTCGGGCTCGATGGTCAGGTTGTCCATCACCTTGATGAAGCTGTCGGTCGTCAGGTTTTTGCCGGCGCGGCCAGCCGCAGTGGCAAAACTGGTGATGATGGTGTAGCCATAGACCGAGAACACAGTGGGGTCTTCATTGAACTTGGTCTTGTATTTGCTGGCCCAGAAACGGATCGGTTGCGAGGCTTCATCCAGATACGGGTTCTGTACGGTCATCGTGGCGTACAGACCGTCCATGGCCTTGCCGCCAAGCTTGTGGATCAAGTCGGTGTAGGACGCGCTGGAACCCAGGAAGATCGGGTTGTAGCCCAGTTTACGGGCCGTGCCGATGGCGCCAATGGTCTCGCGGATGATGGTGCCCAGAACGATCATGTCGCAACCGCCAGCCTGCATCTTCGAAACCTGCGACGAGAAATCGGTGGCTCCACGTTTGTAAGAGGTCTTTTCGGCAAACTCCATGTTCAGGGTCTTCAGGCCGGCTTCACCGCCTTTGAGCACTTCCAGGCCAAAGTCATCGTCCTGGTACATCGTGCAGACCTTTTTGGCACCCTTTTCTTTCACCAGCTTGGGCACGGCATTGCGCATCTGGTCGAAGTAGGTGGCAGCGTAGGAGTATTTGAGCTTGTGGAAAGGGTCATACATTTCCCGCGCTGCGGTGATCGGGAAGAAATTGATTACGTTCTTCTCGAACTGCACCGGCATGGCCGCCATGTTCTGCGCAGTGCCGATGTGGCCCACCATCATGAAAATCTTGTCCTGGTTGACCAGCTTCTGGGCGGCCAGTACTGCTTTTTTGGGATCGTAGGCGGAATCCTCGACGATGATCTTGAGCTTGCGGCCATTGATGCCACCTTGCTCGTTGACCTCATCAACTGCCAACAGCATACCCAGTCGGGCCTGTTTGCCAAAGCCTGCAATAGGCCCCGACAGATCCTGAATGGAACCAAGCACGATCTCATCCTTGCTCACACCCTGCTGCGCATGCGCAAGGCTGGCAACAAGGGTCAGGGACGCGATGGCGAGGCTGGTTTTGAATTTCATGGGGATGTCTCCTTTTTGTGGTTTGGGGGCGGGGAACGGTAAGGCGGGCAGGGGCTACTTGGAGTCGTAGTCAATCACGACTTTCCAGCGACCATCTTGAATCTGTGACAGCCGTGACTCATTGCTGCCCAGGCGTCGTGTTGGTGTGAATTTCAGTGGAGGTGATCCAAACATGTCGCCTGGAATTTTCATGACTTCCATGGAGCGTATGAATTTGGATGTGGTTGGTCGTTCACCGGCGTCGCGCATGGCGCTGGCAAATACATTGATGGCGATGTAGCCGAAGACGGAAATGACGGAGGGCTCCTCATTGAACTGCGTCCGGTATTTGCTGGCCCAGCGGCGCACGGCGGGGGACGGGTCATCCGCGTACGGGATCTGCGAAGTCATTGTGGAGTAGAAACCGTCCATGGCCTTGCCGCCGATTTTGTGGATCAGATCGGTATAGGACGCGCTGGAGCCCAGGAACACCGGGTTGAAGCCCATCTTGCGCGCCGTGCCAATGGTGCCAATGGTTTCGCGGATGATGGTACCCAGAACCACCAATTCACAACCGCTGGCCTGCATCTTGGCCACCTGCGATGAGAAGTCGGTGGCCCCGCGCTTGAATGAGGTTTTGTCGGTCAGCGGCAACTTGGCGGCCTTGAGCCCTTCCTCGGTACCTTGCAAGACCTCCTGGCCAAAATCATCGTCCTGGTAAATGGCGCAGACCTTGGTCAGGCCTTTCTGCCGGAGCAACTTGGGCAATGCCAAGTGGATCTGTTCGAAATAGGTGGGGGCGATAGAGAATTTGAGCCGGTGGAAGGGCTCGTACATGGATCGCGCTGCGGTGAGCGGGAAAAAGTTGATGACGTCTTTTTCAAACTGGATCGGCATGGCTGCTTCGTTTTGCGCCGTACCCACGTGGCCCACCATCATGAAAATTTTGTCCTGCGTGACCAGCTTCTGCGCGGCCAGAATAGCCCTTTTGGGGTCGTAACCCGAGTCTTCGACCAGCAGCTTGATCTTGCGGCCATGGATGCCGCCCAATTCGTTGACCTCTTCCAATGCCATCTGCATGCCTGCGCGAGCCTGCTTGCCATACCCCGCCAGGGGCCCGGACAGGTCCTGGATGGAGCCGATTAATATTTCGTCTTTGCTGATGCCCTGTTGAGCGCTGGCGGCACACGTCCAAAGGGCTAACGCAGTGACTGCGAGGGTGGCTTTGATTTTCATGGTGGGTTTGTGTTGGGTTAAGTGGGGCGCGGCAGCCATCAGTGGTACATGGCTTCAATCTGCAACGCGTATTTCTGTTCCACCAGTTTGCGCTTGAGTTTCATGGTGGGGGTCAATTCTTCGTCCTCTGCCGTCAGTTGTGTTTCCAGCAGGAAGAATTTCTTGATCTGCTCGACGCGCGCAAACTTTTGGTTCACGCGGTCGAGCTCGGTTTGTATCAGTGCCTGCACTTCAGGCGAGCGGGTCAGGGAAGCGTAGTTGCTGAAGGGCACGTCGGCATCCTGGGCGAATTTCTCGACGTTTTCCTGGTCGATCATGATGATGACAACCAGATACGGGCGCTTGTCGCCAATGACCACGGCGTCCGTGATGTAGGGTGAAAACTTGAGATCGTTTTCCAGCTCGCTGGGGGTGATGTTCTTGCCGCCCGCCGTGATGATGATGTCCTTCATGCGGTCGGTGATGCGGTAGTAGCCATCGGCATCCACCACACCGACATCGCCGGTGTGTAACCAGCCGTCCTTGTCGATGGTTTCAGCGGTTTTTTCGGGCAGGTTCAGGTAGCCTGCGAACACGTTTTTGCCGCGCACCAGAATTTCGCCCGTGGCGGGGTCCAGCCGGACTTCGTTGTACGCGGCAGCCGGACCGATCGAGCCTGGTTTCATCTTGCTGGCGGGCACACCCGTGGAGGCACCACAGGTCTCGGTCATGCCCCAAACCTCCAGCATCGGCAGACCGAGGGCCATGTACCAGCGAACCAGATCGGGCGAAATGGGGGCGGCACCGGTGACCAGGAAACGAGACCGGTGGATGCCGATCAGTTTGCGCACGTTGTTCAGCACCAGCCACTGGGCCAGGGTGAACTGGATCTTCAGCCAGCCACTCACGGGTTGGCCGGCCATGACCAGGTCTGCAATGCGGGTGCCCACGCCTATGCCCCAGGCATAGGCTGCCTGCTGGACGGCACCTGCTTCCTTGAGTGAAATCATCACACCTGAATAGAACTTCTCCCACACCCGGGGCACGGCGGTGAATACGGTGGGAGCAATCTCGCGCACGTTTTCGGGAATGGTCTCAGGGTTCTCGACAAAGTTGAGTTTGGCCCCGGTGTACAGCGCAAAGTACTCGCCGCCCATGCGTTCGGCAATGTGGCACAACGGCAAGAAACACATGCGCTCATCGCGCTCGTCCTGCGCCACCAGGGTGTTGTAGCCACGCACGGTGAACACCAGACCCTGGTGCAGGTGCATGGCGCCCTTGGGTTTGCCAGTGGTGCCCGAGGTATAGACCAGAATGGCCAGATCCTCGGGCTTGCAGGCCTGAACACGCTGCTCCACCACCCCGGGGTTTTGCTTCAGATAGTCGCGCCCCAGAATACGCAAGGCGTCCAGACTGATCACGTCGGGGTCTGCCAGGTCGCGCAATCCTTCCATGTTGAAAACCACAATCTTGCGCAGCCCCGACAGGTGTGCGCGCACTTCCAGGGCCTTGTCCAGTTGTTCGTCGTCTTCGACAAACAACACGGTGGTGCGGGAGTCTTCACACAGGTACTGCAATTGGGAAGCAGCGTCGGTCGGGTAGACGCCGTTGGACACGCCACCGGCCGACAAGATGGCCAGGTCGGCCCAGACCCACTCCGCCACCGTATTGGCCAAAATCGAGGCGCAGTCGCCTTTGGCAAAACCCAGGCTCATCAAACCCGCTGCGATTTCTCGTACGGCGTCGGCGGTCTGGTTCCAGGTCCAACTGCGCCACAGGCCGAGGTGCTTTTGCCGCATCCAGATCTCGGGGCCACGCTTGGCCACCGCGTTCCAGAACATGGCGGGTATGGTTTCGCCCGCCATGACGATGTCATTGCAGGGTTGAATCGACGAGGTATCCCAGAGCTGACTCATGAGTTTGCTACCCCAACGCTTGTCACTGCGTGTACTGCGCTGCCCCCCGCGGGGGCGTTCACTGGCTTGAGGCGGCTCGGCGCTGCGTTCATGGTTATCTCCAGGTTTTCTTCTTTTTCCAGCGCCGCTCGCCGCGCACACCGTCTTCCTTCATGCCGAGGTAGAACTCCTTGATGTCGTCCTTCTCGCGCAGGTGGGCGCAGGTGTCTTCCATCACAATGCGGCCGTTCTCCAGCACGTAGCCGTAGTCCGAGGCATTCAGGGCCATGTTGGCGTTTTGTTCGACCAGCAAAATGGTGGTGCCGCGTTCCCGGTTGATGCGTACCACAATCTCGAAGATTTCCTTGGTGAGCTTGGGGCTGAGGCCCAGGCTGGGCTCATCGAGCAAGATCAGATCGGGGTTGGCCATCAGTGCGCGCGAAATC